>NZ_JBIRAW010000018.1:0-184155 GCF_044326315.1 Actinomadura sp. 9N407 | reverse complement strand
GTGTTCGCCTGTCGCAGCACCGGAAAAGGCGAACACGCCACGAGTCGACGAAGCGGGGGCGGGTGGTCAGAAGACCGGGATGATGTCCTCGGGGTCGATGAACTCGACCTTCACGCCGTCGATGTCGAGCTCCGGGATGGCCGGGAACGCGATGCCCCAGCGTTCGACGATGGCGCGGACGCGGGCGATCGCCTGCCGCCAGTTCTCGGCCTGCTCCTCGAACGACAGGACGCCGAGCCCGGCGTCGCGGGCGTGGCCCATCAGGACGCGGTGGTTGCCGAGGAAGTACGGGGGAAGCTCCCAGAACCCCTCGGGCGGCTCCCAGAGGATCATCGACAGGAACACGAACCCGGCCCGCAGCTGCTTGGTGATCTGGCCCTTGACCTCGTCGGTGAGGCCCGGCCATTCCTTGTCCAGGATCGTCATGCAGATCTGCAGATGGCGCGACTCGTCCCGGCCGATGCGCTGGAACATCTCCCCGAACACCGGGTGGCGCGTACCGGACGCCATCCCCCGGAACAGGGTGGACGCCGCCATCTCGCCCATCATGAAACTGGTGAACAGCACGGCGAGCGAGTATTTGCGGACCGCCGTGCTGTAGCCGGCCCAGTAGCGGCCGCCGTTGTAGTAGAGCCAGTTGATGTTGTTGTGCGCCGCCTTCTCCAGGTCGGTACGCGGCGTCCAGTCCAGCGGGCCACCCGGCCATAGCTTGGCGATCGTGCGCTGGCAGCACTCCTCGTGGTTCATCTCGTCGCGGGTGATCGAGAAGAAGCACTTGCGGACCGGATCCTCCTCGTGCTGCTCGAACGCGTGAATGGTCGCACGCGCGAACACGGCCGGGCCCGAGGCGTCGAAATTGGCCAGCACGGAGAACCAGTACATGATGCCGAGCCGCTGCTCGATGCTGAAGTCCTCCGGGCGGATCCCGTCCCAGGGCAGGTCGGCGGGGTTCCACACGGTCCGCTTGGACTTCTCGTAGATGGCCGCGAGCTTGTCGGTCTCCACCCGCCATTCCATCGGGTAGATGTTCGGCTGCGGGATATCGGGCGCGGGCCAGAACCCGCCCTCGGGAACGGTGAGCTTCTCGCCCCTGCCGAGCTTCTCGTCCATGCCGGACTTCTCGTCCATGCCGGGCTCCTCGCGGTCACGACGATGTGACGCTTTCCCTCTCATCTTGCGGGAGAGTGTCATATGGTGCAAGGTTCCCCGGCGTGCCGCCGGGGCCCGGTACGTTCCGTACCCGGGCCCGCTGGGCCAATGCCACGCAGACCAGCACGCCCACGGCCGCCAGCGCGGTGGTGGCGTCGATCAGCTCGGCCAGCAGGATCCCGGACCAGACGATGGTCAGCAGCGGCTGGGCCAGCTGGACCTGGCTGGCGCGCGCGATCCCGGCCCTGGCCAGTCCCTCGTACCAGGCGAAGAAGCCCAGGTAGGCCGACAGCAGCGCCACGTACCCGAAGCCCATCGCGGAACGTCCCGTCCACTGCGGGTCCGTCGTCGCCAGCAGCCACAGCGTGACCGGTACGCAGACCGGCGCGGCCAGGATCAGCGCCCAGGAGATCACCCGCCAGCCCGGCATCTCGCGGGCCAGCCGGCCGCCCTCGGTGTACCCGGCCGCCGCGGCCAGTAGGGAACCGAACAGCAGCAGGTCGCCGCCGGTGAGGTGGCCCGCGCCGCGGATCAGCGCGAAGCCGGTGACCAGGACCGCCCCGGTCGCCGCGGCGAGCCAGAACATGCGGGACGGCCGCTCCCCGCCCCTGAGCACCGCGAGGATCGCCGTGGCGGCGGGCAGCACGCCCACGATGACGGCCGCGTGCGCGGACGAGGAACCGTGGTCCAGGGCCAGCGTGGAGAGCACCGGGAAGCCGAAGATCACTCCGGCGGCGACGATCAGCAGCCCGGGCCATTGCCCGCGGCGCGGGAGGCGGGCCCGGACGGCGGCCAGCGCGATGACGGCGGGCACGGTCGCGAGCGCGGACCGGCCGACGCCGATCAGGTACGGGTCCAGGCCTTCCAGCGCGAACACGGTCGCGGGGAGGGTCAGGGAGAAGACCAGCACGCCGAGCGCGGCCAGGGCCAGGCCGCCGAGCGCTATCGGTGCGATGTTAGTAGCGCTATCGTTGTCCTTCATGCATCAGGATAGCAGTGTCACCCTTCTGGCCGAGCGGCTGCGGTCGGAGGTACGCGGCCTGCACGCGGGCGAGCGGCTCCCGTCCAGCCGCGCCCTGATGCGCCGCCACCAGGTCAGCCCGGTCACGGTGACCAGGGCGCTCAGCCTGCTGGCGGCCGAGGGCCTGGTCGTCACCCGGCCCGGGAGCGGTGCCTTCGCCGCCGAGCGTCCCGAGCCCGCGGCCGCGCCCGCCGACATGGGCTGGCAGGCGGTCACGCTGGGCGATCGCGCGGTGGACGCGGGCGGTGTCGCCCGGCTGCTGACGCCTCCGCCCGAGGGCGTGATCGCGCTCAGCGGCGGCTACCTGCATCCCGGCCTTCAGCCCGCGAGGGCGCTGGCCACGGCGGCGGCCCGGGCGGCGCGCCGGCCGGACGCCTGGGCGCTGCCTCCGCTCGGCGGGGTTCCGGAATTGCGCGCCTGGTTCGCCCGTACGGCCGGAGGCGAGATCACGCCCGCCGACGTGCTGATCACCAGCGGCGGCCAGCAGTCGCTCACGACCGTGCTGCGCGCACTGCTACCGCCAGGTGCACCGCTCCTGGTGGAGTCGCCCACGTATCTGGGCGTGCTGGCGGTGGCGCGCGCGAGTGGCTTGCACCCGGTGCCCGTTCCGATGGACGAGGACGGCCTGCGTCCCGAGATGCTCGCCGAGGCGTTCGCGATGACCGGGGCGCGGGTGCTCTACACGCAACCGACGTTCCACAATCCGACCGGTGCGGTGCTGACGCCCGCGCGGCGGGCGCGCGTGATGGCGGTGGCGCGGGAGGCGGGCGCGTTCGTGATCGAGGACGACTTCGCACGCCATCTGGCCATCGGCGCGATCCCGCCGCCGATGGTGGGCGCCGACCCGGAGGGACGGGTCGTGCACATCTCCTCGCCCACCAAGGCCACCGCCGCCAGCCTGCGGGTCGCCGCGGTGATCGCGCGGGGACCCGTCGCCGAACGGATCCGCGCCACCCAGCTGATCGAGGAGTTCTTCCCGGCCAGACCCATGCAGGAGACGCTGCTGGAGCTGGTCAGCTCGCCCGGCTGGCCGCGCCACCTGCGCGCGGTGCGTACCGCGCTGCGCTCGCGCCGGGACGCCGTCCGGGCCGCGTTCGCCCGCGAGCTGCCCGAACTGCAGGTCAACAACCCGGCCGGCGGGCCGCACCTGTGGGTACGGCTGCCCGCCGGCCTGGACGACATGGCGCTCGCCGACGCGGCCCTGCGCGCCGGAGTGCTGGTGAGCCCCGGCCGGCCGTACTTCCCCGCCGAGCCGCCCGGTCCGTACCTGCGGATCAGCTACGGCGCGGCGGCCTCGGAGACCGAACTGGCCGAGGGGGTCCGGCGCTTGGCCGAGGCCGTCCGCGACGCCGCCCCGTGAGCCGGCCGCCGCTGGTCAGGCGCTGCCGATCGGGCGTCGCCGGTCAGGCGTCGCTGGTCAGGCTGTGACGAAGCAGAACTCGTTGCCCTGAGGGTCGAGCCAGACCTGGAACGGCCGGTCCGGGTCGTCGCCCATCGGCTCGCCGTGCGCGGTGGCGCCCAGCTCGCGGGCGCGCTCTCCGGCGGCGTGGATGTCGGGGACCTCGAGATCGAAGTGGATCCGGTTCTTGGCCTGCTTGCCCTCGGGGACGAACTGGAAGCTCAGCAGCGGCCCGCCCTCGCCGATGGGCTCCAGGTCGGTCCAGTCCTCGTCCCGGTCGGTCACCTTCATGGCGAGCAGCCCGCCCCAGAACGCGATCATCGCGTCCATGTCCGTGCAGTCGATCGCGACGTTCGACACCTTCGGCCGCATAGCGGTCCCTTCCATATAGCGGTCCCTTCCATTCCTTGGACGGCAACACCGGTGAAGACGTTACGCCGGTGTCGGGAGTCGTCGCAACCGGCCATCCGGGTACACCGGTGTCGTCCTTGGTAAGGTGCGCACGAACAGGCAGGCGGGAGCGGTGATGAACGACGGCGGGCGGACCGGCGGCCCACGGGCCGACTCTCCCTCCGCCCTGCTGCTCCGCGACTTCGTCAACACCCTCGACGTCGAGTGCGCCACCGACGCGATCGACACGCCCCCGAGGCTCGCGGAATGGCTGGCGGCCCGCTCGCTGGTCCCGCGCCGTACCGCCGCGGAGAAGGTCGACGTCACGACGGCGGCGGCCCTTCGCGAGGGCCTGCGTGCGGCGATGCTCGGCCATCACGGGCCGGACGCCTCCGCCATGCCCGCCGAACTGGAAGGGGCGCTCGAGCGGCTGCCGCTGCGGCTGGCCCTCATCGAGGGGCGGCCCTCACTCGTCCCCCACGGCACCGGCGCGGCCGCCGGTCTCGCCCGGGTCGCCGCGGCCGTCATGGAGTCGGTCGCCGACGGGACGTGGACCCGGCTGAAGGTCTGCCAGGAGAGCACCTGCCTGTGGGCCTTCCTGGACACGTCCAAGAACCGCAGCCGTTCCTGGTGCTCGATGAGCGTGTGCGGCAACCGCACCAAGACCCGCACGTACCGGGCGCGCCGCCGTACGGCACCGCAGGGCGACGGCCTCCAGGACACGCCCTAGGCTGCGGGTCAGCACTCAGGAACTCCCACCCGACGAGAGGACGTGGCAGACCATGGCCGATGTGGGCGTACGGCCCGCCCGCCGCGCGGACGCCGAGGCCATCGCCGACATCCAGGTGCGCGCCTGGCGGCAGGGCTACCGCGACCTGCTGCCGGCCGGCGTGCTCGCCGAGGTGACCGGGGACGACGCGCGCAAGGTCTGGCGCGATCGCTGGACCGAGGCGGTGACGTCCCCGCCGGGGCCCCGGCACCGGCTGCTGGCGGCGGTGGCCTCCGACCTGGTCGTCGGGTTCGCCGCGCACGCGCCCGCCGAGGACGAGCCCGACCACGACCCGGCGGCCACCGCCGAACTGGTGACGCTCCTGGTCGACCCGATGCACGCCAGGGCCGGGCACGGCAGCCGCCTGCTGGCCGCCACGGTGGACCTGCTGCGCGATGACGGCTTCGAGACGCTCATCACATGGGCGTTCGAGGGCGACGAGGTGCTGCGCGCGTTCCTGGCCTCGGCCGGATGGGCACCCGACGGCACCGCGCGCGACCTCGACATGGGTGAGCCCGTACGGCAGATCCGCCTGCACACCGACATCACGGACCACAGCACGGGCGACGCCGCGGGCGGCGTCAGCGGCTGAAGCGCGGTCGCGGCGGCGGGCCGTCGGCACGTGCCTTAACACGGGCGTTAACAGAGGCTTAAAACGGGTCCTGGCGCGGGCCCAAAGACGGGGCCGGTGCGAGGCGGCGCGGGGCCGGGCATAAGTTTGTTCCGTGTCCCTGACCACCTCTGTCCCGCCGCGGCCTGCCCGGACGGCCGCTCCGGCCTCCGGTCGCCGGCGCTGGCTCGGCATGGTCGTCATCAGCCTGGGCGTCGCGCTGATCGTGGTGGACGCCACCATCGTGGGCGTCCTGCTCCCGCAGATCATCGCCGGGCTCGGCCTGACCACCTCCGACGCCGAGTGGGTGACCTCGGTCTACTCGCTGGTGTTCGCCGCGCTGCTGATCCCGTTCGGCCGGGCCGGCGACCTGTTCGGGCGGCGCCGGCTGTTCGTGCTCGGTGTCGCGCTGTTCGTGCTGGCCAGCATGGCCGCCGCCGCGGCCGGCAGCGGGTCGGCGCTGATCGGCGCGCGGGCGCTGCAGGGCGTCGGCGCCGCGATGATCCTGCCCGCCACGCTGTCCACGGTGAACGCGATGTTCACCGGCCGGGAACGGGCCGCCGCGTTCGGCGTCTACGGCTCGATGATCGCCGGAATGGCCGGGCTGGGCCCGCTGATCGGCGGTGCGGTGGGGTCGTCGGCCGGCTGGCGCTGGGCGTTCGGCGTCAACCTGCCGATCGGGATCGCGCTGATCGCCGGGGCGCTCCTGCTGATGCCCGAGACGCGCGTGGCCCGTACCCGGGCCGCCACCGGTGTACGGGGCGTGCTGCGCGAGATCGACTGGCCGGGCGGGCTGCTGTCGGCGCTGGGCTTCGGTGCCCTGGTGTGCGGGCTGATCGAGGGCCAGGCCTACGGCTGGTGGACGGCGACCCGCCCGTTCCACATGGGCCCGTTCGCCTGGCCGCCCAGCGCGCTGTCGCCCGTCCCGGTCGTGCTGGGGCTGGGCGTCGTGCTGCTGGCCGCGCTGGTCGTCGTCGAACGCGCCCGCGCCGCCGCCGGCCGGCCGGTGATGCTCGATCTCACCCTGTTCCGGATCCCGAGCTTCCGGCACGGCAACCTCGCCTCAGCCCTGATCAACGTGGGCGAGCTGGGGCTGGTCTTCGTGCTGCCGCTGTTCCTGCTGGGCGTGCACGGCACCGACCCGCTCCAAATCAGCGTGGCGATCCTGCCGATGGCCGTGGGCGCGTTCCTGTGCGGCGGGTACGCGGGCAAGCTGGCCCGGCGGCACGGTCCCGTCCGGGTCGTCCAGTTCGGCATGGTGCTGGAGGTCGCGGCCGTCATCGCGCTGGCGCTTACGCTGAGCGCGACCACCACCGGCTTCGGCCTGGCACCGTGGATGCTGCTGTACGGCATCGGCCTTGGCCTGACCGCCGCGCAGCTCACCAACGTCACGCTCACCGACGTACCGCACGAGCGGGCCGGGCAGGCGTCCGGGACGCAGTCGACGGCCCGGCAGATCGGCGCCGCCCTCGGCATCGCCCTGATCGGAACGGTCTTCGCCACCGGTCTCGGGCACGCCATGACCGAACGCCTCCAGGGCACCGACCTACCTCCCGAGCAGCGCGCCGCCATCGCGCACGAGCTGCGGCAGAGCGCCGGAACGTACGCCCGCGAGCTGCACGCCGACGCCGATCGTGCGCCGCTCGCCCGCGCGGCCGACGAAAGCCTCGCGGAGGCGACCCGGAGCGCCGCCCTGGCCACGGCCGCCATCCTCGCCCTCGGCCTGGCGATGTCGCTGCGGCTGCGGCCCGGCCCGCCCGCCACGACGTCCCCGCGACCCAACGGTGATCGGGGTCGGGGAGAATAGGCCCCCGTCCCCTGTCGCCCCACGAGAACCAACGGTAACCAGTGGCCACGCTCTCCCAATGGGTCGCCGGATCGCGGCCCCGAACGCTCCCCGCGTCCCTCGTCCCCGTCGCCGTCGGTACGGGCGTCGCGATCGGTGAAGGACAGTCCGTGTGGTGGCGCGCCGCCCTGGCCGCGTTCGTCGCGCTCGTGCTCCAGATCGGCGTCAACTACTCCAACGACTACAGCGACGGCGTCCGCGGCACCGACGAGGACCGGGTCGGCCCGCTCCGGCTGGTCGGCTCCGGGGTCGCCAGGCCGAAGCAGGTGCTCGCCGCCGCGCTCGGCTGCTTCCTCGCGGCCGGCGTCGCCGGGCTGGTGCTCGCCGCCGTCACCACCTGGTGGCTGATCCTGGTGGGCGCCGTGGCGATCCTGGCCGCCTGGTTCTACACCGGCGGCAAGACCCCGTACGGCTACCGTGCCCTCGGCGAGATCTCGGTCTTCGTGTTCTTCGGCCTGGTCGCCGTGGTCGGCACGGTGTACGTGCAGGTCGAGGGCGTCCCCTGGGAGGCGTGGGCGGCGGCCGTACCGATCGGGCTGCTGGCCTGCGGGCTCCTGGTGGCCAACAACCTGCGCGACATCCCCACCGACAAGGTCTCCGGCAAGCGCACCCTCGCCGTCGTGCTCGGCGACCGCCGTACCCGCGTCCTGTACGCGGCGTGCACCGCGCTGCCGTACACGATCGTGCTGGCCATGGCGGCACCGCATCCGTGGGTGCTGCTGGCGCTGCTGTCGGCGCCGCTGTCGGTGCCGCCCATGCAGACCGTCCTCAAGGGCGCGACCGGGCCGGCCCTGATCCCGGTGCTCGGCGGCACGGGACGGCTCCAGCTCGCGTACGGCGCGCTGCTGACCCTCGGCCTGGCCCTGTGACGTTGACGCTGTGACAGGCCCCTGTGACGCGGCGCCGTGACGTTGACGCCGTGACATGACGCCGTGGTGCCGGCTCCAGGTCTGGTCGCAGGCACCACGGCGGCAGGGGGGCGGGGCGGCTCTGAGCGTGCTCAGGGGCGCGGCGGAACGGCCCAGTCGATCTCCGGCTGGCCGGCGTCGGCCAGGGCCTTGTTGACGGCGCTGAACGGCCGCGTGCCGAGGAACTTCTTGGCGCTCAGCGGGCTCGGATGCGCCGACTCGATCACGACGTGGTGCGCGCCGGTGACGAGCTTGGCCTTCTTGCGGGCATAGGCGCCCCACAGGACGAAGACGACGCACTCCGGCTTGTCGTTCAGCGCGCGGATGGCGGCGTCGGTGAAGTCCTCCCAGCCCTTGCCCGCGTGCGAGCCCGCCTCGGCGGCCCGTACGGTCAGCACCGCGTTGAGCAGCAGCACGCCCTGGTCGGCCCAGGCGGTGAGGTCGCCGGTCTTGGACACCGGGACGTCGAGGTCACCGGCCAGCTCCTTGTAGATGTTGCGCAGCGAGGGCGGGATCCTGACGCCGTCGCGGACGCTGAAGCTCAGCCCGTGCGCCTGCCCCGGGCCGTGGTAGGGGTCCTGGCCCAGGATGAGGACGCGGGCCTTGTCGTACGCGCAGTGCCGGAACGCGTTGAACAGGTCCTCCCGGGGCGGGAAGACCGTCTGCTCCTCGTACTCCTTCGCCACGAAGGCACCCAGGGCCGCGGCACCGATCGGATCGACGAGCGGGTCGAGGCGCTCGCGCCAGTCGCCGGGCAGCAGTTCCAACAGGTCGAGGGACATAGAGGGGCCTCCGGGGAAGGGTGTTCTCGGCTTCTGAAACCCTAGCGGCGGGCACTGACACGCCAGGGCACAACGCCACGACACAAGGGCCCTCACCCTAAGATCTGGACATATGCCGGACTCCCCCCGCCGGCGGCGCCTCGTCGCGCGCGCCGCGCTGCTCCTCCTCGGCCTCGGCGCGGTCACCGGAGGCTGCGGCGAATCCTCGGCGCAGACGACGCTCACCGTCCTGGCGGCCTCCTCCACCCGGGAGGTGCTGCGCGAGCTCGGCGTGGCCTACCAGCGCGAGCACCGGGACGTCCAGGTGCGGTTCTCGTTCGGCGGCTCGCAGGAGATGGCCGGCCGGCTGTCGCAGCACGACGCCGGGGACGTGCTCGTGTCCGCGGACGAGAGCACCCTGAACGAGGTGAACGAGCGTCTCACCGGGCGCCACCGCGTGATCGCGCACAACGCGATGACGATCGTCGTGCGGCCCGGCAACCCGCGCCGGATCCACGGCCTGCGCGATCTCACCCGGCCGGGGCTGCGGGTCGCGCTGGGGGCCTCGACCGTCCCGGCCGGGCGGTACGCGCGCAAGATCTTCGCGGGGGCCGGGGTCACCGTGCGGTCCTCGTCGGAGGAGATCAGCGTGCGGGCCGTCCTGGACCGGGTGCGCACAGGCGAGGCCGACGCCGGTCTCGTCTACATCACCGACCTGAAGTCCGCGGGCGTCGCCGCGAGCAGCGTGCCCATCCCGGCGCTGGAGAACGTCACCGCCACCTATGCCGCGGCCGCCGTCAAGGAGAGCCGGAACGAGAAGGAGGCCGCCTCCTTCGTCTCCTGGCTGGCCTCTCCGGTCGCTCGCGAACTCTTCAACAAGTACGGGTTCGTGACGCCCGCCCAGTGACGCCTCCAGCGCTTCGGGCATGCGGCGTTGCGGGCATGCGGTGTTTCGGGCGTACGGCGCCGCTAGCGCTTCTGCAGGCCGATCGGGTTGGGGAACGGCACCTCGCCCGAGTCCATCACCGGCTGCGCCATCGGCTCCAGTAGCGCGAACAGCCCGTCCGGGTCGTCCAGGACGCGGTACGCGGGGGCCGCGAGCGCGTCGGTGCGCTCCTCCATCCGCTTCCGGAGCGCCCTGCCCTCATCGGTGACCTTGCCGTCCTTGTCCAGCAGGCCCCGTCCGGCCAGCGCCGTGGCGGCACCGTCCAACTCCTCCGCCGACCAGCCCCGGGTCAGGGTGAGCACGTCGAACGTCATCCCGTTGGCCGCGTACGCGAGCACGTTGGACTCGATGCCGTTCAGGCCCTCGTTCACCAGGACGGCGAGGTGGCCGTCCCCACGGTGCTCCCGGAGGGAGGCCGTGTGCTGCCACAGAGCGGCGACCGGGTCGTCGGGGGTGGGCACGTCACGGTTGGCGTTGAACAGTGCACGACCGGCGCCATCGGCCGCCTGCACCACCGAGGCGAGCAGCGGGTTCGCCTTCTCCGCCACCTCGTCGATGCCGGGGGCGAGCCGCCGCAGGGCCTTGGCCGCGCTCTCCTCGCGCGCGCGCAGGATCTCCTCAGGGGACGCGAACGTCCACGCGTCGGGCACCGCCTTGCGCACCCGTACGGGATGGAACCCGTAGAACGTCGCGTCGACCACCCCGGCCGACACCGGGCCCATGGGAGCGGCACGGCTCCCGAAGTAGCCCATCCAGAACCCCTTCAGGCCCACGTCCTTGTTGGCCTGGAGGCATTCGGGCGAGAAGTAGGTGACGATGTGCAGCGGCTCGAAGACCGTCCACAGCTTCCGGGCGTAGGAATCGTTCATGCCCGGCATTCTGCCCGCCGCTCAGAGCTCGGCGGAAGGCAGCCCGCCCGTCTCGCACATCCGGACGCAGTCGTCGTTGGCCTTGAGCACGTCCAGCACGGCCGGATGCGGGTCGGCGTAGACCGTCGGGTAGTCGACCTCGCCCAGGTCGCGCCGCGCCTCGTACGCGAGCCCGTCCTCGTCCACGGAGAACCGGACGTCGATGCCCGGCTTGTTGCCGCGCGGATCGAGCCGTACCCAGCGATCGTCGATCAGCGCCGCCGCGAACCCGTGCAGGACGAAGCCGTCGGCCGGATCGTCCCCCAGCAGGAGCCGCTGGTAGCAGAACCCCGCCTGGATGCCTCCCGCGCGCAGCAGCGCGACGAACGCGTGCGACTTGGCGTAACAGAGCCCGGTGCGCTCGCGCAGGACATCCGACGCCCGCCAGGTGACACGGCGGTCGCCGGCGTCCAGCGAATGTGTGACCTCGTCGCGGACCAGCTCGAACGCCGCGCGCGCGTAGGCGATGTCGTCACCCTGGCGCAGGACCGCCGCGGTGGACTGGACGAGCTCGTGCTCCAGGTCCACCGCCTCGTGCGCGCCGAGGTAGTCCCACGGCTCGGCGGCGAAGAGCATCACAGGCCGAGCAGCGATTCGATGCCCACCGTCAGCCGCCCGGGCAGCTCACCGACCTTGCGGACCGACAGCAGCACGCCCGGCATGAACGACTCGCGGTTCATCGAGTCGTGCCGGATCGTGAAGACCTCGCCGTGCCCGCCCAGCAGTACCTCCTGGTGGGCGATCAGCCCGGCCAGCCGGACGGCGTGCACCCGTACACCCTCGACGTCGGCGCCCCGCGCCCCGTCCAGCGCGGTCGTGGTGGCGTCCGGCGAGACCGGCACGCCCGCCTCGGAACGCGCCGCCGCGATCAGCTCGGCGGTGCGGTAGGAGGTACCGCTCGGCGCGTCCACCTTGTTGGGGTGGTGCAGCTCGATGACCTCGACCGACTCGAAGAACGGCGCCGCCTTCTGCGCGAAGTGCATCATCAGCACCGCGCCGATCCCGAAGTTGGGGGCGATCAGCACGTTGCCGCCGCCGTGCTCGCGCTGCCAGCCGCGCACCGCGTCCAGCCGGGACGGGTCGAACCCGCTGGTCCCGACGACGGCGTGCAGCCCGTGCTCGACGCACCAGCGGAGGTTGTCCATGACCACGCCGGGATGGGTGAAGTCCACCACGACCTGCGCGGCGGTCAGGGCGTCCAGCTCGTCGCCCTGGTCCACGGCCGCGACCAGCTCCATGCCCTCGGCGCCCTCCACGGCACGGCACACCTCGCCGCCCATCCGGCCCCGCGCGCCCAGCACCCCGACCTTGATCACAAGCTCCTCCTGGCTCCCCGCCCGATCTTCCGGAACGAGGCCCGAGCCTATCGCGGCGCCCGTCCCGTCCCGCCGCCGGTCGGGGCACCGCACCCGCACCGTTTTGACGGAGGGTAGCGCTACCGTTACAGCAAGTGCCGATCTCTGGGAGGTGTCCGGATGGACGTGGCGCGCTCTCCCGCGCTCAGGATCCTGGTGGGCACGGCCGCCATCACGGTCACGATGGCCGGGATCAAGTCGATCGGCTCGCTGGCCGGCCCGGCCTTCCTGGCCCTGGTCCTGACCATCGCGGTCAACCCCTTGCGCGGCTGGCTCGACCGGCACGGCGCCCCATTCTGGGTGTGCGTCACCGTTCCGCTGGCCACGGTGATCGCGGTCCTGCTCGCCTTGGGCGCGGCCCTGGCCCTGTCGGTCGCCCAGCTGGCCGTCATGCTGCCCGACTACACCTCGCAGTTCAACGCGCTGGTCGAATCGGCGACCCACACCCTCGCCGAGTACGGCATCGACCAGCGCAAGCTGCAGGACGCGATGTCGCGGCTCGACCCGAGCCAGCTGTTCGCCTACGTCCAGGCGTTCCTGAACGGGCTACTCAGCGCCTCCTCCACGCTGCTGCTGATCGTGCTGCTGCTGGTCGGCATGTGCGTGGACGCCACCGGCACGGTCCGCCAGCTGGAGAAGCTCGAACGCCAGGACGGCCCCCGTTCCGACCTGGTCGCCGCGCTGCGCTCCTTCGCCCGCGACACCAGCCGCTTCCTCGTCGTCACCACGCTCTTCGGCCTGCTGGTGGCCGCGCTCGACGTCGTGGCCCTGTACCTGCTCGGCATCCCGCTGGCGCTGCTGTGGGGCCTGCTGTCGTTCCTCACCAACTACATCCCCAACATCGGCTTCGTGATCGGCCTGGCGCCTCCGGCGGTGCTCGCGCTGCTGGACGACGGGGTCGGCACGATGATCTGGGTCATCGTCGCCTACAGCGCCATCAACTTCGTGCTGCAGTCGCTGATCCAGCCCAGGTTCCTGGGCAACGCGGTGGGCCTGTCGTTCACCCTGATCAACATCTCGCTGATCCTGTGGGCCTGGGTCCTGGGCCCGCTGGGCGCGATCCTCGCCGTCCCGCTCAGCACCCTCGTCCGCGCCCTCCTGGTCGACGCCGACCCCTCGAAACGCTGGCTGACCGGCGTCCTCAGCTCCGCCCTCGAGAAACCCGACAAAAGAAGAAAGAGCAGCAAGAAGGTCTAGGAACATCAGCCGTCGCGCGAGCGCGTTACCTGGCCGGTGAGGCGAAGCCGGAGGCGAGCCTCACCGGCCAGATCGCGAAGCGATGCCGCGCTCGCACACGGCACGGTCACGGTGCGAGCCGCCAGGCGAGCACCGTGGGCCGGGACTTTAAATCACAGAGTGAAGTCGCGGTCGCCGAAGGGGCCGATGATCGTGAGGGCCTGCGGGCCGGAGAGGACGGCGCGGCCGACCTCGCGGATGTCGTCGGGGGTCACGGCGTCGATCCTGGCCAGTACCTCGTCGACGGGCAGCAGCGACTCGTACACCAGCTCGCTCTTGCCGATCCGGCTCATCCGCGAGCCGCTGTCCTCCAGGCCCAGCACCATCGCGCCGCGGAGCTGGCCCTTGCCGCGGGCCAGTTCCTCGCCCTCGATGCCCTCGTCGGCGATCCTGGCGATCTCGTCGCGGCAGATCGACAGCACCTCGTCGATCTTGGCGGGCTGGCAGCCGGCGTAGACGCCGAAGACCCCGGCGCCGGCGTACTGGGAGGCGTAGCTGTAGACCGAGTAGGCCAGCCCGCGCCGCTCCCGGATCTCCTGGAACAGCCGGGACGACATCCCGCCGCCCAGCGCGGCGTTGAGGACGCCGAGCGCGAAGCGGCGCTCGTCGGTACGGGACACGCCCGCGCCGCCGACGATCACGTGCGCCTGCTCGGTGTCCTTGTCGATGACCCGTACGGCCGGGGAGACCGGGACGGGCGGGCCGTCGATGCGGGGCGCCGCCGGCCGGTCGTCACCGGTGAGGCGGTCCTCGAACGCGGCCGAGACCAGCCGTACGACCTGGTCGTGGTCGACGTTGCCCGCGACCGAGACGACGAGATTGCGGGGGACGTAGTGCTCGGTGTAGTAGCCGTGGATCCGGTCGCGGCTCAGCGCGTTGATGGACTCGACCGTGCCGAGGATGGGACGGCCCAGCGGGACGTCCCCGTACAGCGCGGTGGAGAACTCGTCGTGGATCAGGTCGCCGGGGTCGTCGTCGCGCATGTGGATCTCTTCGAGGATCACCCCGCGCTCGGCCTCGACGTCGTCGGGCCGGTTGACCGAGGAGGCGACCATGTCGGAGACCACGTCCACCGCCAGCGGCAGGTCGGCGTCCAGGACCCGCGCGTAGTAGCAGGTGTACTCCTTGGCGGTGAACGCGTTGAGGTCGCCGCCGACCGCGTCGATCGCGGCCGAGATCTCCAGCGCGGACCGCCGCCCGGTGCCCTTGAAGAGGACGTGCTCCAGGTAGTGGCTGGCGCCGGCGTCGGCCGGCGACTCGTCCCGCGACCCGATCCCGGCCCAGATGCCGAACGCGGCCGAGCGGACCGTCGGCATCGACTCGGTGATCACGCGCAGCCCGCCGGGCAGCACCGTGCGGCGCACCGCGCCGCCGCCGTCCGCGCCGGAGTGGATCGTGTGGGTGGTGCCGGGCTCCTGTGCCCTGGCCGGCAGCGTCACGGGTGGTTCTCCATCATGGGTCGGGAACGGCTTGGGGGCGGTGACCGGTCGAAACCGGCCGACCGGCCTGCCCAGGGTACGGGCAGGCCGGTCGGCGGCAGACGTGGAACCGGGTTCAGGAGTTGCGCTGCGGGCCCTCGTCGCCGCGGCGGGTACGGCGGCGGCGCGGGGCGCGGCGGTCGCCGCCCTCCTCGTCGTCGCCGCGCTCGGCGCGGTCACCGTTGTCGGCCGCGGCGGCCGGAGCGGCGCCGTCGCCGCCGGCCTCCTTGGCCTCGGCCTCCTTCTCGACGACCTCGACCGGGACCAGCGACAGCTTGCCGCGCTGGTCGATCTCGGTGACCTCGACCTGGATCTTGGAGCCGACCGAGATGACGTCCTCGACGTTCTCGATCCGGGCGCCGCCGTGCAGCTTGCGGATCTGCGAGACGTGCAGCAGTCCGTCCTTGCCGGGCAGCAGCGACACGAACGCGCCGAACGTGGTCGTCTTGACGACGGTGCCGAGGTAGCGCTCGCCGATCTCGGGCATGTGCGGGTTGGCGATCGCGTTGATCGCCTGCCGCGCGGCCTCGGCGGACGGCCCGTCGGTGGCACCGACGTAGATCGTGCCGTCGTCCTCGATCGTGATGTCGGCGCCGGTGTCGTCCTGGATCGAGTTGATCATCTTGCCCTTCGGGCCGATGACCTCGCCGATCTTGTCGACCGGGACCTTGATCGTGATGATCCGCGGCGCGTACTCGCTCATCTCGGCGGGCGCCTCGATGGCCTCGGACATCACGTCCAGGATGGCGAGCCGGGCGCCCTTGGCCTGGCGCAGCGCGGCGGCCAGCACCGAGGCGGGGATCCCGTCCAGCTTGGTGTCCAGCTGCAGCGCCGTGATCAGGTCACGGGTGCCGGCGACCTTGAAGTCCATGTCGCCGAACGCGTCCTCGGCGCCCAGGATGTCGGTCAGCGTGACGTACTCGCCGCCCTCGTGGATCAGGCCCATCGCGATGCCCGCCACCATCTGCTTCAGCGGTACGCCCGCGTCCAGCAGCGACATGGTGGAGGCGCAGACCGATCCCATCGAGGTGGAGCCGTTGGAGCCCAGCGCCTCCGACACCTGCCGGATCGCGTACGGGAACTCCTCGCGGGTCGGCAGCACCGGGATCAGCGCCCGCTCGGCCAGCGCGCCGTGGCCGATCTCGCGGCGCTTGGGCGAGCCCACCCGGCCGGTCTCGCCGACCGAGTACGGCGGGAAGTTGTAGTTGTGCATGTACCGCTTGGTGCGGTCGGGGTTGAGCGTGTCGATCATCTGCTCCATCCGGAGCATGTTCAGCGTGGTGACGCCCATGATCTGGGTCTCGCCGCGCTCGAAGATCGCCGAGCCGTGCACCCGCGGGATCACGTGCGCCTCGGCGGTCAGCTGCCGGATGTCCTTGGCCCCGCGGCCGTCGATCCGCAGCCCGTCGCTGACGACGCGCGCGCGGACCAGCTTCTTGGTGACGGCGCGGAACGCGGCGGAGATCTCCTTGTCGCGGCCCTCGAAGTCGGCGCCGATCTTGGCGGCGGCGGCCGCCTTGATCTCGTCCAGCCGGCCCTCGCGCTCCTGCTTGCCGGCGATGGTCAGCGCCTCGGCCAGCTCGCCCGAGACCGCGGCGGTGACCGCCTCCAGGACGTCGTCCTGGTAGTCGGGGAACAGCGGGTACTCGGCGGTGGGCTTGGCGGCGGAGGCCGCCACCTCGCTCTGCGCCCGGCACAGCTCCTTGATGAACGGCTTGGCCGCCTCGAGGCCCTGCGCGATGGTCTCCTCCGTCGGCGCGGTGGCGCCGTCGGCGACGAGCCGGAGGGTCTCGCGGGTGGACTCGGCCTCGACCATCATGATCGCGACATCGCCGTCGGCCAGCACCCGGCCGGCCACGACCATGTCGAAGGTGGCGCGCTCCAGCTCGGGATGGGTCGGGAAGCCGATCCACTCGCCCTCGATCAGCGCGACGCGGACGCCGCCGATCGGGCCGGAGAAGGGCAGCCCGGCGAGCTGGGTGGACAGCGACGCGGCGTTGATCGCCACGACGTCGTACAGGTGCTCGGGGTTCAGCGCCAGGATCGTCTCGACGACCTGGATCTCGTTGCGCAGGCCCTTGACGAAGGACGGGCGCAGCGGCCGGTCGATCAGCCGGCAGGTGAGGACCGCGTCCTCGGAGGGCCGGCCCTCGCGGCGGAAGAACGAGCCGGGGATCCGCCCGGCGGCGTACATCCGCTCCTCGACGTCCACGGTCAGCGGGAAGAAGTCCAGGTTGTCCTTGGGCTTCTTGGACGCGGTGGTGGCCGAGAGGACCATCGTGTCGTCGTCCAGGTACACGACGGCCGAACCGGCCGCCTGCCGGGCCAGCCGGCCGGTCTCGAACCGGATGGTCCGGGTACCGAATGAGCCGTTGTCGATCACGGCTTCGGCGCTCTGCGCGCCGTCGATGCGCACGGCATCGGTCACGGGAAACCTCCTAGGTTTCGGTCGTTCCCCGCGGTTTTCTCCCGTGGTTCGCGCAGTGCCGGTCTTCGATCGAAGCATCCGGATCGGGCGGCCCCGCCGAGAGCGGGGCGCGATCCGGAGGCCACTACCGAGGACCGGCCGCACCAGGGCGGTGTCCGCGGGGCTTGCTTGCTGTCCAGTTGTACGGCGGGCGGCCGGAGCGCGCCGTCCGATGACCGGTCACGGCCGTCGGCCGCCCCGGGGGCGGGAGGCCCCCTGGTGCTCCGTACCGGCGCCGGTCGCGGTACCGCGCCTGCGGTCTCGCATTCCCGCTCTCCAGGGTTTCTACGCCCCTGGGGGCCGCACCCGCTCGCGGGTGCTCGCGGCCGGCGCGCTCAGCGCGCTCGGCGGCGCGGCCTGCCCGGCGGGCCCACGCGAGCCGCGGGCGACGGGACCGCGGTCCCGGCCGATACGGAAGAGGGAGCGGCCCGGATGGAGCCACTCCCTCGCCTTGCTAGCGACGCAGACCGAGTCGTTCGATCAGCGCGCGGTAGCGGTTGATGTCCTTGTTGCTCAGGTACTTCAGGAGCCGGCGACGCCGGCCGACCAGCAGCAGCAGGCCGCGGCGGCTGTGGTGGTCGTGCTTGTGCTCCTTGAGGTGCTCGGTCAGATCGTTGATCCGCCGGGTCAGCAGCGCGACCTGGACTTCCGGGGAACCGGTGTCACCCTCAGTGGTCGCGTACTCTTCGATGATCTTGTTCTTGGTGGCGGTGTCGAGCGACACGTGGCTCCTTCGATGAGATCGTCACCCGCAGATCCCGGCCTCGCAGGCGCAGCGGTCCGCATGGTGCGTGGGGAATCATGGCGAGCCGCATGAGGGTGCAGCTCGCCGAGCCGGGACCTTTCCCGGCGAAACTTCACCGTACCATGCCCGCCTGATGCCCCGGCCCGTAACGCGTACCGGCCGTGATCAGGGCTTTTGCCACCGCGCGGTGCCGATCAGGCGCCGATCAGGGGGCGGTCAGCTCGCGGATCCGGGCCACGTCGAGGTGCATCTGCTCGACCAGCGCCTCGATCGAGTCGAACTTGAGCGTGTCGCGGATCCGGGCCTCGAAGTCGACCGCCATGTGCTCGCCGTAGAGGTCGAGATCGTCGCGGTCCAGCGCGTACGCCTCGACCGTGCGCTCGACGCCGTCGAACGTGGGGTTGGTGCCGATGGAGATCGCCGCGGGCCAGCTGAAGCCGGGGTAGCGGTCGGAGTCGCACACCAGCCGGCCGGAGTACACGCCGTCGGCCGGGATGGCCGTGTGCGGCAGGCTCTCCAGGTTGGCGGTCGGGAAGCCCAGCGCCCGGCCGCGCTGGTGCCCGCGCACCACCACGCCCTCGACGCGGTGCGGCCGGCCCAGCGCGCGCGCGGCGTCGTCGACCGCGCCGGCGTCCAGCCGCTCCCGGATGTGGGTGGAGGAGATCGTGCCGCCGTTGGCCACCAGCGGCATCCCCTCGACGGTGAAGTCGTACTTCTCGCCCAGCTCGCGCAGCAGCGGGACGTCGCCTTTGGCCCGGTGCCCGAAGCGGAAGTCCTCCCCCACGATCACGTGGGACGCGTGCAGCCGGTCGACCAGCACGGACTGGACGAACTCGTCCGGCGGCACCTTCGACAGCTCCAGCGTGAACGGGACCACCGCGACCGCGTCGGTGCCGAGGCCCTCCAGCAGCTCGATCCGGCGCCGGGCCGAGGTCAGCAGCGGCGGGTGCGTGCCCGGCCGTACCACCTCGTCGGGATGCGGATCGAACGTGATCACGACCGACCGGACGCCGCGCTCGCGGGCCAGATCGGCGGCGGCGCGGACGATCCGCTGATGACCGCGGTGCACGCCGTCGAACACGCCGATCGTCACGACCGACCTGCCCCAATCGGCGGGAACCTCGTCGAGGCCATGCCAGCGCCGCACCATGCACTCCCTGCGTGAAACCTGCCCTGCCGGTCCTGTGTCGCCTTCAAGACTGCCATGCGGCCGGTCCCGGGATGACCGGAGGGCTGCCCGAGCGTGATTCTACCCGCCGGTAGTGGCGGCTCACGCGCACGGCGGCGGCTCAGCGTACCGGCGTCGCCTCCCCTCAGGCCGGGCGAGGCTCACGCGGACTGGTAGACCACCAGCGAGACCGCGATGTACTGCATGACGTACGCCGCGAGCGTGCAGGCGTGGAAGACCTCGTGGAAGCCGAACCAGCGCGGCGAGGGGTCGGGCCGCTTCAGGCCGTACACGACGCCGCCCGCGCTGTAGGCGATCCCGCCCAGCGCCACCAGGACGCAGGCGGCGATCCCGACGCCGTCGAGGAACTGCGGCAGGAAGAACACCGCGACCCAGCCCAGGGCGATGTAGAGGCTCACGTAGAGCCAGCGCGGCGCGCCGACCCACATCGTGCGGAAGAGGACGCCGGCGACGGCGCCCGTCCAGACGACGCCGAGGACCACGATCCGGACGGTGCCGTCCAGGGCCACCACGGCGAACGGCGTGTACGTCCCGGCGATGATCAGGTAGATGTTGGCGTGGTCGAAGCGCCGCAGCAGTTCGAGCAGCCGGGTGTCCTGCTGGCGGTGGTAGGTCCCCGAGATCCCGAACAGCAGGGCCGAGGTGGCGACGTACACCGCCGAGGCCAGCCGCGCCCCGGTGGTGGGGCCGAGCGCGACCAGGACGAGCCCGGCCAGCAGCACGGCGGGGAACGCGCCCAGATGCAGCCAGCCGCGCAGCCGGGGGCGGGTGGGAGAGGGGGCGTCGGGCAGGGACGGGGACGGGTGGCTCATTGTGGCCACGAGCGACCTCCTAACTCATCCGACTCGACCGGACCGACTCAACGGTTCTCGGCCGACTCGTGTTCTCGGCCGACTCAGGTTCTCGACCGACTCGGATTCTCGACCGACTCGACGGAATCAAACCTACGGTTACGTAGGTTACGCGACCGTAGGTTGAATCGGGAGGGTCCGGCGGGGTGACTCCGCCCACGACACGCAGCGTCAGTGGACGAGAACGGCCGGAAACGCGCTTCAGTTGACTCGTGGCTTCAGTTGACTCGTGGCGTGTTCGCCTCTGCCCCGGCGTTCTCAGGCGAACACGCCACGAGTCAACACTCGGGGACGCGGTCGGCCAGGGGACGTGGCCGGTCAGGGAACGAAGACGGCCAGCGGCTTGGCCGCGTTGCCCTGCTCCTCCACCAGCGCCAGCAGCGTCCCGTCGGGGGCGAAGACGCCCACCGGCCCGGGGCCGAGGCCGATCGCCGGCAGCCGCCCGCCGTGCATGACCTTGCGGGCGTCGTCGGCCTCCACGTCGCGGCGCGGGAACACCGCCGCCACCGCGTCGCCGATCGGCAGCATCTCCATGGTCTCGCCGAGCTGGTCGAGCGTGCGGGCCATGCTCAGGTCGTACGGTCCCACCCGGGTACGGCGCAGGGCGGTGAGGTGCCCGCCGGTGCCGAGCATGGCGCCCAGGTCGCGGGCCAGCGCGCGGATGTAGGTACCCGACGAGCAGCCGATCACGGCGTCCACGTCGATCAGGTCGCCGTCCCTGCGCACCTCGGTGACCGTGAACGCGTGCACCGTCACCGGGCGCGCCTCCAGGGCCACGTGCTCGCCCTTGCGGGCCATCTTGTACGCCCGCTCCCCGTTCACCTTGATCGCGCTGACCTGCGGCGGCGTCTGCCGGATCGGGCCGGTCAGCGAGGCGATCCCGGCCCGCAGCGCCTCGTCGGCGACCGCGCCGGCCGGCGCGGAGGCGATGATCTCGCCCTCGGCGTCGTCGGTGTTGGTGGTCTGGCCGAGCCGGATCGTGGCCACGTACTCCTTCTCGGTCAGCGCCAGATGGCCGAGCAGCCGGGTGGCCTTCTCGATCCCGAGCACCAGCACGCCGGTGGCCATCGGGTCCAGCGTGCCCGCGTGCCCGACCCGCCGGGTCCGCGCGAGCCGCCGCATCCTGCCCACCACGTCATGGGACGTCCATTCCGCGGGCTTGTCGACGATGACCAGCCCCGAGGCGGCCGTGCTCATGGTTTCTCCCTCAGGGTGCGCGCAGCGCGGCGCGCAGCCGGTCGATGATGTCGGCGGGCTCGCCGGTGATGGTGAACGCCGCCGCGGTGCGATGGCCGCCGCCGCCCAGCGCGACGCAGGCGCGGCCCACGTCGACCTGCCCCTTGGAACGGGTCGACACGTACCAGCCGCCCTGGTCGTTCTCCTTGCAGACGACCGCGACCTCGGCCTCGTCGGCCCGGCGGAGCTGGTCGATGACCCCTTCGAGCTGGTCGTACGGAACGTCCCGCGCATCGCGCTCGGCGCGGCCGATCGTCGTCCAGACCAGGCCGAGACCGCCGGCCGCGTCGCGTTCGAGCCGGGCCCTGGCCAGCGCGCCCGCCAGCACCATCAGGTAGCCGAACGGGGCCCGGTCCCACAGCTCGCGGCTCACCGCTTCGGGACGTACGCCCGCCGCGAGCAGCCGTCCCGCCAGATCGTGCACCTGCGGGGTCGTGCAGGGGTACTTGAACGAGCCGGTGTCGCTGGCCACGCCCGCGTACAGGCCCTGCGCGATGTCGGGGGTGAGTGGCGCGCCGAGCCGGCGGATCAGCTCGTCGACCAGCACCGCGGTGGCCGCCGCGTCCGGATCGACCAGCCGGACGGCACCGAAGCCGGTGTTGGAGGCGTGGTGGTCGACGACGATCAGCGAGCCGGCGGCGGCGGCGCGGCCGGCCAGCGAGCCGAGCCGTTCCACCCCCGCGGCGTCCAGCGTGATCATCACCTCGGGCGCGGCGGGCATCCGGGACGGCTCGACCAGCAGCTCCTGGCCGGGCAGGAAGCGCAGGATGTCGGGGACCTTGAACGGCTCGCCGAACGAGGCCGAGACGCCCTTGCCGAGCGCGCGCAGCGCCTGCGCGAGCGCCAGCATCGAGCCGAGCGCGTCGCCGTCCGGGGCCACATGGCAGGTCAGCGAGATGTCCCCGGCCTCCCGGATGAGCCGGACGGCCTCGTCCCACTCCAGATCGGCCCAGCCGGCGGCATCGGCGGCCGGTCCCGGCGGGGTCGCCGCAGCCGGGCTCGCCACCGGGGGGTTCGCCCCCACGGGGTTCACCACCGCCGGGTTCGCCACCACGGGGCCCGTCGAGTGGTCGACATGGTCGGCGGCGCCGCCCCAGGCGAGCCCGGGAGCGTCCTGATCACTGATCCAGACGGCCCCCGGTGCCCGCGGGTCGCCCGCCACCGGCTCGCTCACGATGACGAGTGTCCCGCTTCGCCGCCCTCGTCGCGGGTGGAGTCGGCGGATTCGTCCGAACCGGCGGTGTCACCGGCCTCGTCGTCCTCGTCGTCCTCGTCGTCCTCGTCGCCGGCCTCGTCGGCCTCGCGGTACGGGTTGGCGTCGCCCGCCGGAGTGGCGCCCTGCGCCGCCCTGGCGACCTCCGCGTCCCGCTGGCGCGCCTTGGCCAGCAGGTCGTCGATGTGCGCCGCGTTCTCCATCACCGAGTCGATGACGAAGGTCAGGCTCGGGGTGTGCCGGACGCCGGTCTGCTTGCCCACCTCGGAGCGGATGACGCCCTTGGCGCTCTCCAGGGCGGCGGCCGTCCCGGCCTGCTCGTCCTCCGTCCCGTACACCGTGTAGTAGACGGTGGCGTCGCGCAGGTCGTTGGTGATGCGGGTGTCCGTCACGGTCACGAAGCCGAGCCGCGGGTCCTTGATCCGCCGCTCCAGCATCTCCGCCACGATCTGCTGGATGCGGTCGGCGAGCTTGCGGGCCCGAGCTGCGTCCACCATGATCGCACTCCCTTTCGTAGTCTCGCGAGCAGCCGGAAGGCTAGTCCTCGCCGTTGTAGAGCCGCCGCCGTGCCGACAGCAGCTCGATCTCCGGGCGGCCTGCGACCAGCCGCTCGCACTGGTCCAGGACCTCGGTGCAGTTGCCGGCGGTGGCCGACACCACCGCCACGCCGATCTCCGCCCTGCGGTGCAGGTCGGTCTCGCCGGTCTCGGCGACGGCCACGCCGGGGAACCGCTTGCGGATCTCGGCGACGATGGGACGGACGACCGAACGCTTCTGCTTCAGCGAGTGGACGTCTCCCAAGAGCAGGTCGAGCGTCAGCGCACCCACGTACACCTGGCGGATCACCTCGGGATCTTCGTCTGGATGGAACGACGGGCGGCGGCCGGGATGTTCCCGGAGCCGCCGACGTGACATGACGCCAGCCGGAAGGATCCGCCTGGCGCCATGTCACGTGTATGACGACTGCACAGTCTCGCGACGACGCCGCTCACGACGGCGCTTCTCGCGCCACCGCCGCTCGCGACGTCACCGTGCGCCGGGGGCCCGTACGCTCACGGGCCCCCGGCGTGGTGCGGCCTCAGGCGCGGGGCTTCTCCCGCATCTCGAAGCACTCGATGGTGTCACCGAGCTTGATGTCGCTGTAGCCGACGCCGATACCGCACTCGAAGCCCTCGCGGACCTCGGTGGCGTCGTCCTTGAACCGGCGCAGGGACGACACCGTGAGGTTGTCGGAGATCACGGCACCGTCGCGGATCAGGCGCGCCTTGGCGTTGCGCTGGATGATCCCCGAGGTGACCATCGAGCCACCGACGTTCCCGATCTTCGGCACCTTGAAGATCTCGCGGATCTCCGCGGTACCGAGCTGGACCTCTTCGAACTCCGGCTTCAGCATGCCCTTGAGGGCCGCCTCGATCTCGTCGATCGCCTGGTAGATCACCGAGTAGTAGCGGATGTCCACGCCCTCGCGGTCGGCCATCTCCTGCGCGTTGCGCTCCGGCCGTACGTTGAAGCCGATGATCACCGCGCCGTCGGAGGCGACCGACAGGTTGACGTCGTCCTGCGTGATCGCGCCGACACCGCGGCGGATCACCCGGAGGTTGACCTCCTCGCCGACGTCGATCTTCGACAGCGAGTCCTCGAGGGCCTCCACCGAACCGGACACGTCGCCCTTGAGGATGAGCAGCAGCTCGTCCCGCTCGCCGCGCTCGAGGTCCTTGAACAGGTCCTCGAGGGAGCTGCTCTTGCGGCTCTTGAGCAGCTCGGCGTTGCGCTTGCGGGCGACCCGCTTGTCGGCGATCTGCCGGGCGATCCGGTCGTCTTCGACGACCAGGAAGTTGTCGCCCGCTCCCGGCACGGCGGTGAGGCCGAGCACCATCACCGGACGCGACGGAGTCGCCTCGGTGACGTTGTTGCCGTTGTCGTCCTGCATCGCCCGGACGCGGCCGTGGGCCACGCCGCAGACGATCGAGTCACCGACGTGCAGCGTGCCGCGCTGGACCAGCACGGTCGCCACGGCGCCGCGGCCCTTGTCCAGCCTGGCCTCGATGGTCGAGCCCTGTGCGGGCATGTCCGGGTTGGCCTTGAGCTCCAGCTCGGCGTCGGCGGTCAGCACGATGGACTCGAGCAGACCGTCGATGTTGATGCCCTGCTTGGCGGACACGTCGACGAACTGGGTCGTACCGCCGAACTCCTCGGCGATCAGGCCGTACTCGGTGAGCTGGGAGCGCACCCGCTGCGGGTCCGCGCCCTCGACGTCGATCTTGTTGACCGCGACCACGATCGGCACGCCGGCCGCCGTGGCGTGGTCGATCGCCTCGGTGGTCTGCGGCTTGACGCCGTCGTCGGCCGCGACCACCAGCACCACCAGGTCGGTGGTGTCGGCACCGCGGGCACGCATGGCGGTGAACGCCTCGTGACCCGGGGTGTCGATGAAGGTGATCTTGCGGTCCACACCGTCCACCACGGTCTGCACCTGGTAGGCGCCGATGTGCTGGGTGATGCCGCCGGCCTCGCCCGCCTGCACGTCGGCGTTGCGCACCGCGTCCAGCAGCTTGGTCTTACCGTGGTCGACGTGGCCCATGACGGTGACGACCGGCGGGCGCACCTGGAGGTGCTCCTCGTCGCCCTCGTCCTCGCCGTACTCGATGTCGAACGACTCGAGCAGCTCGCGGTCCTCGTCCTCGGGACTGACGACGTGGACCTCGAAGTCCAGCTCCAGGCCGAGCTCCTGCAGGTCGGTCTCGTCCACCGACTGGGTGGCCGTGACCATCTTGCCGAGGTGCATCATGATCGCCACGAGCGACGCCGGGTTGGCGCCGATCCGCTCGGCGAAGTCGGTCAGCGTGGCGCCCTGCGGCAGCTTGATCGACTTGCCGTGACCGCGCGGCGCCTGGACGCCGCCGATCGCCGGCGCCTGCATGTTGTCGAACTCTTGACGCCGCTGCTTCTTGGACTTGCGACCCCGGGTCGGGCGGCCGCCGGGACGACCGAAGGCGCCCTGCGTACCACCGCGGCCGCGACCGCCGCCACCCGGGCGGGGACCGAAGCCACCACCGGGACGACCGCCGCCGCCACCCGGACGGGGCGCGCCGAAGCCGCCACCGCCACCGGGACGACCGGCACCGGCACCCGGACGGGCACCGCCGCCACCGGCACCCGGACGGGCACCGCCGCCACCGCCACCGGGACGACCGCCGCCGCCACCGCCGGGACCGCCGCGGCCAGGAGCCGCGGAAGGCCGCGAGGACGGCATGTTCATCGGGCTCGGCCGCGGACCGCCGCCACCCGCGGGACGCGGGGGCATGCCGCCCGGGCTGGGACGGGGACCGCCCGCGCCCGGAGCGCCACCGGGCCGGGGGCCACCGGCCGGACGGGGACCGCCAGGACGGTCGCCGCTCGCGGCGGCCGCCGGACGCTCAGCGGCGGGCCGGGGGCCGGGACGCGGCCCCGGCTTGGCCGACTGGCCCATGCCGGTGTTGGTCGAGCTGAACGGGTTGTTGCCGGGGCGCGGGCCACCGGGCCCACGGCCGCCGCCACCACCGCCGCCGCCACCGCTGCGCGGCGCGGGACGCGGCCCGGGCTTGGGCGTGCGGGGACCCGGCTTGGGGCCACCGCCACCCTCACGGGCGCCGCCTTCGCGGGCACCCTCGTCGCGGGCACCCTCGTCGCGGGCACCTGCGTCACGCTGGCCGCCCTCACGGGGACCGGCGTCGCGGGGACCTGCTTCACGGGGGCCACCGTCACGGGGACCACCCTCGGCCGGACCGCCCGGTGCCTGGGGCACCGCAGGGGCCGGCGCGGACGCCTGTGCCGGCGCCGGAGTGACCGGCGTGCTCGGCGCGGGCGGGACCGGACCCGGACGCGGACCCGGCTTGACGCCGCCGGGAGCGGCGGGTGCCGCCGTGGCCGGCTTGGGCGCGGGCGGGCGGGGCGCCGCCGGCTTCGGCGGGCCTGGACGGGCGCCCGGGGCGGCCTGGCCACCCTGACCGCCCGAGGCCGGAGCGCCGGACGGACCCGGGCGCGGCGCCGACGGGCGCGGCCCAGGGCCGGGACGGTTGCCCGCGGCCTTCTTCTCCGCCGGCTTGGCGGAGGATGAATCGGAAAAAGCCTCTGTGAGCCTGCGAACGACCGGCGCCTCAATCGTTGAGGACGCCGAACGAACGAACTCGCCCATTTCGTTGAGCTTGGCCATGACGGCCTTGCTCTCTACACCGAACTCCTTGGCGAGTTCGTATACCCGGACCTTGGCCACTGCACTCCCTACTCGGTCCGGGGGTGCGGCCTCCGGACCGTCGCTAACTTGCCGTTCTCATAGCGGCGTGCTCATCGAGCGCTCATAGCAATCTCGACCTGCTTCCGACTAGACGTCGCTTACCGTTTGGCCATCCTGCTTCCGCGGCGAATCCGCCGCAAGCCCGTCTCGCAGCACGCTGGTGCCGAGCGGCCCCACCAGGCGAAAGGCCCGGGGGAACGCCCGACGTCGCTCGGCGAGCTCGAGACATCCCGGATCGGGGTGCAGATGAGCGCCCCGTCCCGGCAGTGCTTTGCCCCGGTCGATGACGACTTCGCCCTCGACCACCACCAGGCGCAGCAGGTCGGTCTTGGCCGTTCGAACCCGGCAGCCCACGCAAGTGCGCCACGGGACCGACCGGCCACGTGAGGAAAGTCTACCGCGCCCGGGCGTCGGCGCTACCTGTCGCATGCTCTCCTCACGTAGTTGATCCAGATTCGCCCGTTCCTGCCGCCTATGTGGCGGTGTTTCCGGGGGTCGGTGCGGCTTCCCCGCCGCCCTCTTCCGGCGGAGCGGCGGAAGCCTCCGCGGCTGCGGCGGGCTCGGCCGCCGCAGGGGGCGCGACCTGCTCGGTGTCGGACCGGATGTCGATCCGCCAGCCGGTGAGGCGGGCGGCGAGCCGGGCGTTCTGCCCTTCCTTGCCGATCGCCAGCGACAGCTGGTAGTCGGGCACGATCACCCGGGCCACCCGGGCCTCGGCGTCGATCACCTCGACGGCCGACACCCGCGCCGGCGACAGCGCGTTGCCCACGAAGTTGGCCGGCTCGTCCGACCAGTCCACGATGTCGATCTTCTCGCCGTGCAGCTCGTGCATGACGTTGCGGACCCGGCTGCCGAGCGGGCCGATGCAGGCCCCCTTGGCGTTCACGCCCTGCTTGCGGGACCGTACCGCGATCTTGGTACGGTGCCCGGCCTCGCGGGCGATCGCGGAGATCTCCACCGTGCCGTCGGCGATCTCCGGGACCTCCAGCGCGAACAGCTTGCGCACCAGGTTGGGATGGGTCCGCGACAGCTGCACCGAAGGACCGCGGTGCCCCTTGCGCACTTGCACGACGTAGGCCCGCAGGCGCTCGCCGTGCTCGTAGGACTCGCCGGGCACCTGCTCCTGCGGCGGCAGCACCGCTTCGATCTTGCCGAGGTCCACCAGCACGTTGCGCGGGTCCTTGCCCTGCTGGATGATCCCCGAGACGATGTCGCCCTCACGGCCGGCGTACTCGCCAAAGGTCAGCTCGTCCTCGGCGTCCCGCAGCCGCTGCAGGATGACCTGCTTGGCGGTGGTAGCCGCGATACGTCCAAAACCCGTGGGCGTGTCGTCGTATTCCCGGACGGTCTCGCCGTCCTCATTGGTCTCGGTCGCCCACACGGTGACATGCCCGGTGCTGCGGTCGAGCTCGACCCGCGCCCCGGACGCCGCCCCCTCCGTACGGTTGTAGGCGATCAGCAGCGCGTCTTCGATGGCCTTGATGGCCACTTCGAGCGAGATGTCCTTCTCGCTCTCCAGGCTCCGCAAGGCGGTCATGTCGATGTCCACGAGTCTCCCCCTCTAGTCCGGCTCAGCCGGAGAACGCGATTCCTCGGCCTCGCCGGCGGGCTCGCCGGGGTCGGTGTCCTGGCGGAACTCCACCTGGACCCGGCCCCGTCCCAGCTCCTCGAGGCCGAACCGGCGCCTGGTCGCCTTCGCCGGGCCGCCCTTGGGGCCCTTCGGTGCCTTGGCGCCCTTGACTGGCTTGCTCTTGGCGGGGTCGGCGACGTCGATGACGACCGCCTCGTCGTCCGCGGACACCACCCGGCCCTCGACCTGACCGCCCTCGGCCAGCGGGGCGACGACCAGCCGGCCCGCGGCGCGGCGCCAGTGCCGGGGCTCGGTGAGGGGGCGGTCGACGCCGGGCGAGGACACCTCCAGGACGTACGGCCCGTTGCCCATGACATCGGTGCCGTCGAGGAGCCCGGCGGCGGTCCGGCTGAGCAGCGCGATGTCGTCGAGGCTCACCCCGTCGTCGGAGTCCACCACGATCTTCACCAGCCGGCGCCGGCCCGCGGGCCGCACATCGATCTCTTCCAGGTCGAAGCCCGCCTCGGCGACGGCGGGTTCCAGCAGCCGGGTCAGACCGGCCACCGCCGCCGCGCGGGCGCCCGCCGGGCCGTCGTCGCGGCCCCGGTGAGCGTGTCCACCACCGGACTCGACGCTCATGGGACCTCCTCTAAGTTGTGCCTCTGAATCGTGCCTCTGAGTCGTGCCTCTGCATCGGGCGGATACCGCCGCGTGTCCGTTGCCCTTCAAGACTATCGACAGCCGGGCACCCCGCCGGTCTTTCGGTCGGCTCACCGGCGTGCCGAATATGGAATGCTTGAGCTGGCCTGATGGGCGGTTCAGACGCGGCGGGCCGACATCACCACGCCACCCGGTGAGGAGACGCGCTTGCCTGACGGAGTGCCCGGCGCGGCCCTGTCACGGCGCGCGCTCCTGGGAGCCGGAGCCGCGCTGGGGCTGCCGCTGCTGAGCGGCTGTGGTGACGCCGCCGGGGACGCGGCGGCCGCCGCGGCGCGGGCGGAACTGTCGCTCCTGGTCGGCGCGATCGCGGCCGAGCAGGACCTGATCGCCCTGTACGAGGCGGTACGCGCCGCCCACGCGCCGCTGGCCGCGCGGATCGATCCGGCGCTGGCCCATCACCGCGAGCATCTGGCGGTCCTGAAGCGGCATCACCGTCCCGGGTCGGGCGACCGCGCGGACGAGGGAGCCGTACCGGCGCCGCGTGCGAGGCAGGCTCCGGCAGGGGCGCCCGCGGCGATGAAGGCCCTGCGGGCGGCCGAGGACGCCGCGGCGACCGCACGAGCGGGCGAGGTCGGGCGGGCGGATCCGGGCCTGGCGCAGCTGCTGGCAGGCATCGGTGCCTGCGAGGCGGGACACGCGGCGGCCCTGGCGGAGATGTCATGAAGGCGAGCCCGGTGGACGTGGTGGAGGCGCTCCAGCAGGCGCTGCTGGCCGAGCACGCGGCCGTCTACGGCTACGGGATCGCCGGCGCGCGGCTGCGCGGCACGCTCCGGCAGTCCGCCCGGACCGGCTGGGACCTGCACCGCGCCCGGCGGGACGACCTGGCGGCCCGGCTGACCGCCATGGGGGCCGACCCCCGTGCGGCGGCCCCGGCCTACAAGCTCCCCGCGCGGATCACCTCGGCCCGCTCCGCCGCCAAGGTCGCCGCCGCGCTCGAGGACGACGCCGTCACCGCGTACGCGGGGCTGGCGGGGTCCGGCGACGCCGCGCTGCGGACGTTCGCGGCGCGGGCGATGCAGGAGGCCATGGAACGGGCGGTGCGCTGGCGCGCCCAGGCGGGCCCGCCCGCGGCCGCGGGTCCCGCCTCCGCCTTTCCCGGCCTGCCGGACACGGCACTGTCCCCCCAGCCTCGGCCGGGCGAATAGCCGGCGGCCCCACAGCCGCGCCGCCGACCTCCGCCAGGCCGCTGGCTTGGTACGCCGCTGACCCTGGTACGCCGCTGACCCCTGCTAGGCCGCTGACCAGCGGTCGATGTGCGCGAGCAGGCCGTCAAGCCGGTCGATGGTCGCGTCGGGCGTCACCGAGTCCCACGTCGGCACGAGGCTGTTGGGGACGAGCACGCCCCGGAGCCCGGCGGACTTGGCGCCGTGGATGTCGTCGTACGGGCGGTCGCCGACGAAGACGCAGTCGGCCGGGTCGTCCACGCCGACGGCGGCCATCGCGGCGCGGAACGCCTCGGCATGGGGCTTGGCCCACGGGATCTCGCTGGAGTAGACCGCGCCGTCGAGCAGGTCGAGGACGCCGTCGCGGGCGAAGATCCGCTCGTGCCACTCGCGGGACCACATCGTGTTGGACAGCACGCCGACCTTGATCCCGCGCTCGCGCAGTGCCCTGAGCACGCCGGGTGCGGCCGGGTCGATGATCGTGTGCGGGCTCCAGACCTCGAACTGGGTGGCCAGCAGCGCCTCGGTCGGCTCCACCCCGGCGAGCGCGAACACGTCCGCGAGCGTCGCGCTGCGGTGCTCGTCCCGGCCGCGCCGCCACATCGCGTCCTCGGCGTCGAGCAGGGCCTTGGCCACCGCCTCCACCTCGCCCGGGTCGAGGTGGGCGGCGCAGATCCGCCGCCACATCTCGCCGTGCTGGATGTCGTGCCACGGGGTGAGCGTGCCGCCCCAGTCGAAGATCACCGCAGATACCGCCATGCCGGGAATGGTAGCCATTGCGGCGCCCGGAGTGATCGTCCATTCTTGGTGCACCCGGAGGCGCGACCGGGTCCCGAACGGTCCTGAACGGACCGGTCCCGACCTGACCAGACCAGATCAGAAAGGTCAGCATGTCGCGCATCCGGAGATATCTGGCGGCCGGTACGGCCGTCGGCACGGTGATGGCCGGAGTCCTGACGGCCGGTGCCACGCCCGCGAACGCCGGCCCCGTTCCCGACGGTCCCGGCAAGTGGCTGGTGCCCAAGTACGTCGGCGGACCGGCGACTCCGCGCCCCCTCCCCGGGCAGCCGGTCCCCGCCAACCCCCACCAGGGCCCGGTCGGCCTGTCATCGATGCATGCCGACAGCTACGCCTCGGACACCTACCCGTTCAGCGGTCCCCTCGGGCGGCGGCCGGAGGCCGTCTCGGAGGCCAAGGCGGGCGGGCTGCCGGGGCTGTGCTCGACGGTGACGTTCGCCAAGGACACCGGACTGATCGTCGCCCAGTGCACGCAGGGCGCGAACTTCATGCTGCGGCTGATCGATCCCAAGACGCTGCAGGACCTGGCGACCTACCAGCTGCCGCCACGCCCCTCCACGGTGCAGGCGGTGGTGAGCGCCGACTTCGACAAGGTCCTCACCGACACCTCGGGCGGGGCCTACTACTACCTCGACGGCCAGGACCGGGCCGTGCTCGCCGACTCCGCGTTCCACCTGCGGCGGTTCGCCCACGACAAGGGACCGGACGGCAAGTGGCGGTTCACGGTCACCGACGACTGGGACCTGAGCGGGTACCTGCCGAACGACTGCGCCACCTGGACGAACCCGTGGCCCAAGGGCGAGTGCGACCCGATCACGTCGGTCGGGCCGGACTGGGGCGGCCTCATCTGGTGGATCTCACGGAACGGGCGGATCGGCACGGTGGATCCGGAGACGGGCACCGTCAAGACCATCCGGCTCGACGGGGAAGGGATCCAGAACTCCTTCGCCACCGGCGCCGACGGAGTGTCGATCGTCTCCGACCACGCGCTCTACAAACTGCGCGCGGCGGCGGACGGGACGCCGGAGATCCTCTGGCGGACCCCGTACGACCGGGGCACCGGCCGCAAGCCCGGTCAGATCGACCAGGGCTCGGGCAGCACGCCCACGATGCTCGGCACCGAGTACGTGGCGATCACCGACAACGCCGACGACCGGATGCACGTCCAGGTGCACCGGCGCGAGGACGGGCGGCTGGTCTGCAAGGTCCCGGTGTTCGGCAGCGGGGCGAGCGCCACCGACAACTCGCTGGTCGGGTACGGGAACAGCCTGTTCGTCGAGAACAACTACGGCTACCGCAACTTCTTCGAGCTGGCACCCGGGGGCTCCACGGTGGGCGGGGTGAGCCGGGTCGACATGGACGCCGACGGGCAGGGCTGCCACACGGTCTGGGAGAGCAAGGAGCGCTCGCTGTCCACGGTCCCCAAGGTCTCGGTACCGGCGGGCCTGCTGTACCTCTACACCAAGGAGCCCCGCAGGGACCTCATCGACGCCTGGTACCTCACGGCGGTCGACGTCCACACGGGCAAGACCGTGTACAAGGTGCTGACCGGGACCGGCAAGTGGTTCGACAACAACTGGGCGCCGATCACGCTGGGTCCGGACGGCACCGCGTACGTCGGCGTCGTGGGCGGGCTGGTGGCCGTCCGGGACCGGCCGTGACACCCGCCACATCACGATTTTCGTGACCTTCCAGCGGGAATGTCGGTAGCGGATGAGAGGTTGCGCCGAGCGGGGCTGAACTTGCGAGGTGACCGGGACATGAGCCGATCAGTCACGGCATCTACGCAGCCCGCCCTCCCCTCTTCCCGGCCTTCCCGCCGCCCGGCGGGGCCGCTCCGGTCCCGGCGCGCGCTCCTGCACTGGTGTCTGGCGATCGCGGCGGTCCTGCTGCTCGTCCTGTTCCGCGACCGGCTCCCCGACTTCGGCGCGATGTGGCACGCGGCCACGCGGGCGCATCCGGCCTGGATCGCCGTGATCGTGCTGGCCGAGGCGATCTCGATGGGCGCCTTCGCCCGGCTGCAGCGCCGGCTGCTGCGGATCGGCGGCATCCGGATGACGCTGCGCCGCGCGTTCGCGGTGACGTACGCCGGGAACGCCCTGTCGACCACGCTGCCCGCCGGTCCGGCCGTGAGCGTCGTCTACACGTTCCGGCAGTTCCGGCGCAGCGGGGCGACGGCGCAGCTGGCCACGGCGGTGATCCTGATCGGCGGCGTGATCACCTCTGCCGCGTACACGGTCATCGCCCTGCTGGCACTGCTGGCCGCTCCGCAGGCCCGAGGCGCGGCGCTGGTGGCGCTGCTCGTGCCGGTCGTGTTGGTACTGGTGCTGGCCCGGCGCGGCCCGCGCGCCCGCCTGGCCGCGCTCGCGTCCCGGGCCGGGAGACGGCTGCTGGCGCACCGGCGGATCGCCCCGCACGCCGACCGCCTCCGCGAGGGCCGCGAGGTGCTGCGGCCGGACCTGCGCGACTGGGGCGCGCTCGTACTGCTGGCGGTGGTCAACTGGCTGTTCGACATCCTGGCGCTGTTCGCGGCGGCGCGGGCCGTCGGCATCGAGGTCGCGCCGCACGCGGTGGCGCTGGCCTATTTCGCGGCGCAGGCGGCGGGCAGCCTGCTCCCGCTGCTGCCGGGCGGTCTCGGCGCGATCGAGTCCAGCATGGCCGCGTCCCTGGTCGCGCTCGGCGCGGCCCTGGCGCCCGCCGGGGCGGCGGTCGGCCTCTACCGGCTGGTCTCGTACGTCGTCGTGGTGGCGGTGGGCTGGCTGGCCTGGGCGACGCTGCACGAGGGCGCGCGGCTGGGTGTGCGTACGAAGCGGTTCCTGACGTTCACCGGACGGACCATGCTCGACGGCCTGAGCGGCGCCGCCATGGTGGCGCCGTACGCCACGGCCCATTCCCTGCTGCCACCGCACACCCGCCGCACCTAAGTCCGCCGGTTACAACACCGCCGCGCTCAGGAGACGGGGGTGTCCTCGGGGGCGCGCAGCCGGGCCAGTACCTGGACGGGATCGGCGAGGACCTCGGCGAACGCGAACTCCGCCGCCCCCACCAGCGTGGTGTCGTCCCCTAGCGCCGCCGTACGGAGCCGGACCTTCTCCCTCGGGGCCGCGAGCGCGCCCGTCGCCAGGACGCTCCGTACCTGGGCCGCCGCTCCGAGGTAGATGTCGCGCAGCGTCCCGCCGAAGACCACCAGGCCCGGGTTGAAGATGTTGACCAGGTTGGCCACGCCGAAGCCCAGCCACGTGCCGACCCGGTGCAGCGCGTCCCTGGCCACGACGTCGCCGCGGTCGGCGGCGTCGACGACCGCGCGCACGGCGTCGCGCCCGACCAGGTCGGACGATTCCTCCCGGCCCGCGTGGGCGAGCAGCGTCCGCTCCCCCACCTCGGCCTCCAGGCAGCCGCGCGAACCGCAGGCACAGCCCCGCCCGCCGGGGTTGACCACCATGTGGCCGATCTCCCCGCCGAAGCCCTCCTCGCCGCCGAGCAGCCGGCCGCCGACGATGAGGCCGCCGCCGACCCCGACGTCGCCGTGCAGGTAGATGAGGTTGTCGCAGCCCACGCCCGCGCCGCGCTCGTGCTCGGCCAGCGCGCCGAGGTTGGCGTCGTTGCAGACCGAGACCGGGATGCCCAGGCCGAGCCGGCGCGACAGCGACTCGCCCAGCGCCAGATCGCCGATCTCGAGGTTGGGACCGAACATGATCTGGTCGTCGGCGCGGCGGACCGTACCGGGAAAGGCCAGCGCCGCCCCCACGCAGACCGAGTCGCGGCCCGCCTTGCGCGTCAGCGAGCGCGCGGCCGCCGCCAGCACGCCGACCATCTCGGCCGGATCGAACGGGCCGCGCGTGCGGGGCGCCTCGCGCCGTTCGAGGATCTGACCGCCGAGCCCGACCCGGGCCACGCCGAGCCGGTCGACGCCGACGTCGAACGCCAGCACGTACACGCGGGTGGACTCGGGCCGTACGACCAGCGACGGCCGGCCCGCCCGGCGGCCGGGGCTGCGCGGCAGTTCCTCGCGCACCAGCCCGGCCGCGGTGAGATCCGCGGTCAGCGCCATGATCGTGCTGCGGTTGAGGCCCAGCGACTCGCCCAGCGTCGCCCGCGAGGCCGGGCCGCGCAGATGGACGAAGCGCAGCAGCGTGCCGAGGTTGTGGCGGCGGATCTCCTCTTGTGACGGTCCGGCCCGCATCATCCCGGCGGCCCCGCCGCCGGTGCGCCCGCCTCGCGGGCCAGGCCCAGCTCGCCGCTGCGGCCGGAGGTGATCAGCTCGACGATCTGCGCGTGCGTCACGTCCGCCGTGTTGACCTGCGCGACCATCCGGCCCAGGTAGAGCGCGGCGATCCGGTCCGAGACCGCGAACACGTCGTTCATGTTGTGCGAGATCAGCACTACCGCGAGCCCCTTGTCGGCCAGCCGCCTGACCAGCTCCAGTACCTGCTGCGTCTGCGCGATGCCGAGCGCCGCGGCGGGCTCGTCGAGCACGATCAGCTTGCTGTCCCACAGCACCGCGCGGGCGATCGCGACGGTCTGCCGCTGCCCGCCCGACAGCGACGAGACCTGCTGCCGTACCGAACGCATCGACCGGACCGACAGCGACGCCAGCGTGCTCGCCGCCAGCTCCTCCATCCCGGCCTCGTCGAGCACGGGCCCGCGGCGCCGCTCGCGGCCGAGGAACATGTTCTGCACGATGTCGAGGTTCTCGCAGAGCGCCAGGTCCTGGTGGACGACCTCGATGCCCAGCGCGGCCGCGTCCCGGGGGCTGTCGACCCGTATCGGGCCGCCCTGCCAGAGGTAGCGGCCCGAGTCGAACGGGTGGATGCCGCCGATGCACTTGACCAGCGTCGTCTTGCCCGCGCCGTTGTCGCCGACCAGTGCGGTGACCTCACCGGCACGGGCCGTGAACGAGACGTCGTGCAGGACCTTGACGGGACCGAAGCTCTTGTCGATTCCGCGCAGGTCAAGGACGGGTGTCACTGACATGCCGAGGGGCTCCCACCGTGGCGCACCATCATCGCGCGATAGACGGTCACGCCTGCCGAGCGTAGCAGCAGCCTCTCCGGCCTGGAAGGCGATGCCCGGGGCCCCTGAGGCGGCTGGACCCGCCACGGAAGGACCCGCCACGGGAGAACCACCCGCAGGCGAGCCGGCCACGGGCCAGCCGACCACAGGCCAGCCGGCCACGGGCGAATCCACCACGGGCGAGCCGACAACGGGCGGGGGGCCGGCGGCGAACGCCTCCGGCTCCCCCGAACCCGCCGTGAGACTCACCGTCCCGTGGCCGCCCGGCGGCGCCGGGCGAGCGCGTCGATGCTCGCCGCCAGCAGCAGCACGCCGCCGGTGATGAGCAGGTTGACGTACGCCTTGGCGCCGAGCAGCCCGAGCCCGTTGGCGATGATGGCCACGACCAGCCCGCCGAGGATCGCGTCCCGGGCCTTGCCGCGCCCGCCGAACAGGCTCGTCCCGCCGATCACCGCGGCGCCGACCGCGAACAGCAGCGTGTTGCCCGCGCCGGCGTCGGGGGTGACCGAGTTGAGGCGGGACGCGGCGAAGATGCCGGAGATCGCCGCCGTTCCCGAGCAGATCATGAAGACCGACATCCGCAGCCGGGTGACGTTGATCCCGGCCCGCCTGGCGGCCTCGGCGTTGCCGCCGATCGCGTACAGGTGTCGCCCGTAGGCCGTGCGGCCCAGCACGAACGTCGCCACGATCAGCAGCACCCCCACCAGCGGGATGCCCCACGGCACCCCGGCCAGCGTGACGGCCGGGCTCGGCGCCCGGTCCATGCTGAGCACGTACGTGCCGAACAGCAGCGCCATCGCCACCACCACGGCCTGGCCGGCCACCAGCTGGACCGGCTGCGCGGCCAGCCCGCGCTGGTGCTGGCGCCGCCACCGCCACAGCAGGACGGCGGCGTACCCGCCGGCGGTCACCCCGGCCAGCGTCCAGCCGAGCCAGACCGGCATGTTCCGGTTGGCCAGCGCCACGATGGCCTCATCGCGCACCGGAACGGTGCCGCCCTGCCCGATCAGCCGCAGGGTGATGCCCTGGAGCCCGAGGAACAGCGCCAGCGTGACCACGAACGAGGGGATCCGCACGACCGCGACCAGCCAGCCGGTCCCGGCACCGATCACGATGCCGGCCGCCACCGCCGACAGCACCGCCACGTACCAGGGCTGGCCGGAGTCGACGATCAGTTTGGCCATCACCGCGCCGCACACCCCGCTGGCCACCCCGGCCGACAGGTCGATCTCGCCGAGCAGCAGCACGAAGACCAGGCCCATGGCCAGGATCGTCACCGGCATGGCCTGGGTGAACAGGTTGGCGATGTTGCGTTCGCTGAGGAACGTCTCGGGGCGCAGGGCGGTGAACAGGACGACCAGCCCGGCCAGCCCGGCCAGCGCCGGCAGCGCGCCGAGATCGCCGGCACGGATCCGGTTCCAGTAGTCGGTCAGCGCCGAGCGCACGTCCAGGGGGCGCCGGTCGCCCGCGAAGTCCGACTCCGCGAGCTTGAGGGCGGCGGCACCCGTGTCGTTCTTGTCGATGGACATCGGTGCCCCTTCAGATGTTCTGGGCGGCGGTCGTCGGCGCCAGGCCGAGATCGCCGGAACGGCCGGCGGTGATGAGCTCCACGACCTGGCCGGTGGTGACGTCGGCACGGGCCACGTCGGCGGCCACCCGGCCCAGGTAGAGGGCCGTGATGCGGTCGGCGACCTCGAACACGTCGATCATGTTGTGCGAGATCAGCACCACCGCGTGACCGGTGTCGGCCAGCCGCCTGACCAGGTCCAGGACCTGGCGGGTCTGGGCGACGCCGAGCGCGGCGGTGGGCTCGTCCAGGATCACCACCTTGGACTCCCACAGCGCGGCCTTGGCGATGGCCACGGTCTGCCGCTGGCCTCCCGAGAGGCTGGCCACCTGCTGGCGCACCGACTGCATGGTACGGACCGACAGCCGGGCGAGGGTGTCGCGGGCCGCCTGCTCCATGGAGTCCTCGTCCAGCACGATGCCGCGGCGGCGCTCGCGGCCGAGGAACATGTTCTGCACGATGTCCAGATTGTCGGCCAGCGCGAGATCCTGGTAGACCACCTCGATGCCGAGCGCGGCGGCGTCGCGCGGCCCGCCGATCTCGACCTCGCGGCCGTCGAACTCGATCGTCCCGGAGTCGGTCGGATGGATCCCGGCGATGCATTTGATGAGGGTGGACTTGCCCGCGCCGTTGTCACCGACCAGGGCCATCACCTCACCGGTCCGCACGGCGAAGTCCACGTCGTGCAGGACGTGGACGGCACCGAAGCTCTTGTTGAGCCCGATCAGCCTGAGGACGGGATCACCGTTTTCTGCCACGTGCTTCCCTTCGTTTCTAAAGCCCCGGCCCAATTTCTAAGCCCCGGCCCAGGGGTGCTCGCCTGGCGGCTCGCACCCCTGACCGTGCCTTGTGCGAGCGCTGCATCGCTTCGCGATCTGACCGGTGAGGCTCGCCTTCGGCGTCGCCTCACCGGTCAGTCAAACGCGCTCGCGTGGTGGCCGGGCCCCGTGGCGGGACCCGGCCGCCGGGGCGCGTGTGTGCGCGCTCCGGTTGGCCGGGCCCCGCGTGACGGTCACTGGATGCCGGCGTCCTTGCACTTGGCCGCGTAGGCGCCCGCGCAGAGCTCTTCCTTCTTGACGAAGCCGTCGTCGACGACCTGCTTGACGTTGTCCTTGAACACGCCGATGGGCGTCAGCAGGACCGAGGGGACCTTCCGCTTGCCCTGCGGGTCGTCCACGGAGGCGGTGGTCTCGCCCTTCTCGCCCTTGGTCAGCCCGACGGCCAGCTTGGCGACCGCGTCGGCCTCCTGCTTGATCGGCTTGTAGACGGTCATGCACTGGTTGCCGTCCAGGACGTTCTGCAGGCCCTGGACGGTGGCGTCCTGCCCGGTCACCGGCACCTCGCCGGCCCGGTTGTTCTTCTTCAGCACGGCGATCGCCGCGTTGCCGACGCCGTCGTTGGCGGCCAGCACGCCGTCGATCTTCCCGTCCTGCTGGGTCCACATCTGCTCGAAGATGGTGGCGGCCTGCTGGTTGTCCCAATCCGGCACGGCCTGCTCGGCGACCTTCTTGTACGAGGTCACCTTGTCGAGGACGCTGTGCGCGCCCTGGGCGAACAGGGTGGCGTTGTTGTCGGTGGGCGCGCCGTTGAGGTAGGCGATGTTGGCCTTCTTGTCGCCCAGGCACTTCTGCAGGCCCTTGCCCTGCTCCTCGCCGACCTTCACGTTGTCGAACGACACGTAGTAGTCGGCGACACCGCCGAGCGTGAGCCGGTCGTAGTCGATCGTCTTGACGCCCTGCTGCTGTGCCTTGCGCTGCACGGCCGCCGCGGAGTTGGAGTCGAGCCCGGTCACGACCAGGACGGTGACGCCGCCGGTGAGCATCTGGTCGGCGATGGTCTGGAAGCGCTGGGTCGAGCCTTCGGCGTTCTGGATGTCGTACTTGACGCCCGCCGTCTTGAACGACTGCTCCAGCAACGGCCGGTCGAAGCTCTCCCAGCGAACCGAGGACTTGGTGTCGGGCAGGATCACGCCGATCTTGCCCTGCTGTTCGCCGCCGCTCTCCTCACCGTCCCCGCAGGCCGCGAGCGTGAGCACCGCGGCCGCCGTTACGGCGGTGAGGCTGAGGATCCCCTTGCGCATGGGCCCGGGTCCTTTCTGGGGGGTGGGTTCGCCGGTGACGGGGGTCACATCGGCGAATGTTGCGTCTCGCAACTTATGTCCCGTTCCCCCGGCCCGTCGAGGCCCTATTTGTTGTGAGCGATAACAATCAAGTAACACGCGATCAACGTGCGGGAACCCGATCACGTACGGGTGGCCGGACGGTCCGGGCCGGCGCGGCGGCGAATGTTCGGCGCCGCAACATTCGATGATCAAGGACCGCGGCCGGATCGGGACCTTGCGGCCTCGGGTGTGCCGACCCGCGAATGCGGCCGCCCGATCCGGGATATCTTGCGCGTACCAGACGGTCGTCCAGATGGGGGCAGTGCATGACGGCGTACGCGGGATCGAGCCCGGAGGGGCACCGGGACCTGACCCGGCCCGACCTGCGGCTTCCCCAGTCCCCTGGCAGCACTCCGGTGCCGCCGCCACTGCAGCCTCCCGTACCGCCGCCCGCGACCGTCCCCGACCGGGCCCCGGCGGCGGGCGGCCAGAACTGGCACCGGTTCCACTACCCGATCGGGGCGTTCCTCGTCGCGTACGGGTTCGCCGGGTTCGCCACGGCTCTGATCGGCTGGGGCGACCGGCGCGCGGAGCTCGCCGGGTACATCGGCTCGGGCCTGGCCACGCCGGTACTGGCCGCCGTGAAGATGGTCGAACTGGTGCTGGTCGTGCTCGTCCTGGCGGGCGTCGTACGGCGCCGGGACGTGTGGTTCCTGCCCGCCCTGGCCGGCTGGCTCGTGGGCTTCGGCGTGTTCGCCGTGCTGGACGTCGTCAAGGGCAAGTGGGGCGGCCTGCTGGAGCACGCCGTCTACCTGGCCGCCTTCGCCCTGCTGCTGTTCCTCTCGTACGGGCTGAGCGTGAAGGCGCGGGTGGGCCGCGCGGCCAAGCCCGAGGCGGCGCCACCCGTGCAACCCGGGCAACCCGGGCAACCCGGGCAGCCTGTGCCGCCCATGCAGCCCGTCGCGGGCGCCGTCCCCGCGCCGTCGCCCGTACCCGCGCCGGTCCCGGTCCCGGTCGCAGCGCCGGGTCAGCCGCTGACGCGTACGCAGGAATTCGCCCTCGCCACGCTCAACCGCGTTCAGGAAGCCGCCCGTTCGGCCACAGGAGGCCACGCGCTCCCCTGGAACCACCAGCAGGCCCCGGCTCCGGCGCCCGCTCCGTCCCCTGCCCCGGCTCCGGTACGGGACGTCGCGAGCGAGACCGTGATGGACGTGCAGCCCCCGCAGAACGCGCACGCGCAGCAGACCGCCCAGGCACCGCAGGATGCCCAGGCCACGCAGGCGTTCGAGCCTCCGAAGCCGCCGGCGCGGCCCCCCGCGGACGCCACCCGCCCGATGCCGCTACCCGAGACGCCCGAGCGCCGCGACGGCCAGGGCGCGCCCTAGAGATCGGTTCGCGCCGTACGTCAACGAGGGATGACGCCCGACCCGCCGGGACGATCTCGTCAACAGTTGCCGTTGGTGGACGATTCGGCCGCTGCCAGCTTTGGGCCATATGAGAGCCCGAAAACTCGCGTGGTCGGTGGTGCTGGCCACGTCGCTGGCGGCTCAGGCGGCGCTCGCGGCCACGGCCGCGGCGCAGCCCGCCGCACCGGTCAAGGCCCCGGCCTGTGACCCGACGCAGACCGAGCCGCGCTACCGCGGCAAGGTCCCCTCCCCCCAGCAGGTCCTCGGAATGGAACTCGGCGAGCGCCAGGTGACCGCCGCCGAGTCCGACCGGTATCTGGAGACCGTCGCCGCGAAGAGCGAGCGCGTCATCTCCGGCACCCTGGCCGAAAGCGCCCAGGGCCGTCCCCTCAAGTACGCCATCGCCGGCAAGCCGAACCTGCTGTCCAGGGCCGGCCTGGCGAAGGTACGGGCCGAGGCGGCCCTGCTGCGCGATCCCCGTACACCCGAGGCCCTCGCCAAGCGGATCACCGAGCGCGGCGTGCCCATCCTCTGGGTCAGCGGCAACGTGCACGGTGACGAGCCCAGCGGTACCGACGCGGCGCTCCAGGTCCTGCGCGACCTCGGCGACCGCACCGACTGCGCGGCGACGAACGTGCTGGACAACGCGCTCGTCATCATCCTGCCGACGCAGAACCCGGACGGGCGCGAGGCCGAGACCCGGCAGAACGCGTACGGGTTCGACATGAACCGCGACTGGTTCGCGCGCACCCAGCCCGAGACCGACGGCAAGCTGGCGATGCTCGACCAGTACCCGCCGGCGCTCTACATCGACGCGCACGAGATGGGCGGCGACTCCTACTTCTTCCCGCCCAACGCCGACCCGATCTACCACGAGACGCCCGAGCAGGCGATCGGGTGGATCAACGACCTGTACGGCGCCGCGATGGCCGCCGAGTTCAGGCGGCAGGGCATCGACTTCTTCAACCGCGACGTCTACGACCTCTTCTACCAGGGGTACGGGGACACGGTCCCGACCACCGCGTTCCACGCCGCCGGGATGACGTACGAGAAGGGCGGGGAGAGCCCGTACCCGGACAGGTTCAGGGAGCAGTACCTGACCCAGTGGGTGACGCTGTCGGCGGCGGCGGGCAAGCGGCGAACGATCCTTAGCGAGTGGCGCCAGATGGCGGTCGACGCCTACGCGCAGGGCAAGGCGGGGCAGCTGGAGCCCAACCAGATCTACAACCCGCCGAACCAGATCGACCGCCCCGTACCCGACCGCAAGGTCCGGCACTACTTCCTGCGGGCGGACGACAAGGCCAAGCGCGCGCAAGTACAGACCATCGTGCGGCGCCTGCAGCGGATGGGCGTCCGCGTCGAACGGCTGTCGAAGCCGCTGACCGTGCCGGACTTCAAGGCGTACGGGCGTCCCGAGGCGAAGACGACGCTTCCGGCGGGCACGTACTGGGTTCCCATGGCGCAGGGCCAGAAGCACTGGGTCCAGGCCATGCTGAACGAGGACTCCTACACGCCGTTCCCCTACTTCTACGACGTGACGGCGTGGAGCCTGCCACTGCTGGGGAACGTGCAGGGCGGCTCGTCCGGAACGGAACTGCGCCCGCGTGCCTCCTCCGTACCGGCACTCAAGGAGGAGGGGGCGGAGAAGGCGGCCTCGCGCCATGGCAAGGCACCGAAGATCGGTGTCCTGCAACTGTCGGAGACGTCGTCGTCCGCGCGGCAGTCGGCCGGCTGGCTGCGGCACAAGCTCGACCGTGAGTGGAAGCTGCCGTTCACGCTGCTCTCACCGGCCGACGTGGCCGCGGGCAAGCTGGGCGGCGTCGAGGTGCTGCTCGTACCGAACGGCCCGGCCGCGACCGCGTACAACGGGCTGGGCGACGGCGGCCGTGCCGCGCTGCAGAAGTGGACGCAGGACGGCGGCCGGTACGTCGGCTGGCAGGGCGGCACGGAACTGGCCGCGCGGCTCGGGCTGACCACCACGCAGCTCAGCGAGCCCACGTCCGACATCCCGGGCACGCTGCTGCGCGTCGACGTCGATGGCAAGAGCCCGCTGGCGAGGAACGTGGGCGCCACGGCGTGGCAGTTCTACTCCTACGACGTGGTGATGCGGCAGGCCGACCCGGCCAAGGTCGCGGTGGCCTACCCGGCGACCACCTCGCCCGACTGGTTCGTCTCCGGCTTCGAGCGCGGCGCGTCCGAGCTCGGCGGTACGGCGGCGGTCGTCGACGAGGCGGTCGGCGAGGGACGGACGGTGCTGTTCGGCGGCGAGCCCAACTTCCGGGCGTTCACCGACGGCACCGCCAAGCTGCTCGTCAACGCGATCCTGGGCCCGGACCCGGCACCGGGCGCGGCCATCCTGGCCTCGCCCTCCGGGACGGCGGCGAAGCAGGCCGCGGCGCTGCCCCAGGCCGAGTCGCCCATCCGGGTCTCGGTCAAGGCCGCCGACGCCGCCCGTACGGTCGCGCTGCTGCGGTCGGTCGGCGCCAAGTGGGCCGAACGCCGGAACGGGGGCGCGGTGCACTACGTCATCGACAACCCGCGCGGGCTGTCGGTCGACCATCACCCGTTCGCGGGACGGCTGGCGTCCCAGATCCGCAAGTCCGGAGTCACCCCCATCGCGGTGACCCTGCCCTGATCTCCTGAACGGCCTGATCTGCTGAACGGCAGGTGCGGCGGGCCGGGCCTCTACGGGCCCGGCCCGCCGTCATTCGTTCAGCGGCCCGGTCGCCGGCTCGGATGGCGGCTCGGATGGCGGCTCAGTCGGTGACGATCCAGCCGACGGCCGTCATCGTCCTGGGCGGGACCTCGGTGAACCCGGCGTCGCGTACCGCGACCGTGGCCTCCTTCACGCAGCGGCGCCACGGGATGTCGCGGGCGATGCGCACGCGCAGGCCGCCCTCGATCCAGGCCTGTACCGCCGCCGCGCCCGCCTGCCGCAGGAGCAGGTGCGCGGCATGGCCCGACTGGGCCGCGGCCTTGCCGGTGGTCATCGGCACGTCCGGGTTGAGGGCGATCACCGCGTACGGCGGCTCGAGCGGCTTGCGCGCCGTATCTCCAGAGTCACCGCCGCCGCCGCCAGAGTCACCGCCGTCGCCGGGGTCGTCGGTCAGCTCGAGTCCGGCCACCTGGAGCTTGGCGATCTCGGGCGGTACCTCCGTGACCGGGCCGGGCACGAACGCCCGTACCTCGGCACCGTCCTCTTCGACGGTGACGCCCGGCAGCGCCTGCACCTCCGGCCAGCGGACGCCCCGGGCCCGCCGCGTCACCTTGCGGATCCGTCCCGATTCCCAGCGGTGCACGAACGGATGCCATTCGCCGTCCGGATCGGCCGCGCGCGGATCGGTGAGCAGGCGTACGACCGCCGTCGCGGTGGCCGCGCAGACCGCGCTGTGCGAAGGCGGCGCCGCCTTCTCGGCCCGTGCCACCAGCTGCATCGCCCACGGAGGGTCGTCGAAGGGATCGTCGGTAGGGCTCACGGCAGGAGTATTCCATCCGGGCGCGGCCGAGCGATCCCGGGCACTCCGGCCCTATTTGTGGGTCCGGGCCTCTTTATGGGTACGGCAACTCCTGACGTTTCCCGATCGTTCGACGTGGTGCGCGACGATCAGCGGAACCGAGGGGACGGGCACGGCGGAGAGGTCGGGTCGGAGGTCGCCGGTGACCAGTGGTACCTGGAACAACTCCATCCCGGGGATCGGGACGTACTTCGTCGGGATCGACGTGGCGCCCGGGCGCTACCGATGCGAGGACGGCAAGGGCGGCTGGTGGGTCCGGTTCGCCGGCCCCGGCGGCGGCGAACCGGTCGGGTCCTGGCCGCTGCCCGCCGGGCCGACCGAGATCGAGCTCTCGCCGACCGACTTCGCGTTCGAGACCCATGTCGGGACCTACTGGGAGCGCATCGCGCCCCCGTACCAGGGCGAGGGCGCGCCCCACGAGCTGCGCCCGGTGGCCGACCCGTCGCTGCGGGCCGAGCTCGACACGATCGTGGCCAGGCGGCGCCCGCTGGTCTGGCTGGCCCCGCTGACCGTCCTCGGCATGGGCGTGCTGGGCGCTCCGGTGCTGGGCTCGCTGTGGCTGCTCGGGCTGGCGATGATGGCCGTCCTGGTCGCGCTGGGCTCCCCCGCGGTCTCGCTCGACCTGCAGCGCGCCCGCGAGCTGGCCCGGCGCCGCGACCGCTACCTCACGCCCGAGGACCTCGACGACGACGCCCGCGGGCTGCTCGGCCGGGCCCAGGAGGCGATCGACGCCGTACGGGACTCGGAGGTCAACCGGGAGGGCCTGCTCGACGACGTGGACAACGCCGTGACGCTGCCCCGCCAGGAGTGGGAGATCGCGCAGGTACTGGCCCGCCAGTCGAAGCTGCGGAGCGAGCACCGCGTGTGGGCGGCGTCGGAGGTACCCGAGGTCGGTGCCGCGCTGCGCCCGTTCCAGGAGAAGCTCGACCTGTCCGTCCAGGCCGTGACCCGCCGGGTGGAGGCACTGGAGCACTACGCCGAACGGACGAGGGCCGCCGACGAGGCGCTGCGCGCGCAGCGCCATCTGGACGACCTGGCCGCCCGCGCGCACGAGTACGACGACCTGCTCGCCGACAGCGTCCGCGACGACCTGGCGCTGCCGGCGATCGAGCGGCTCACCGAGCAGAGCGACGCGCTCGTCCGTACGCTGCGCGACCGGCTCGCGGAGGCCGCGGAGGCCGCCGAGGCGGGTGACGGTACGGGCGGTGCCCTGCCGCCCAGCCGGTGACGCGGGACGGCCGCCGCCCGCTGGCTCTACCAAGCGCTTGCTACGTGGCGTAACCTGGTGCTGACAGGTGATGCGAACAAGCGGTTGGGCGTGTACGGCGAAACGTGCACGGCATAATGAGAGGGGTGACGACCACGAGCACGGATTCCGGACGCCCCAAGGCCCGCACCGGTGGCGAGGGCGGCTCCCGCCGCCGCGGCAAGGGCTCCCCCGCCCTGGCCTCGGAGCGGCGCGAGCACCTGGTCAGGCTCGCGGCCGAACTCTTCGCGGAGAAGGGTTTCCAGGCCACCACGGTCCGGAACATCGCCGACGAGGCCGGGATCCTGTCCGGCAGCCTCTACCACCACTTCGACTCCAAGGAGTCGATCGTGGACGAGATCCTGTCCGACTTCTTCCGCGACATCATGGCGGCGTACCGTGCGGTGATCGACGAGGGCCGGGACTCCCGCGCGACCGTCGCGGGGCTCGTCCGCATCGCCTTCGGCACCCTGGAACCGCACCGGGCCGCCATCACGGTGATGCAGAACGACTGGAACTACCTCAAGGGCATGGACCGCTTCGCCTACCTCACCAAGTCCGAGGACGAGGTCGAGAAGATGTGGGTGGACGCCATCAGGGCGGGCCAGGAGGACGGGATCTTCCGCGCCGACATCGACGCCAAGCTCACGTACCGGATGATCCGCGACACCATCTGGGTGGCGGTGCGCTGGTTCCGGCCGGGCGGCCGGCTGGACGCGCAGGGCCTGGGCGAGCACTACCTCAAGGTCATGTTCGACGGGATCAACACCCACTGACATCGGCCCCGCCGGACCGGCTTCCGGCGTACCGGCCGCCTGCTCCACCAGCCCCGCCGAGGCCCCGCTCTGAGCGGCAACACCGCGCGGCCCGTACGTCCTGGTGAGCGGCGGCCCACGGATGATGAGCCCACTCGGTGTCATTCGTCACAATTTGACAAATCCGGGTGCTGAATCGGGTCACGTGGACGCTGATACCGGTGAGATGGGGGAGGGAGGCGACATGACGGGGCGACCGGGCACCGCCGGGCATGAGGAACCAACGCCGGCGCAGCTGCGGGCGGCCACCGCACGCAGCCTTCAAGGCCAGTTCCCCGGCGTGCGCGTCTGGTTCGGAGAAGCGACCGGGTCCTGGTGGGCACTGGTACCGCTACGGAGCGGCCCTCGACTGCTGGAGGGCCCCACACCGCAGGACATCCGCGATCTGATCCTGCGAGCACGTTCGCTGGGATGACGGGCGAGGAACGCCGCGTGCCCCTGGGAGACCACCGGGCACGCGGCACTGCCATGACGCATTGCCATGCCGGCCACCGGCAGACCGACCGCTTACAGGCCGGTCACGTGCAGGTCGGCCGCTGGCAGACCAACCGCTGACAGATCGACCACTGGCAGATCGGCCGCCGTACGGCGGCGCCTGCGATCACGCGGCCCGATGCCACTCACCGGAGACGGGGCGCGATCCGTCCCCGGTGAGCGGCGCCCGTGGGCAGGGCCGGCGGACCAAGGGGGGCGGCCCACCGGCGGTGCCGTCGCAGCAGAACCTAACGCGCCGGGACCCAATCAGACAAGCGATTGCTTGGTATCCGGCCCACAAAGATCATCGAACCTGGAGACGGCATCCGGCCGGGACCGGGATGATGATCAAGAGAACACGGCGCGGGAAAGGGGCTCGGTGAACGACGAAGAACTGCTCACGGCGGCGGCCAAGGGGGACGCGGCCGGGGTACGCGACGCCCTGCAGGCGGGGGCGGCGCTGGAGGCCCGCGACGGGCTCGGCCGTACGGCGCTGCTGCTCGCCGCCGCGGCCGACCATGTGGAGACCGCCGAGGGGCTGGGGGTCGCGGGCGCCGACCCCGCCGCCCGCGACCACCGGGGCGACAGCGCGTTCCTGGTCACCGGAATGACGGGCGGCGTGGCGATGCTCCGCGCGCTGCTGCCGGCCGGGCCCGACCCTTCGGCCGCCAACCAGCACGGCGACGTGGCGCTCATCCCGGCCTGCGAGCGCGGCCACGCCGGCTACGTCCGCGCCGTGCTCGGCACCGGGATCGACGTCGACCACGCCAACCGGCTCGGCCTGACCGGCCTGCTGGAAGCGATCATCGAGGGCGACGGCTCCGGGCCGTACCGGGAGATCGTCGGCGCGCTGATCGAGGCCGGCGCGGACGTGAACCGCCCCGACGGCGACGGCGTCTCCCCGCTCCGGCACGCGCTCGACCGGGGCCAGCACTCGATCGCCGTCCTCCTACGGGCGGCCGGCGCCCGCGAAACCCCCGGTTGACTCGTGGCGTGTTCGCCTCCACCGGCGCGCGATCAGGCGAACACGCCACGAGTCAACGGCTTCGGGCGGGCTACAGGTCGTACTGGACGGCGGCGCGGCGGTCGACGATCGGCTTGATGTACTCGTCGACGACGGCCCGGTGCGCGGGGTGGTCGCGGTAGGCCACGTAGGCGTCCCGGTCGGCGAAGTCGCCGACCACGACGAAGTCGAAGTTGCCGGGGTTGACCCCGGCGTCGAGGCCGACGCTCAGCGAGCCGATCTCGGGGATCACCCCGGTCAGCGCGCTCAGCCTGGCCGCGACCTCCTCCTGCTGCGAGATGGTGGTCCCCTCGGCCCACCCGAACATCACCACATGCCGGAATCCGCTCATGGGGTCACGGTAGCGGACCCCGTTCAGACCGTGCCGAGCTCGGCGGCCACGGTCGCGCCCAGCTCCCAGCAGCCCTCCAGGCCGTCCCGTCCCGGCTCGCCGGTGATCACCACGGGCGGCCGGACGGCCCGCCACTTCAGCCCGGTCGTGATCGACTCCAGGGCCCGCAGCGCTCCGGTGGCGTCGTTGTTGCCGTGCAGGTACGCCCCGTACGGCCGCCGTACGGTCTCCTCCAGGCACGGGTAGTAGATCTGGTCGAAGAAGTGCTTGAGCGCCCCGGACAGGTAGCCGAGGTTCACCGGCGTGCCCAGCAGGTAGCCGTCGGCCTCCATGACGTCCACGGGCGAGGCCGTCAGCGCCGGGCGGGTGACCACCTCGACGCCCTCGATCTCGTCGGTGGTGGCGCCCGCGCGGACCGCCTCGAACATGGCCTGCAACGAGGGCGACGGCGTGTGGTGGACGATCAGCAGCCTCTTCGTCGTCTTCATCGGTTCGAGCCTAACGGCGGCCCGAGGGACCCCGCCGTACCCGAAGGCCGGACAAATCGAGCATCATTCGGTTGGAGACCGTCCAGCGTCGAGACCGTCCAGTGAGTCGAGACCTTCAGTGGGGAGCGCGGCAATGAGCACTGTGCAGGGGTACTGCGATCCGGCCTTCTCCGGCGTGCGCGACGCCTTCGAGCGGAACTTCGCCGAGGCGCGCGAGATCGGGGCGGCCGTGGCGGTGTACGCGGGCGGGCGCCGGGTGGTGGACCTGTGGGGCGGCATCGCCGATCACCGCACCGGACGGGAATGGGAGGCCGGCACCCCGGCCTTCGGCTTCTCGTGCACCAAGGCCGTGACGGCGACGGCCGCGCTGCTGCTGGCCGAACGGGGCGCGTACGACATCGACGGCCCCGTGACGGACTGGTGGCCCGAGTTCGGCGCGCACGGCAAGGAGGGCGCGACCGCGGCGCACCTGCTGTCGCACCAGGTGGGCCTGCCCTCGTTCGCCCGGTCGGTCTCCGCCGAGGAGGCCGCGGACGCGCAGGCCATGGCGGCGGAACTGGCGGCGCAGAAGCCGGAGTGGACGCCGGGCGACGGCCACGGCTACCACGCCCTGACATACGGGTGGCTGGCCGGCGAGATCGTGCGGCGCCTGTCGGGCCGTACGGTCGGCGCGTTCGCCAAGGAGGAGTTCACCGGCGACCTGGACCTGTGGATCGGTGCTCCCGACGACGTCATCGAACGGGCCGCCAAGCTCACCGCGCGCCGCCCCAAGAGCGCGGCGGCCGACGCTCAGTCGTCCGCTCCCAAGAGCGAGGCGGCCGGCGCCACCGAAAAGCCGCAGGCCCGCGACGGCGACATGCTGAGCCGCCTGGCGACGGCCTACACCGACCCCGACAGCAGCTTCAACCGGGCTCTCAACAACCCCCACCCCGGCAAGGGCGGCTACAACAACCCGGTGGTCCTGCGAGGCGGATGGCCGGCCGCCGGGATGCTCACCACCGCGACCGGGCTCGCCGGCTTCTACCGGGATCTGGTCGCGGGACGCATCCTCAAGCCCGAGACCCTGCGCGACGCCATCAAGCCGCGGGTCAGCGGGCCGGACCGGACGATGCTGATCGACAGCTCCTTCGGGCTCGGCTACATGCGCCCGTCCATGACGTTCTTCACCCCTGCCACCGGTCGCGACTCCGCCTTCGGCCACACGGGTGCGGGCGGCTCGATCGGCCTGGGCGACCCCGACGCCGACCTTGCCGTCGCCTACCTACCGAACCTGATGGGCGACCAGCTGTCCGGCGACCTGCGCGCCTACAGCGTCGTCAAGGCCGCCTACGCGTCCCTCTCCTGACGCACGGCCGGTTCCTGCGGTCTCCTAGGGGCTTGTCTCAACGTGGCCTCAGCCACCGCGCGAGGACTTTGAAACACTGCCTCGTCAGTTCATCGTGATTCCGCCGCTGACCGAGAGCGTCTGGCCGGTGATGTACTCGGCGCGGTCGGTGCAGAGGAACGCGACGAGTCCCGCGATGTCGTCCGGGCGGCCTATGCGGCGCAACGGGATCTGCTTGGCGAGCTTGTCGAGCAGTCCGGGGTGCTGGTCTGAGACCGTCCGGACCATCGCGGTATCAGTGGGCCCGGGGCAGACGACATTGCTCGTGACTCCGCCGTGTGCCGCCTCGCGGGCCAGCGTCTTGGCGAGCCCGAACAACCCCGCCTTGGTCGCGGCGTACGCCCCTTCACCACCCGCCCCGGCGCGCGCGCCGTCCGAGGAGATGAAGACCAGGCGTCCCCAGCCCCGTTCGGTCATGCCGGGGAGAAGGGCACGGGTCAGCTGCATGGGCGCGCGCAGGTTGATCCGCCACATGAGGTCCCAGTGGGCCGGGTCGCTCTCCACGAACGGCTCGACGATGCTGACCCCCGCGTTGTGAACGAGGATGTCGACGGGACCGACCGCACTCGCGAAACGGTCGATGTCGCCGGGATCTCCAAGGTCGACCCGTTCGGCGATCGCGCCTGCGCCGCCGCCCAACCGTTCGGCCGTCCGCTGGGCCGCGTCCGGATCGAGATCGGCGACGACGACGCGCGCGCCCAGCGAGGCCAGGTCCGCGCATATCGCGCCGCCGATGCCTCCGGCGCCGCCGGTGACCACCGCGATGCGTCCCGCGAGACTCGTTCCGTCCATCGTGTCCCTCCCCAAGGCCTCGGCCAATCTAAATCGCTCGCGAGACCGGAACGGTAGGTTGCGGGCCATGGAGGTACGCCGTCTGCACCCGTGGCCGGACACTGAGGCCGAGGCCGAGGCGATCCAGGACAGGCTCCGGCCCCTGCTCGTCCTGGACGACCCGGGCCCGCAGGAGCCCCGTACCGTCGCGGGCCTGGACGTGTCGTACGCGGGCGACGGAGGCGGCACGACCGCACGCCTGGCCGCCGCCGTAGTGGTGTTGGACTTCCCCACACTGGAGGTCGTGGAGGAGTCGGTCGTGACGGGTACGGCCGCCTTCCCCTACGTTCCGGGCCTGTTCGCGTTCCGTGAGCTGCCCGCCTTGGTCGAGGCCCTGAGGCAACTGAAGACGCAACCGGACATGCTCGTATGCGACGGCTACGGAGTGGCGCATCCACGGCGTTTCGGCTTGGCCTGCCACCTGGGAGTCCTCACCGGCATCCCCTCGTTCGGCATCGCCAAGACCCCCTTCGTGGGCTCGTACGAGCAACCGGCCGGTGAGAGAGGCTCGACCGGCCCCGTTCACGATGGCGACGAGGTCATCGGACGGGTCCTGCGTACGCGCGAGGGGGTCAAGCCGGTGTTCGTGTCCGTGGGGCACCGGATCGACCTGGACACCGCCTGCCGGCACGCGCTCGCGCTGAGCCCCGAGTTCCGGCTGCCGGAGACCACCCGCCGCGCGGACCGGCTCTCCCGGGACGCGCTCGCCGCGCCCGCTCCCTCCTGAAGCCCTGTCCGTCCTATAAGCCCTGTCCGTCTATAAGCCCTGTCCGTCCCGCAGCGCCGTCCATCCTGAACAGGCATTGTCCCGCAAACCAAGCGTGCGCTAGGTTGGCGCTGATGGACCAGCCGCGCCCCGTACCGCACCGCCCGCGAGAGCGCGCCCATGCGGACATCGGGACGGGCCCGTTCCCCCTCTGGAGGCCCTCCCCATGACCCGAATCGGCAATGTCCTCTACGGCGCCAAGGACGTGGGCGAGGCGGTCCGCTTCTACAGCGACGTCCTGGGGCTGACCGTCAAATTCCAGGACGGCGGCCGGTTCGCGACGCTGGACGGGGGCGGCACCACGTTCGCCATCGCCGGCCCCGAGGAGGACCTCACCGGGGGCGAGCCCGCGGTGTCCTTCAAGGTGGACGACGTCATCGCGATGACCGAGAAGCTCACCGCCGCCGGGGCCCTGCTCGTACGCGGACCCGAGGAAGGGCCCCACGAGGTACGCGCCGTACTGCGCGACCCCGAGGGCAACCCCCTCGTCCTCTACGCGACCCGGGATTGAGCCGAGCACGGAACCGCCGCGGCCACCGTGGCCGCGGGCAAGAGGAGAGAACATGGGACAGCTTGACGGCAAGGTCGCTCTGATCACCGGAGGTGCGCGCGGCATGGGCAAGGCCCATGTCCGGCGTTTCCTCGACGAGGGCGCCAAGGTCGTCTTCGGCGACGTACTGGACGAGGAGGGGGCCAAGCTCGCCGCCGATCTGGAGAACGCGACGTTCGTCCATCTGGACGTCACCCAGCCCGACGACTGGGCGGCCGCCGTCCAGACCGCCCTCGACGCCTACGGCGCCCTGAACATCCTGGTCAACAACGCCGGGATCATGCGCCACAAGACGATCGAGGAGATGACCCTGGAGGAGTGCCGCCAGATCATCGAGGTCAACCTGATCGGCCAGTGGCAGGGCATCAAGTCGGTCACCCCCGCGCTGCGCGCCGCGGGCGGCGGCTCGATCGTGAACGTCTCGTCCACCGAGGGCTTCATCGGCGCCGAGGGCATGTCCGCGTACAGCGCCAGCAAGTTCGGCGTCCGCGGCCTCACCAAGTCCGCCGCGCGCGAACTCGGCAAGGACAACATCCGGGTCAACTCGATCCACCCCGGCGGCATCATCACCTCCATGTCGATGCAGGACGACATCGTGAACGCCACCGCCGACCGCGCCGACTCCCTCATGGCCAACCTGCCCCTGCGCCGCCTCGCCAGCACCCGCGAGGTCTCCGGCCTGGTCGTCTACCTGGCCTCCGACGACTCCTCGTACTGCACCGCCAGCGAGGTCCTGGTGGACGGCGGCCTGGTCTCCGGCTTCTGACAGCCCTGCGACGGGCCGTTGGACGAGTGGACCCCCGCACCAACGGCCCGCCGCAAGTCAGGAAGGCCGCCGCTCCGTCCACCCCTCGACGGCCTCAAGCTGTGCGGCCAGCGAGATCAGCGTGGCCTCGTCGGAGTCATGCCCCAGGAGCTGCGCCCCAATGGGCAGACCCTCCTTACTCAGCCCCGCCGGAACGTTCACCCCGGGCCACCCCAGGACGTTCCACGGCCAGGCATAGGGACAGGCAGCGGCGACGCCCGACTGCGTCTTGCGCCACCCCACCCCCTGGTACGCCCCCACCTTCAACGGCAGCTGGGCCGTCGTCGGCGTAAGGACCACGTCCGCGTACCGGAAAATCCGTCCGGCGCGTTGCCTCAGCCCAGGGTCCAGCTTCTTCGCCAACGGCAGCAGCCGGCGCCCCACGATGCGGCCCAGTCTCGCCTCGGCCAACGTCCTCGGCTCCGGCTCGGCGTCCCGCATCGACTCGACCCAGTCCGCCACCCCGGCCGTGCCTCGCGGCACAAGCCCCAGCCCAACGAGCCCATAGTCCGGGTCAGCGGGGAACACCTTGTGCCCCAGTTCCGTGAGCCTCCGCGCGATCCGTTCCACCGCGGCCCGAATCTGTGGGTCCAGCCGCCCTCCGGCACCCAGCGCCATACGGAACGACACCGCGACCCTCAACCGTCCCGGCTCGACCTTCGCGGCCTCGGCGAACGACGAAACAGGAGCGTCAAGCCGATAGACATCCTCGGGATGGCTCCCGCTGAGCACGTCCAGCATCAGCGCCGCGTCCCCCACACTCCGCGCCAGCGGACCCCACACGGTCAGCCCATGGAACGGGTCCGTGTGCGGAAACCCCGACACCCTCCCCCGCTGAGGCTTGATGCCCACCAACCCCGTCCACGCGGCAGGAATCCGGATCGAACCGGCCCCGTCCGACCCCACGGCCCCGGCGACCATCCCCGCCGCCACCGCTGCGGCACTCCCCCCAGAGGAGCCTCCAGGCGTGTACTCCGGATTCCACGGATTCCGCGCGCACCCAATGGCGGACTCACTGAACGGCCATAGCCCGATCTCACACGTGGTGGTCTTCCCCACCACCACAGCCCCCGCCGCCCGCAACCGGCGCACGACCTCGGCGTCCCGAACAGCGACGGGATGCCGCCCCCGTACCGCGAACGGCGTCGTCTCCCCCGCCAGATCGGTGTCGTCCTTGATCGCCACAGGCACCCCGAGCAGCGGCAGCCGTTCCCCCTCCTTCAACCGCTTGTCGGCCTCCCGCGCCTCCCGCAGCGCATCCCCCAGCACCACCCGGAAGACCCCGAGCGAGCGCCCCTCCTCGATCCGCTCGAGAGCACCCCCCACCAGTTCCTCCGAGGAGACCTCCCGCGCCCCCAGCAGATCCGCCTGCTCCCGCAACCCCAGCATGCCGCACCCTCTCGTTCGTTCGAACGAACGATACGCTGGACGGGCCATCTACGAAAGACTGAAGCCGTGACTCGTGACCGGATCCTGCAGGCCACCCTCCGCCTCATCGGCGAGCAGGGCATCGGCGCCGTGACCAACCGCGCCGTGGCCAAGGCCGCCGGCGTCTCACTCGGCTCGCTGACCTACCACTTCCCCAGCCAGTCCGACCTGCTCCGCGAGAGCCTGCAGACCTTCGTCGACACCGAGATCGCCCGCGTCACCGAGCACGTCGCCGGCCTGCGCGACACCGTCCCCGCCCCCGACGAGGCCGCCGACGAGGCCGAGAAGGCCATCATCGCCTTCGCCTACGGCCCCGAGCAGATCGCCAACCTCGAACTCCACCTGCACGCCGCCCGCGACCCCGCCGTCCGCGCGACGTCCGTCCAGTCCGTCGAGGCCTACGACCGCCTCGCCGCGACGATCCTCGCCGCCCTCGGCATCCCCGACGCCGAACGCCACGCCCCCGCCATCGTCGCGATGCTCTACGGCCTGGCCCTCCGCCGCCTCGCCACCGGCGACACCTCCGCCACCGGCACCGCCGAGGCCATCCGCCTCCTCCTGCACGGCGCCCTCCCCCGCGACTGACCCCCGGAAAAGTTTTTGGCCCGCACGGCCCCAGAGCGGGGTTACAAGGCCGTACGAGCCAAAAACCTGTCTCAATCAGGAACCTCAGTCGGAACCTCAGCCGACGTTCGCTCTGCTCTCGCCCTGTGCACCTCCGCCGTGTCTTGGATGTGACACCCCAGACGCTAGGGCGCCCCACCCCCCACCGGAACGCCTTTAAGCCTCACTTAGGGAACCGCTGAGGAGGACTTATTCGCCCTCCGCATGAGACATTCGGCCAGAGCCACCCAAGGAGCCGCTCACCTGCAAAAACACAGGGAGAGGACCAAAAGAGCCGTACGGGGCAGCCGACTCACCTCGAACCAAACCGACCTGCGCCGGCTCCCCGGATCGGCTCCCTGACTCCCCTCTCCCATCAGCAGGGAGGCACCCCATAGCGCTACAAAACATGAAAAACCACATGACCGGCGCCCCTCACCTACAACCAGGCGAACACAGCCATGACCCTCGCCGAACGCGAGGCGACCCACGGCCTGAACGACCCGTTCGCCGTCTCATGGCGCGAAGAGTTGGCCCATGACTGACCGCCTCACCCGAATCACGACCGCGCTCGCCGTAGCCCTCGTCACCTCCGTCAACTCGGACCGCCACGCCCACGGGTTGGTACGGCACGCACGGCGAATCCGGCACCACGGCGGCCGTCCTCTGCCTCAACGCCACCTTGCTGACAAGCACAACATCGGCCGGCGCAAAATCAAGCAGATCATCACCAACCTGCACCAGTCCGAGCCACCAAGCCCCAGCCGTGAGCCCTCTCGGGTCACGGCTGGGGCTTTCGCATACTTGGTTTTCCCTGCAAGCTATGACGCCATGGGCTTCTGGGAGAGGGAAGACGCCGAGCACCGTTCGTGGCTCGATACCAAGATCGAACAGGTTTCTGCATCAACGCTGCCGATCGCCACTCGCTCCTTCGAGGAAGTGGGTCTGGTACGTGGTGAACGATGTGACGACGAGCGTGAGGCGCTGCGTGCTCTGAAGGTGTCGGCCCTGGAGATGGGCGGTGATGCCATACTCGGCGTCGGATTCTGTGGCGTGGCCTCGACCGCCAACGCGTTTACCCAGGAAGGAGTGAAAGGCGAGGTCTTCGCTTACGGAACAGCGGTCCGCTGGGTCAACAGCGACAGAACTCACTAATCTCGCGCTTTGACCAGCCCAACCGTCCCGACGGTCCAGCAGGGCGACCACGACGATGTCAAAGAGATCATTGGATTCTCGGCATCACCTGGAAAGTTTGCCCTGCTCACACGGACAAGATCACCCACTCGGTTGCCGACTGCGCCACCCCTCGAAGCCGGGACAGCCCGACGAACTCCTGGAAAGATCACCGCATGACCGAGTTCGATCTGACCCTCTTCACAGCCGCCATCCAGGACCGCGGTTCGAACTGGGAGCCCGACGGCACCCGATGGCAGCTCACCACCGGCCCCATACGCGACAAATCCGCCGCATGGGTCACCTGCGAAAACACCCACACCGCTGCCCAGCTCATGGTCTGGACCAGCGGTGAAGCCGAACTCGACATCGCCGACCTCATTACCGGATCCAGCACCAGCACCCATTTCGAGTTCGCCGGCCCGCAAGACCTCTACGCCTGCCTCGACCACCTCACCGAACGCCTCAACACCCCGAACCCCCCTTGACGAATCCCATTGGGACACCCAGCGCGTGACGGCCCAGTAATCGTTCCGGTACGGCGGATCAGAAAGATCTCGCCCTTGTCGTTGGTGACCACGCCTTTGACGGATGGGACGCGGCTGTTGGCCTCCCCCTGTCTTGAGCGGTTCGGCGCCTTCCCAGACGCGTTCAAAGCTTTCGCGATACATGGTGGAGGTGCGCCGGTGCGGCGACCTCTGGGCTTTGGCGTGCGTCCACTTCATCCTGTGAGCCGCCCGGCGTGACCGCCGCTATAGCTCGCCGCGCAGGTAGGAGCGGTAGTGGTCGATCAGCTGCTCGCTGGGCAGGTCGGGCCAGCGGGTCAGCGCGCCGGTACGGCGGTCGACCACCAGCAGGTAGCGCTCCCCGCCGGGAACGGACGAGGACGGCCGGGCGATGAAGCACTCCTCCGACTCCTCGATGCTGAGTGCCCCCGCGCCCGGTCCGAAGCCGATGTCGGCCCGCCGCCACGCCTCGGCCCGATCCACGGCCACCGGTCGGATCGCGTACGCCGCGAACGCCTCGGACAGGTGCCGCAGCGTCCGGCACTGCCGCGTCCCGCAGGCGCGGCAGACCTCCTGGTCGTACGGGTCGTTCCCGGGCCGGTGCACGGCCAGCACGGCCGTGATCGCCGTCCCGCCCGCCAGCGCCAGCCGCCGCGCGTTCCGGACGAACTCCCGGCTGTAGGGATCGACGTCCAGCACCGCAGCGCCCGCCTCCAGCGCGGCGGGATCGGCGCGCATCGCCGCCGTCATCATCGCGTGCAGGTACCGCTGAACCTGGGCGTAGGTTTCGCCGACCGAGTACGTCACGCCACCCACTCCCCAGCGAACGCGACGGTGACCTTGCGACCGGACTCATCGCCGTACCAGCCCCACCGGGCAGCGGTACGGGACACGGTGAGCAGCCCGCGCCCGCACTCGTCCAGCTCACCGGCATCGGCGACGACCGGCTCGCACGGCCCGCCCTGATCGGCGACTCCCAGGACCACGCCACCGCAGCCGCGCAGAACTTCGACGGTGAACGAGCCGCCGTCCTGGCCGGACTTGGTGTGCCGCAGCGCGTTCACCACCAGCTCGCCCACCGCGAGCAGCACATCATCGAGAAAGGGACAGCCGGCCAGCAGGCAGGCCACGAATCCGCGCGCCACACGCGCCTGCTCCGTACGGCCGGGAAAGGACCGCCGCCAGTACAGCGGCACCGCGGACTCCGCCACGGGAAGTAGAGCCATGGACATCGGACACCTCGCGTCGATGATCACCTTGCGGAGCACTCGGGGAAGCACTCCCTCACCAGCACATCGTCACAAAATGTGGCCGCCTGATCACGAAGAACTCGCTACTTAACCCCCTGACCAAGCGATTGGCATCTTGACACCCTGCACACCAGAACCTCCGCACATCGCACGGTCGTGGCAGCCGCGCTTTGAACGTCCTCTGTCCTCATGTGCAAATTCCGAATGTTCGGATCTTTGGATCCTCCTGACAACCTGCGGAGGCAGCGATATCATGAGCGATTTTCCTGCTCGCCCACTTGTTCGAGTTGGCTATATCGTGGTTAGCTCAAACACATAGAGTGATCGGCTCATTACGGGAGCTGAAGGAGAGGGAATGCCGAGTCCCTACGTCCGCCGCCGGCGGCTCGCCATCGAACTTCGCAAGATCCGGGAGAACCGTGGCCTGACCATCGAAGAGCTGGCCAAGCTCGTCTTCCAGTCGCGAACCAAGATCACTCGCCTGGAGTTGGGCCAGGTGCGCCCGGATCTGGCCGAGATCGTCAAGATCCTTCACACCCTTGGAGTCGAGGGCCGCCAATACGACAAAATGTTCCAACTTGCCCTGGATGCAGCAGAGAAGGGCTGGTGGGATCGCTACAGCATGGCAATAGGGCCAAGGCAGAAGCTCTACGCCGACATCGAGTCGGGCGCCGACAGCATTCGCAGCTTCGACCAGACCGCGATGCCCGCCGTCCTGCAAAGCCCCGAATTTGTCGAGGCCTTAGTCGATCTCGATCGGTCTCGGGGAGCACTCGACTACCGCCCTGACCGAATGGCCGATGCCCGTGCACGGCGACAGAAGTGCCTGCTTCGACCGAACGGCCCCTCGTACGAGACCGTACTGGACGAGTGCATCATCGGCCGACTGGCCGTTCCCACCGCAGCGATGGCCGCCCAGCTCCGTCACCTGGTCTCGGTCGTCACGAACGAGGACCGGATCGTTGTCCGGCTACTCCGGCACAACTCGAAGATCCCCGGCGGCTTCCTGCCCCGAGCATCGTTCTACCTCTTCACCTTCCCGGATCAAGCCGACCCACCGATGGCCGTGCTCGACACGGTCACGACCGACCTCGTCATGACCGAGCGACGCGAGGTGGAGGAGTACACCGAACTGTTCGACCGTCTCCGTAATGCCGCGCTCTCCCCCGAAGACAGCCTCGCCTTCCTCGACCGGGTAGCCGCCGACCTCACGGAGGAGGCAGTATCAGGAGCATGACGACGTACGACATGGGCTGGCGCAAGTCACGTCACAGTGAGCCGAACGGCGCATGCATTGAAGTAGCCCGCGCTGCCGATGGCACCGTGGCGATCCGCGACTCCAAGGACTCCGGCCCCCTCCTGGAACTGGATCCACAGGAGTGGCGCGCCCTCCTTCAACGTATCCGCGTAGGGCGGTCGTAACGACGCCCGACCGCTGCAGAAGCATGAAGGAGTCCTGCCGCCTTAGCGCCGGATCAAGGGTCACGGGTCACGGGTCACGGGTCAGGCGAGCGAAGAAGTCTGCCTGCGGGCTCGTACCGAGTGGGTTCTGTCGGCGGGCCTCCTCTGGATGGGAGTGGCCCTGTCCAGTGTCTCACTGGCATGGCTGATGATCGCTTACGGCTGGAACTCCTCGCAGACCATCCACCTCTGGACGGGCGGCGCCTATTTCATACTCTTCGGCAGGCTGGTCGGCGCGCTGGTCTCCTCCAACAGTTACGTCGCCGATGTCCTGTGGGTGAGTACGTTCCGTTTCCATCTCGCGACGTGGGCCTGCACGGCACTGGCCGTAATTGCGAGCTTGTTCCTGGCCACCAGGCGGCGTCCGCCAGCGAACAGCCGAGACTGGCAGCGACGGACCGCATGGTGCTGCAAGGTGGCCGTCTGCTATATGGCGGTTTCCTTTACCATTCTTGATCTGGTCGGTTCTACCGCCAAAACAGTGTGGACCACCCCGTCGCCCTTCATGACCTACCTCTATGGAGCACTGGTCCTTGCCCCGGCCTTGCTCATGATGCCGTTCACCATTCTGGCGATCCCCAACGATTCGATGGACGAGTCCGCCCCTTCGCCGGAAATACACGGGGTCGATACCTCGGAGGCCGCACCAGAGGGCCGCGACAGGGCGTCTGTGTGACCGATGCCCGGGGCGCCCTCGTGGGCCGAGTCCCTGGTTCGTGTGCAGGGGCGGGGCAGCGGCTCGTCTGTCGCTGCTCTGGAGCCAGGTCAGGGCCGGGCGGGTGAGATGATCATGGAATGAACGAACCGGGTTCTCTTCCAGAGGTGCGCGCTCGTATCGACGCCATCGACGCCGACCTGATCCGGCTGCTGAGCGACCGGCAGCGGCTGGTACGGGCGGCGGCGGCGTTCAAGGCGGACGAGCAGGCGGTCCGCGCGCCCGACCGGGTGGAACGGGTGGTCGCGATGGCTCGCGATCGGGCGGCGGAGGCCGGGCTCTCCCCCGAGGTCGCCGAAGCGGTATGGCGCGCGATGATCGGCGCCTTCATCGAGCTGGAGCTGACGGAGCACGCCAAGCAGGCGGAATGAACAGCGCCGAGAATGCGCCAGCGATGCTCGCGTGGACATGTGCCGAGATGTAACTGTCAGCGGCCGTATCGCTGCGTTACTTGTCGCTATCCGTGGAATCAGGAGGAGGTCGATTCGCGCGGTCGTAGGCTTCCTGCGACGCTGACACGTCGCTGAGGTACGCGATCGACCACTCCTCCAGCGCGCGCAGTGGCTCGCGCAGGGTGCGGCCCGCCTCGGTGAGCGCGTACTCGACCCGGACCGGAACCTCGGGGTGGACGGTGCGGCTCACGAGCCCGTCCCGTTCGAGCGCGCGGAGAGTCTGGGTGAGCATCTTCTGCGAGACGCCTTCAACGCGTCGGCGCAACTCTGAGAAGCGGACGCTGCCGTCCCAGAGGGCGCCCACGATGAGCACCGTCCAACGGTCGCCGATGCGATCCAGGATGCGGCGGGTCGGGCAGTCCGCGCGGTAGGGGCTGCCGTGAAGCACCGACTCGGCCGGGGTGGTTACCACAAGGTGCCTTCTTCCCATTAGAGAGCTGCTCTCATACGGTAACCGTTGCGCGTCGTCCGACGCCATCCGTCCCGGAGAAGGGCACCCCGTGTCTCGCATTACCGTCATCGGCGGCACCGGCTATGCAGGTTCCGCCATCGTCGCGGAGGCCGCTGCTCGCGGTCACCAGGTCACCGCGCTGAGCCGCTCGCTCCCCGACGTGCCGATCCCTGACGTGACCTATGTCCAAGGCGACGCCTCCGACGAAGCAACGCTCTTGGGACCCATTGAGGACGCGGACGTCGTCGTGGGCGCACTCGCCCCACGCGGCCCGCTGGCCGGCACCTTCCGCGACGTCTACAGCGCCATCGCGCGTCTGGCCGATGCCGCGGGCGTACCCCTGTTCGTCGTCGGCGGCTACTCGTCGCTGCGTCCCGCGCCCGGGGCGGATCGCTTCGTCACCGACCTCAGCCACATCCCCGCGGAGCTCCACGACGAGATCCGGGCCGGGGCGGCGCTCATCATCGAGGACCTCCCGGCCACGCCCGCGACACTCGACTGGGTCTTCGTGAGCCCGGCGCTCAGGTTCGGAGCACATATGCCCGGCGAACGGCTCGGCCGTTACCGGCTCGGCGACGGCATCGCGGTCCAGCCCGAGGACGGCGGCGCGATCTCCGCCCCGGACTACGCCCTCGGGTTCATCGACGTGATCGAGAAGGGCGACCACCACAGGGCACAGGTCAACCTCTGCCACTGAGTGAACGACTCCGGATCTGTCCCTGGGAGCAGCCTCAGCCAACGCGCGAGCGCGTTGGCTGGCCGCGTGGGGGATGCCGGAGGCGAGCCGGCGGGAGCCGGGTCTTTGAAAACACGGCTTTAGAGACGCGAATGGCGGCGGCGGACGAGGCGGCGGGAGCGGCGGGCCGGGGGGAGCCACTTGGTGCGGAACCACATCTGGATCTGCGCGCCGCCCAGGACGGAACGGTGGATGCGCAGGTGGCCGCCGGTGGCCTCGGCGGCGCGGCGGGCGATGTCCAGGCCGAGGCCGGTGGAGCCGCCGCTGCTGCGGCCGCGCTGGAGAGCGGTGTTGGGGTCGGCGATGCCGGGGCCCGCGTCGGCGACCAGGATGCCCGTCAGGCCCTTGCCGACGTGCAGGGTGACGGCGAAGTCGGTGCCCTCGGTGGTGTGCCGGAAGACGTTGCCGAGCAGGGCGTCCACGGCGGCGGCGAGTTCGGTGGCGGGGACGGGGAGGGAGGCCGCGCCGTCGGCGCCGATCAGCTCGCAGGAGCGGCCCTCGTCCTCGGCCAGGACCGACCAGAACGCGATGCGTTCGCGCAGGACCTTGGCGGCGTCGCAGTTGCCGCGGGCGGTGGGCTTGCGGACGGTACGGATGATCTGGTCGATCTCGTGCTCCAGCCGGTCGACGGCGTCGCGGGTCTGGTCGGCGACCGGGCCGCCGCCGAGCGCCTCGGCGTTGAGCCGGAGCGCGGCCAGCGGCGTGCGGAGGCGGTGCGAGAGGTCGGCGGCCATCTCGCGTTCGGCGGCCAGCAGCTGGACGACGTGGTCGGCCATCGCGTTGAACGCCAGGCCGGCCTCGATGAGCTCGGGCGGTCCGTCGGGTTCGATCCGGACGCCGAGGTCGCCGTCGCCGAACGAGCCGGCGGCCTCGGCCAGCCGGCGGGTGGAACGGATCATGCGGGCGCCGAGCCGGTCGGCGACCGCGACGGAGCCGGCGACCAGGGCGGCGGCGACGGCGGTCATCACGAGCCAGGCGTTCCAGACGCCGCGGGACAGGTCGGCGTCGGGAATGTAGACCTCGACGACGGCGGTACGTCCCGCGTCGAGCGAGACGGGCTGCAGCAGGGCGTGCCCGCCACTGACCCGGGCCGTGTACGAGCGGCCGCGCCGGGCGGCCTCGGTGATCTGGTCGAGCCGGGCCCGGTTGCCGTCGCCGGTCGCCTGCGGGACGACGGTGTTGTCGGGCATGTGCACGGCCATCCGGTGGGCGGCGCCGGCCTGGGAGCTGGCCACGGCCCGTTCCAGCGCGGCGGGGTCCTCGGTGACGACCAGCACGGGGCCGAGCGCGCTGGCCTGGCGCTCGGCGGTGGTGAGCGCGCGGTCGCGGGCGATCTCCCGTACGGTCAGCGCGAGCGGGATGAGGAACGCCAGCGCGACCATCGACGTGACGGCCAGCGACACCAGGACGAGCGTGCGCCTCATGGCTTGCGGGGGTCGGCCAGCCGTACTCCGACACCGCGCACGGTGTGCAGGTAGCGCGGGTCGGCCGCCGTCTCGCCGAGCTTGCGGCGCAGCCAGGACAGATGCACGTCGATCGTCTGGTCGTCGCCGTACGCCTGCCGCCAGACCTCGGCGAGCAGTTCGCGCCGGGCCACCACGCGGCCGGGCCGGGCGGCGAGGTAGGCTAGCAGGTCGAACTCGCGCCGGGTGAGCTCCAGCGACGCGCCGTCCAGCGCCGCCTCGCGCCGGTCCAGGTCGATGTGCAGGCCGCCGACGCGCAGCTCGGCGGCGGGACCGGAACGGGACGCCCGGCGGAGCACGGCGGCCAGCCGCGCGTTCAGATGCTCGGCCGAGAACGGTTTGATGAGGTAGTCGTCGGCGCCCGCGTTCAGCAGCCGCACGATCTCGGGTTCGTCCTCCCGCGCGGTCGCGATGATGACCGGGACGTCGGAGATGCCGCGCAGCATCTTCAGCACCTCGGCACCGTCGAGATCGGGCAGCCCGAGGTCGAGAATGACCACGTCGGGGGGTGCCTGGGTCACTTCACGTAACGCGTCCATCGCCGTACCGACGCTGCGGACCACATGCGACCGCGCGCTCAGCTCCCGGATGAGGGCCGTCCGGACGTTCGCGTCGTCCTCCACCACGAGCACACTCGCCATGCCCGAACCGTATGCCACCATGTGCCCATGCGTCGCGCAATGTCGTACGTTGCGCCCTGGGCGATGGTCACGGCGCTGGCCGTGGCGCTGTCGTGGCTGGGCGTACGCGATGTCGTGCGGGGCGCGATCTCCGACCGCTCGTCGCCTCCGCCCGTCTCGGGACCGGTCATCCATGCCAGCCCCACGCCGCCGGCTAGCGTCGGTACGGCGGCGGCCCGGCCGAGCCCGCGGGAGCAGGAGACGGCGTCCGGTACCGCCGCGCCGTCTCCGCGTCCCTCCAAGCGGCCGGAGCGGGACGGCGACCGTGGCGCGGACCGGGAGCGGCCCGGCAACGTGCGCAGCTACTCGACGCGCGGCGGGCGGGCGGCGCTGGCGATCTCCGACCGGCGGGTCCAGCTGGTGTCGGCGACGCCCAACGCGGGGTACGAGACGCGCGTGACGAAGGCCGAGGGCTGGCTGCGGGTCGACTTCATCGACGACCACCGGACCTCATCGGTGATCGCCAGCTTCTACCAGCACGCGCCGACCGTCGAGATCTACGAGTACGGCAACAGGTCGTGACCGGCGCTCAGAAGCGCGGCAGTACGAACATCGCGGTGGCCTCGACGGTGGGGCGGCCCTCGGGGTCGAGGATCCGGCCGTCGGCCCAGGACTTGCGGCCGTCGGCGCGGGTCGCCTTCGCCTCGGCGGTGAGCGGGACGCCGTACGGGGTGGGGCGCCGGTAGCGCAGGTCGAGGGTCGCGGTCATGCCGGGCGTGCCGTTGGCCGAGGCGGCCATGCCGAGCAGCTGGTCGAGGACGAGCGCGGAGACGCCGCCGTGCACGAACGTCGGCGGGCCCTCGTAGACCGCGCTGAGCGTGAACACGGTACGGACGGTGCCGTCCGGCAGGACCTCGACGTCGATCGGCGGTGCGATCGGGTTGAGCCGGCCGCTGACCGGGTTGGCCAGCTGGCGGTCCATGCCGTTGGTGCCGGCCTCGCCGAACGGCGGGAACGGGCGGCGCGCGGCGGACAGCCGCGCGGTGAGGGCCGCGATCTCGGCGGACACGGCGGCGAGCTCGCCGTCGTCGACGTCGGTGTGCACGACGGCCTCGGTCAGCTCGCGTACCCGGTCGGCCAGTCCGGCCAGCGCCGCGACCTGCGTCGCCCCCGGCATCTGCTTCTCGCGTTCCAGATGGACACGCGCAATCGCCGCTGCGGCGCCGCTCATACTCGCTCCTTAGCCTCCACCACCGAACGGAATTCTAGATCGGTGGGTGCGATGGAACGGTCGACGGGCCTGTGCTCATTGTCACGTCCCTGCTCATGGCGTCTCTGCCCAGGCTCACGTCCAGGGAACGGTCTCCAGGTCGCCGAGGCCGGTCAGCACGACCCGGTCGTCGTCGGCGAGGGCCCTGATCACCTCCGCGGCCTCGTCCAGCGTGACGTGCCGCCCGTACGAGCACTCCGCGTCGAGGTCGGGCGTCTCCAGCCAGAACCGCGGGCCCTCGTCCCACATGCCCTGCACCACCCCGCCGGAACGGCCCTGGCAGGTGATGAAGTTGTCGCCCGCGGGCACCAGCTCGTACAGCAGGCCGCGGCACTCCTCGAACGACATCGGGACGGGGTCGTCCTCGCGCCGGTCGCGGGTGTAGTCGCAGTAGGTCACCGACAGGGGCGGCTCCGCGGCCGCCGTGGCGGCGTCCGGGGACCGTCCGAGGTGGGCGTAGCGGCGGCGGCGCCAGGTGAGCGGGAGATGGATGCGGGTGGTCACCTCGCCGTCCCACTCGACGGCCAGGCCGCGCTCCCGCAGGGCCCGTACGGCGCGCTCGCCGATCTCGGCGGGATCGGCCTCCTCGGTGAACGTCCCGTACGACAGGAACAGGCCCTCGCCGCGCGCGGCGGCGTCGACGTCCTGGCGGTGGCAGAAGACGTAGCCGCGGATCGAGGCGTCGCCGGGCACCTCGCCGGCGATCCCGCTCGTCCCGCAGCTCTGGCAGCAGGTGAAGTCGGCGCGCGCGACGATCCCGGCCAGATCGAGATCGCGGAACGCGGCCAGCAGCCGCTCGGCGTCGAGCAGCTCCCCGTTCCAGCCGCGCTGCTCGCGGCGGTACGCGGCGAACTCCGCCCGGGCCAGCTCGGCGACCGTCTCCTGATCGGCCTTGCCGTCCAGGCTCTCGAACGCGTCGGCCACGATGGTCTCGAAGTCGTCCTCGCCCCGGGCCAGCGCGACCCGGACGCGTTCCCTGAGCAGGCTGTGCAGCGATCCGTCCACCATGCCCGCAGTATGGCAACCGGCACCGTCACCGGCACGCGTTTGATCAAGGACGGTCGACCGGGCACGCGGCTACCAGGCGGCCGACCGGGCACGGGCCGTTCAGGGTGCCGGTGGCTCGCCGTGGGCCAGCCGGACGGTCTCGTCCAGGGTGAGGGCCATCCCGCGCATGTGGTGCTCGGCGAACCGCCGCGGGCCGAGGGCCTGGCGGGTACGGTCCTCCAGCTCGCGGTGCACGCTCTCCAGCTCGGGGGCGCCGAGCCTCGGGACGCCGACCTTCTCGGGGTAGCGGGAGGCCGCGCCGAGCAGGACCGCGCCCTCGGCGTACCGCCGCCGGCGCGCGAAGAGCCAGCCCAGCATCTCGAAGCAGTTGGCGAGGCCGGCCGGGTCCTCCAGGCGCCGGAACATCGCCAGGCAGGCGCGCAGCTCGGCGGCGCAGTGCTCGCCGTCGTCCATGAACCAGTAGGCCAGCGCCTTGACGTAGCCGGCCCAGGAACGGATCCAGCCCTCGGTGGGGGCGTCCTTGAGCAGCAGCAGCGCCTCGTCGCACTCGGCCAGCGCCTGGGCGGGGCCACCGGAACGGGCCTTGTGGAAGCCGCGCAGCACCCGCAGCATGACCAGGTCGGAGCGCATGTCGCGGCCGGCCATGATCTCCAGGGCCTCGTCGAGGCAGCGGTCGGCGCGGTCGACGTCGCCCATGAACGTGGCGGCGGTCCCGAGGGTGCGCTGCGCCCGCGCGTACGCGGCGGTGTCCCCGGCCCGTTCGGCGATCTTCAGTGCCTCGCCGATCAGCGCCAGCGACTGGGGCGACTCGCCCTGGTTGGTCTGCAGGTAGGCGCTCTGCCAGAGCGCCTCGCACCGCTCCGGACCCGGCTCGGTGACCAGTTCGAGGCCGCGGTCGAGCCAGTAGCGGCCCTCGGTGAACCGGGACCGGCACAGCCAGGTCTTCCACAGCACCGACGCCAGCGCGAGCCCGGCCCGCTCCTGGCCGGGCATGGCGTAGCAGAACTCCAGCGCGGCCCGGAGGTTGTCGCGCTCGGCGTCCATCCGGCGGACCCAGATCAGCTGGTCGTCGGTCATCCAGGCCGCGGCCGCCCTGCCCGCCAGCCGCGCGATGCAGTCACGGTGCCGGACCAGCAGCGGGCCGAGGTCCTCGACCGCCTCCAGCCAGACCGCGCCGTACTCGCGGAGCGTGTCGAGCATGTCGTAGCGGGTGTCCGAGACCCGGTGCACGATCGACTTGTCGACCAGCGCGGCCAGGCAGGCGGTCACGCTCGTCCGGTCGAGCCGGCCGTCGCCGCACACCTCGACCGCCATCGCCAGGTCGAACCCGCCGACGAACACCGTCAACCGGGCCCACAGCAGGCGTTCGAGCGGGGCGCACAGCTCGTGGCTCCAGCCGACCGTGGTGCGCAGCGTCTGGTGCCTGACGTCCTCGGTGGCGGTGCTCTCCAGCGTCCAGAACAGGCCGTCCACCCGCCGGACGAGCCGTTCCAGCGGCAGCGACCGCAGCTGCGCCGCCGCCAGCTCGATCGCCAGCGGGATGCCGTCCAGCCGCCGGCACAGCAGCACCACCTCGGGGAGCACGGCGTCGCTGAGCACGAACCCGGGCACCGCCTCGGCCGCCCGCTGCGCGAACAGCTCGACGGCGTCGGAGTACTGCGTGTCCGGCGCGCCCGAGACCGGCGGCACCCCCAGCGGCGGTACGTCCAGGACGAGCTCGCGGGCCAGCCCGAGCGGCTGCCGGCCGGTGATCAGCACGCGCAGCCCCGGGCAGCCGGCCAGCAGCGTCCGGACGAGCGCGCCGCAGGCGGGGACCAGATGCTCGCAGGTGTCCAGGATCAGCAGGAAGCCCCGGTCCCGCAGCGACCGGATGATCAGGCCGACGGGCGAGCTCGCCGTGCTGTCGCGCAGCCCCATCGTCTCGGCGATGGTGTCGGCGAGCAGCAGGTCGTCGCGGACGCCCGACAGCTCCACCAGGCAGATCCCGCCGGGGAAGCGCTCGGCGGTCTCGTGCGCGGCGCGCAGCGCGATCCGGCTCTTGCCCACTCCGCCCGGCCCGGTCAGCGTGACCAGCCGGGATCGCGCGAGCGCGTCGCGAACGGCGCGCAGCTCGCGTTCCCGGCCCACGAACCCGGTGGTCTCCGGGGGAACGTCGTTCAGGGGCCCGCCCACCCTCGTTCGCCCTTCCTGCCGACTGTGCCCTTCAGTATGCGCCCGCCCACCGACGGTTCCCAGAGAATTCCACGATCCCGGACGAGACCGGATCCGGCACGGGCGAAGGGCCTTCGCGGTCCGGCGTCACGTACGGGAGAGCGTGCCGACCACGGTCCAGGTGTTGCCCTGGGACGTGCCGGTGTAGCTGAAGTGCAGGGTCCCGTCCGGGCGGCGGGTCAGGGTGGTGATGCCGGTGTCGACGCAGGCCGTCGCCCCGGAGGTGATCCGCTCGCGCAGGGTGAGGGCGTTCCCGCCGGGGTCGCCGATGAGGGTCAGTACGCCCGAGCAGCCGTGCTGGGGATACCTGACGGTGCCTTGGCGGGCGTCCTTGGGCAGGGTGAGCTCGACGAGGAACTCCTTGCCGTCGTTCTGGCGCACCTGGCCGGACCACGATCCGGCGAAGGCCTCCGGGAAGCCGGGACGGTCGGGCTCGTCCGGCGGATCCTGGGGATCAGGGTCGGTGTCGCCAGGCGGGTTCTGCGGATTCCCCTGCGGCCGTCCCCGGCCGGAGGCGGGGGATGTCGTGACCCGTTCGGTCTTGGTGGGCGTGGCGGCTCTGGGTGGGTCCTCGTCCCCGGACGTACCGCGATCCGACAGCACCAGAACCGTGACCATCACGGCCAGCGCGACCGCGATCACGGCGCCCGAGACGGCCACCACGCCGGAGACGCCGCGCCGTTCGGGCCGGGCCGGGACAGGCGGGCGGGTGGTGGCGGGCCCGTCCGGCGCCATCGGCCCGACGGCCGCGGCGGCCTCCAGGACGGCGGGGGGCAGCGGGCCGCTGACCTGCGGCTCCGGCTCGCCGAGCAGGGTACGCAGGACCTCGGGGGCGGCCGGTCGGAGCGCGGGATCCTTGTCCAGGCAGCGGGCGGCCAGCTCGCGCAGCGGCCCGTCCAGCGCGCCGAGATCGGGCGGCTCGTTCAGGATGCGGTACGCCACCGCGTCCAGGACGTCGTGGCCGAACGGCGGGCGGCCGCAGGACGCGAAGACCATCGTGGACGCCCAGGCGAACACGTCGGCGGCCGGACCCGCCCGCTCGCCGCGCAGCTGCTCGGGCGCCATGTACGCGGGCGTGCCGATGCCCATGCCGCTGGTGGTGATCGTCCCGGCGTCCAGCGCGCGGGCGATCCCGAAGTCGATGACGCGCGGCCCGTCCGGCCCGAGCAGCACGTTGTGCGGCTTGAAGTCGCGGTGCACCACGCCCGCCTGGTGGATCGCCACCAGCGCGGTCGCGGTCCCGACCGCGAGACGCTCCAGGACGCCGCCGTCCCGCGGGCCCTGGTCCTTGACCACCCCGGCCAGCGACGGGCCGTCCACGTACTCGCTGACGATGTACGGGTGGTCGCCGTCCACATCCGCGTCCAGCACCGCCGCCGTACAGAACCGGGCGACGCGCTTGGCCGTGTCGAGCTCGCGGATGAAACGGGCCCGCGCCTCGGGATCGTCGCCGAGCCCCGCGCGCAGCCGCTTGACCGCGACCGGGCCGCCGGCCCCGCCGTGCTCGCCGTCCCCGCCCGGCCGGACGGCGAGGTAGACGACGCCCTGGCCGCCCTCGCCCAGCCTGCCGAGCAGCTGGAACGGTCCGACCCGCTCGGGATCGGTCTCCCGGAGTTCCGCGGACGCTGGCATGATCCCTCCCTTTCAGGTGGGACGCCGATCCGGTGTGCCCGGTTCGGATAGATTGCCCGAACCCGATCCCCGGCAGGACCGATAGGAAATCCAGTGAACGATCAGCCCCCGCCTCCCCCGCCGGACGGCACCGACCAGCCGCCGCCGTACCACTCCCCCTACGGCCAGCCGCCCGGCGCGCCCCCGCCCGCCGGCTACGGCCAGGCCCCCGGCTACGGCCAGGCCCCCGGTTACGGGCAAGCTCCCGGTTACGGCCAGGCGCCCGGTTACGGGCAGCCCCCTGGTGGCGGCTACGGGCCGCCTCCTGGTGGCGGGCCGCCGCCGCCCGGGCAGCCGTACGACCCGCGCTGGGGGTACGGGCCGCCCGGCGTCCCGTACGGGCCGGGACAGCAGATCACCGGGGATGACACCACCTGGGCGATGATGAGCTACCTCGGCACGCTGCTCCTCGGCTTCCTGGCGCCACTGATCATCTACTTCGTCAAGAAGAAGGAATCGGCGTTCACCCGCTTCCACGCGGCACAGGCGCTCAACTACCAGCTGACCCTCCTGATCCACCTGCTGGCGCTGGTGGCGGTCTTCGCGCCGCTGGCGATCGTGTTCGAGCACCCGGGCTGGCTGATACCGCTGTTCCTGCTCTACCTGATCGACGGGATCGGGCAGTGGGTGTTCCTCATCCTGGGCGCGGTGAAGTCGGGCAAGGGCGCCTACTACCGCTTCCCCACCTTCTTCTGCTTCCGCATGATCCGCTGACGCGGGCTCACCCGAGGTAGGAGCGGGCGTACCCGTCCAGGACCGGGAGCACCGCGTCGCGCCCGCCCGCCGGGACGCGCAGGACGACCTCCTCGACGCCCAGCGAGGCGTAGTGGTCCAGCTTCTCGGGGGTCGGCAGCGTGCCGAACGGGATCACCGGCACCATCTCCCGCCCGGCCGCCGCGCACGCCTCGCGCAGCGCCGGCAGGGCGTCGCGGATCCCGGCGCCGCCGATCGGCAGCCAGCCGTCGCCGTACTCGGCGATGTGCGCGAACAGGGTGGGGCCCGCCGCGCCGCCGAGCAGCACGGGGATCCGCCCGGCGGGCTTGGGCCAGCACCAGCTCGGCTCGAACGAGACGAACTCCCCCTTGAAGGACGCCTCCTCCTCGGTCCACAGCTCGCGCATCGCCAGCACGTGCTCGCGGACCATCGCCCGGCGCCGCTTCCAGGGGACGCCGTGGTCGGCGGCCTCCTCGGCGTTCCAGCCGTACCCGGCGCCGAGCACGAACCGCCCGTCCGCGATCCGGTCCAGCGTCGCGATCGCCTTGGCGGTCACGATCGGGTCCCGCTGGGCGGGCAGCGCGACGCCCGTGCCGAGCCTGATCCGTTCGGTGACGGCCGCCGCGGCCGCGAGGGCCACCAGGGGGTCCGGCGTACGGGCGTACTCGTCCGGCAGCGAGTCCACGCCCGTCGGCGGCGGCGTCAGCCGGGACACCGGGATGTGCGTGTGCTCGGGGATGTAGAGCGAGACGAACCCGCGCTCCTCGGCCGCGACGGCCAGCTCGTGCGGGGCCATCGTCCGGTCGGTCGTGAACAGCGTGATGCCCAGCCTCATGGCCGTCACCCTAGTGATCGTCCAGAATGAGGCGGGCGACGGCCCGTACCGGCGCACCGTCGCCGTCCAGCCGGATCGGGAACAGCGACACCTCGATGCCCTGCCCCGCTCGCTGGGCCTCCAGCAGCCGGTCAAGCCCGGTCAGGTTCTCCGCGATCACGGCGTGCGCCCCGCACAGCACGCGGTGCGCGTCCAGCGAGAAGTCCTCGTCGCCGGGCGGCGGCGTACGGTCCACGCTCAGCGCGTCGATCCCGACCGTACGGACGCCGGCGGCCACGATCGCCGCGGCGGTCTCGGCCGACGGATAGGGATGCGCGAGGTAGTCGTCGCTCCCCCAGTACCGCGACCATCCCGTGGCGATCAGCAGGACCACGCCGGGGCCGAGCCCCTCGGGCAGCACCTCAGGCCCGATCGCGGTACGCGGCGCCAGGCCCCGCGCGTCGGCCACCACCGCCGGGCCCGTGAACCGTTCGAGCGGCAACCTCTCGAGCCGGGGCAGCAGGTCGTCGACGTGGTACGGGGCGTCCACGTGCGTCCCGGTCTGCGATCCCATGTGCAGGCGCCGTACGTTCACGCCGGAGTTCGTCACCGTCAGCGCCGGCGTGACGACCACGTCGGGGTCGCCGGGATACACCGGCATCCCGGACACGATGGGCACCGACAGATCGACCAGCTCAACCGCCATGCCGCCGATTATCCCGGTACGAGGCCGCTCCGCTACCGTAAGCGGGTGCTGCCCTTTGTGACCGCCACCCGGTACGTGACGCCGCTGCGTGAGGGCGGGTCGCTGCCGGGCGTCGTCGAGGCCGACGACCTCGGCACGTACGTGATGAAGTTCCATGGTGCCGGGCAGGGCCGCAAGGCCCTGATCGCCGAGGTGATCGCGGGCGAGCTGGCCCGCCGGCTCGGGCTGCGGATGCCCGACCAGGTCATCATCGAGCTGGATCCGGTGATCGGCCGGCACGAGCCCGACCCCGACGTCCAGGACCTGCTCAAGGCCAGCACGGGCCGCAACCTCGGGGTGGACTTCCTGCCGGGCTCGCTCGGGTTCGATCCGCTGGGCTGGTCCCCCGACGCGTGGTTCGCCTCGCGGGTGCTGTGGTTCGACGCGTTCATCGGGAACGTGGACCGCAGCTGGCGCAACCCCAACATGCTGGTCTGGCACGGCGACGTGTGGCTGATCGACCACGGCGCCAGCCTGTACTTCCACCACGCCTGGCGGAACGCGGCCAAGGTCTTCTCCGGGGCCTACGACGTGGACGACCATGTGCTCACGCCGTGGGCCGCCAAGCTGGCCGACGCGGAGGCGGAGCTGCATCCCCGCCTCACTGAGGACCTGCTGCGCGAGGTGGTCGAGCTGATACCGGACGTCTGGCTGGAGGGCGAGCCCGGCTTCGAGAGCGTGGCCGCCCTGCGCGACGCCTACGTCGAGTTGCTCGTCGACCGTGCCGGCAAGCCGCGCGACTGGCTGCCGGAGCTGTCGGTCAGCCACCGCCGTCCCGACACCGCCTCGCGCCGCGGCCAGAACCGTCCCGGCTGGCTCGGAGGCCCCGCATGAGGCCGAAGCGACCGGGAGACGCAGTTTTTGAGTACGCGGCCTTGCGCGTCATGCCGCGGGTGGAGCGGGGCGAGGCGATGAACGTGGGCGTGGTGGTCTACTGCCAGGCCCTGGACTTCCTGGGCTGCCGCAGCCATCTGGACGAGCCCCGGCTGCGCGCGCTCGACCCCGCGCTCGACCTGGACGGCGTACGGGCGTCGCTGCGTGCCGCGGACGCGCTGTGCTGCGGCGGAGAACGGGCAGGCCAGGCTGCCGACGAGCCGCAGGGCAGCCGGTTCCGCTGGCTCACCGCCCCGCGTAGCACGATCGTCCAGCCGGGCCCGGTGCACGCCGGCCTGACCGGCGACCCGGCGGCCGAACTGTCCCGCCTCCTGGACCTGCTGGTGAAGTAAGTGCAAGGGCCTGGCCCAAAGCGCCTCAGCCACCGCGCGAGCGCGTTACCTGCTCTGTGAGGCAAAGCCGGAGGCGAGCCTCACAGAGCAGATCGCGAAGCGATGCCGCGCTCGCCCAAGGCCCGGGCGCGGCGGCGAGCCGCCAGGCGAGCCGCCGCGAGCCGGGACGAATAAGCACTACTCCCATTCCCAGCGCATTCCGTGGTAGCCGGCGGCTACGCCGAATTCGATGAAGTGGACGCTGTGGTAGCTGGACAGCCGCAGGTCGGCGGCGTCCTTGAGGGCGGTCTGGGCGTCGGGACGCCAGGTGCGGTAGCAGCGGGCGGGCAGCGCCGACGGGTGGAAGCGTATTTCGATCAGGAACTCGTGCTGCGGGGTACGGAACCCGCGGCCCTCCTCTGACACCGGCGGGCCCGTCTCGTCGAAGCCGAAGGCGTACTCCAGCAGGTACGTCTCGCCGCGGCCGAGCGCCCGGTCGAACAGCAGCTCGGCGGCGATGAGCCCGCTGGTCTCGTCCATCCGGACCCGGCCGAAGCGGCAGCCGCGGGCGACGCGGGACGTGGGCAGGATCCCGTGCGGGTGGTGGTAGACGGCGATCCAGCGGTCCACGCCGCGCTGCTGGGCCTGGAACACCGCCCGGGTGCGGGCCTCGCGCAGCTCGCGGCCGGGACCGATGGTGAGCTGGTCGTGCAGGCTGAGGCCGGTCAGCCGGCGCTCGCCGCGCTCGCCGATCTCGTCCATCAGGTCGCGCACGCCCGGCTCGGGGCACAGCTCCTCCACCGGCAGCCAGGGGCCGGCCGACCGCTCCGAGGACGGCCTGAGCAGGGTGAGCAGGGAGTGCCTGGGCAGGGCGAGGATCATCTCCAGGGCCCGTACGGCGCGCAGCGAGTCGGCGCGCTCGGGCCGGGTGCGGCCGCGCTGCCAGTAGCTGAGGGTGGACAGGCTGACCGCGATGCCCTGCTCCTCCAGGCGGCGGCGCAGCGCCTCCAGGCTCAGCCCGCGGGCCTGGATCGCCGCGTGCAGGGCGACGTTGAAAGGACCGTACTGCAGCATCTGGAGGAGGTCGTCCTCCGTGACGCTCTGCACCGCTATCGCCTCCGGATCGCGTCCGGCCGGCCCCCGTGATCGGCCTTGACAACAGCAGTTGGAGCTTTCGGGCTCACTGTAAGGCCACCGGCCCACGATGCCAATCGGCAATTTCTCACAACGGGCGCTCCGATCACCGGCTCATTCCCACTCCCACTCGATGCCGACGATGCCGCGCCGGACGTCGCCGAGTGCCAGATGGGCGCTGCCGGACGCACCGATCCACAGCTCCCCCAGCCGCCGCCGCGGGGCCCCGCCGTCGTCGCGCGCGTACCCGTAGCAGCGGGCCGGCAGCGTCTCGGCGTGGAACTGCACGACGGCGAGGTAGTCGCGGACCGGGCGCGGGAAGCGCCGCTCGTAGTCGCCGGCCGGACGGCTCAGCTCGTACTCGATCACGACGGTGTCCCCGGCGGCGAGCACCCGGTCGAAGACCAGCTCGACCCCCATCAGCAGGTCGCCGTCCCCGGCCGAGCCGCCGTCCCCGAGCCCGCCCTCTGTACGGACCCGGCCGGACCGGCAGTAGCGCAGGCCGGTGAGCCGCGGGTCGGGGCCGGCCACCGGGTGGACCCGCACGACCCGGTCGATGTCGTCGCCGGTCGCGCGCAGGACCTCCCGTACGGTGAGCGCGTACGGCCGACGGTCGGGGCCGAGGTGGTAGAGGTCGTGGATGCTCAGCCGTTCGAGGCGGTGGTCCCCGGAGCGGTCCAGCTGGCCGACGACCCGCGCGTACCGTTCCGGATCGGGCCACAGCCCCGGCCCGGTGCCCGCCACCGCCGGGAACGCAGGGACGGCGCCGCGCCCTGGATTCATCGCGGGGACGGGATCGTCCAGCAGCTCGGTGAGCGCCCCCGGCTGGACCTGCAGGATCTCCTCCAGCGACAGCACCACCGCGCGCGAGCGCGGCCGGCTGCGGCCGCGCTGCCAGTAGCTCAGCGAGGCCACGCTCACCGTCAGGCCGCGCAGGGCAAGCCGGTGACGGATCCGCTCCAGGGTGAGCCCGCTCGCCTGGATGGCCTGCCGTAACGCACCGGCGAATTCCACGGGCGGATTTTATCGGTCCGGACGCGCCCGAGCCGTTTCCGGGCGGAACGAATCCGGCCGGCGGCTCGGAACGGGACCGGAACGGGCTCAGAACAGGACCGACATGAAGGTGTCGATCTCGGTGAAGCCGACCCGCCGGTACGTGGCGCGCGCCCGGGTGTTGAAATCGTTGACGTACAGCGAGACGGCCGGGGCTACCGAGCGCAGTGCCTCCTCGACGAGGGCGGCCATGCCGTGCACCGACAGTCCCTGGCCGCGCAGGTCGGGCGGTACCCAGACGCCCTGGACCTGGCACGCGTGCGGGGTGATGGCGCCGATCTCCGCCTTGAACATGACCCGGCCGTCCTCGATCCGGGCGTACGCGCGGCCGGCCCGGATGAGCTCGGCGACCCGGGCGCGGTAGAGGATGCCGCCGTCCCCGGTGTTCGGGGAGACCCCGACCTCCTCGGTGAACATCGCCACGCAGGCCGGGTAGACGATGTCGAACTCGTCCATCCGTACCTGGCGCACCCGGTGGTCGGCCGATACGGGCGGCATCGTCGAGGTGGCCATCACGGGCTGGGCCGTACGGACCGCCCTGGGCGGGCCCCAGTAGGGGGAGAGCATCTCCCACAGGTCGCCGACCGCGTCGACGGGCCCGACGATGGACGAGCATCTGCGGCCCTGGGCCTGGGCGCGTTCGGCGAACGCCCGTACCGCGTCGGACGTGGCGGCCACGGGGACCAGGTTGGCGCCGGAGTAGCACAGCGAGGTCAGGCGGCCGTCGCGCATGTAGCCCCACATCTGGGCACCGAGACGGCGGGGATCGAGCCCGGCCGCGTGGACGCGGGAGCTGACGAACACGTTGGCCACCGGGTCGGCGTCCAGGATGGCCAGAGCCTCGGCCCGGTGCCGGTCGTCCAGTATCCGTACCGGCAACGACCCCAGCATGCGCATGGTCTACCGGCCCCCGCGGTCAGGGCCTCGGAGCGGGACGAGTGACCGTGTAGGTGTCACCACTTTCTGCACCACACTGATAAGCCTATGACGTTCGCGTTCAGCGCGCCGCAACGGGCTTGCTTACCAGCCGGTATTAGGCCCCCGGCTCTGCGGTTGGCCCGTACCCACGGCACGCTGGCCTTTCTGTGCGCGCGGGCGCGGGCGGCTTACCGGCAGGGCATGAGGCGTCCGGACCCGGCCGGTCGGCCGGAAGTGAACCGTCCTTGAAATAGGCCGCCACGGCCCCGTCCAGGCACTTGTCGCCGTTCATGGCGATCCCGTGGTTCCCGCCTCCGGCCTGCACGACCAGCCGCGAGCCGGGGAAGAGCCGATGGGTCTCCAGCGCGCCCTCGTACGGGGTGGCCGCGTCCTCCGTGCCCTGCAGGAGCAGCATCGGGGTCGAGCGGGCGGTGCCGTGGACGGGCGGGCGCGGCCCTCCTTCGACGGGCCAGAACGCGCAGGGCGCGTTGTACCAGGCATTACCCCAGGTCTCGAAACGGTAGCCGGAGCGGTAGAGCCCCCAGTTGTCGCGGTGCCAGGTCTCCCAGTCGCGGGGCCAGGGCGCGTCCCGGCATTGAACGGCGTTGTAGACCGCGTAGTTGTTCTGCTCCAGCCGGCCCGGCGGGTCCCATTCCTTCAGCAGGCGGCGCGGGTTCTTCTTCACGAGGTAGGCCGACAGGGCGCGGGCATGGGCCGGCCAGGTCTGATCGATGTAGCCGTCCGTGAGGAAGAGGTCGTCCAGTTCGGAGGCACCGAACTCGCCCTTGAGCGGCTTGGCCTTGAGCGCGGCCCTGGCTTTGGCATAGGACGCGGCGACGGCCTTGCGGGTCTTGCCGAGCCGGTACGCCGCGTGGTGCTTGGCGATCCATGCGAAATAGGTATGGATCCGCTTCTCGAACGCCACGTTCTGGTCGAGGTTGTTGGCGTACCAGACACCGCTGGGACGGACCACGCTGTCGAGCACCATCCGGCGGACCCTGCCGGGATAGGCGGTGGCGTAGGCAGCGCCCAGGTACGTCCCGTACGAGTAACCGAAGTAGTTGATCTTCTCCTGGCCCAGGGCGGCGCGAATGGCGTCCAGGTCACGGACCCATGCCCGCGTGCCCATGTGCGGGAGCAGCTTGCCGTGGCGGGCCCCGCAGTCGGCGGCGTACCTGCGCGCCCGATTCAGCCAGGCGTCCTCTTCGGCGCGGTCGGCGGGGATCGTGTCCGCCTTGGCGCGGCCCGGGTAGTGGTAGCTCTCGTCGCACACCATGGCGGGCTTGCTGGCCCCCACGCCGCGCGGGTCGTACCCGATCCAGTCGTAGCTCGCCGCGACGTCCTTGGGCAGCGCTCCGGTGAAGAGCGCGGGCAGGTCGCGGCCGTGCGCCCCGGGGCCTCCCCTGTTGAGCAGGACGACGCCCTGGGAACGCGGTGCGGTGTGCCGGGCCCGGGTCAGCGCCAGGGTGATGTGCTCGCCGTCCGGCCGAGCGTGGTCCAGCGGCACCCGGAGCGAGCCGCACTCCAGGCCCTTGAGCGCCGTCTTCTCCACCGGGTCCTTTTCGGGGCACGGTTTCCAGGCGATGCGCGGAGCGGCTCCCGCGGGGTGAACTCGCTGCGCGGCGCCCAAGGCGACGGGTCCCGGGAGGGTCGCGGCGGCGGCAGCGGCGATGGCCGCCAGCCCCACGGCGGCGGTCTTCTGCAAAACGTTCGGCACTCCCGATTTCTACCGGCGCCGCCTCACCTCCACCCGTACCCACGAGATAGCGCGATTCCCCCAGCAAAACGGCGGACCGCCGGTGCGCTGGATCAGCGCACCGGCGGTCCGGTCATGCGGGACGGGCATGCGGAACGAGCAACGCCCGCAACGAGCAAGGCCCGCCGCGGGCTACGGCCGCCCGACGGGGACGTCCTTGCCCTGCCCGGCACCGGCGGCCTTGACGGCGTTCGGGTTCGGGTCGTTCAGCGCCGGCAGCGCGTCGCACGACACGTCCGCGCCCTTGCCGGGCTTGCGGGGCGCGAGCGTCCCGTCGGCCAGGTACGCGGTGACCTTGTCGTCCAGGCAGGCGTTGCCGTTGAGGGTGTTGCTGTGGGTCTTGCCGCCCTGCTCGGCCAGCAGCGTCGCGGACGGGAAGAGCTTGCGCATCTGCGGGCCGCCCGGGTACGGGGTGGCGGCGTCCAGCGTGGACTGGACGAGCAGGAACGGCGGCACGTCCTTGCCCTTGTCACCGATCTTGAACGCCTTGCCCGACTCGGCGCCCCAGTAGTGGATCGGGGCGTTGAACCAGGTGTTCGACCAGCTGTTGAAGCGGATGCCGTTCGCGTACTGGCGGGCCGCGTCCCGGTGCCAGGTCTTCCACTTGGACGGCCACGGCGCGTCCACGCCCTGCACCGCCAGGTAGACGGCCAGGCCGTTGTCACCGCCGCCCTCGTTCACCCAGCCGAGCAGCGGCGCCGGGTCCTGCTTGGTCACCCACGCCGACAGGATCTCGGCGAACGGGATGTAGTAGCCGGTGTTGTACCCGGCGCTCAGCACGATGTCGTCCAGCTCGGACGGGCCGATCTTGCCGCCGATCGGGGACTTCTCGGCGGCGGCGCGGGCCTTGTAGTACGCCGCCTCGACCTGCTTGGCCGTGGTCCCGAGGTGGTAGATCGAGTCGTACTTCGCGACCCAGCCCCACCAGAGCTTCATGTTGCGCTCGAAGGCCTCGTTCTGCTTGAGCTGGCCGCCGTACCAGACCTCGCGGGAGTCGACGTTGCCGTCCCAGACCATCCGCTTGACCTTCTCCGGGAACATCGTCGCGTAGGTCGCGCCGAGGTACGTCCCGTACGAGAAGCCGTAGTAGCTGATCTGCGGGGCGCCCAGCGCCTTGCGGATCGAGTCGACGTCGCGGGCCGAGTCCGTGGTGCGCATGTGCGGCAGCAGCCAGCCGAACTTCTGCCGGCACGCGTCAGCGTAGGCCTTGGACTTGGCCAGCCAGGCCCTCTCCTCCTTGGCGTTGGCCGGGACGTAGTCCGGCCGCGTCGGGTCGGAGTAGCCCGCGTCGCAGGTGAGCGCCGGCTTGCTCGACTCGACGCCGCGCGGGTCGAACCCGATGATGTCGTACCGGGCCGCGACCTCCTTGGGCAGCCACGAGGCCAGCCCGCCGGACAGGTACAGTCCGCTGCCGCCGGGACCGCCCGGGTTGCCGAGCAGGACGCCCTGGTAGTTGGCCTTGTCGGTGGCCTTCACCCGCGACACCGCGACGGAGATCTTGCGGCCGCCCGGCTTGCGGTAGTCCAGCGGCACCTCGACCTGGCCGCACTCGGCGTTCTTGAGGTACGAACCGCCGGTCACGTCCGTGGGGCACGCGGCCCAGGCGATGTTCGACGCCGCGACCTGGGTCGCGGTGCGCGCGGGCGCCGCACCGGCGGAGACGGCGGCGGTCGTGCCGCCCACCCCCAGCACCGTGGCCGCCGCGATGATTACGAGCCTCTTCACCAAGCCCCCTCGTTCACCGGCGGCACGCCACGACATGCGGTGGCGGGAGCCACGCACGAGGGGGAGCCGCTCCGGTAAGAGCGAAATGTGCGATCGGTGGAGATTGTTGCGCTTGCTCCGCCCTGGACGGCAGGGGCTGTCGTCAGTGGATGCGAAATCGTGACAAGCTTCGCGGAACGGCATGCGGAAGGCCCCCGGGTCTCCCCAGGGGCCTGCGGTGATGCGGGTGTCGCGAGCGGGTCGCGGACGTCAGCTGACGACGACCTCCGCGCCGGGGCCGCTCACGGTGCCGTCCTCGCCGATCTCGATGCCCATCTCGTCGGCGATCCGCATCGCCTCCTCGATCAGCGTCTCCACGATCAGGGCCTCGGGCACGGTCTTGACGACCTGCCCCTTGACGAAGATCTGGCCCTTGCCGTTGCCGGACGCGACGCCGAGGTCGGCCTCGCGGGCCTCGCCCGGGCCGTTCACGACGCAGCCCATCACGGCCACCCGCAGCGGTACGGGGAAGTCCTTCAGGCCGGCGGTGACCTGCTCGGCCAGCGTGTAGACGTCGACCTGGGCGCGGCCGCAGGACGGGCAGGAGACGATCTCCAGGCCGCGGTCGCGCAGCCCCAGCGACTCCAGGATCTGGTTGCCGACCTTGACCTCCTCGACCGGAGGGGCCGACAGCGAGACCCGGATCGTGTCGCCGATGCCCTGCGCCAGCAGCGCGCCGAACGCGACCGACGACTTGATCGTGCCCTGGAAGGCGGGGCCGGCCTCGGTGACGCCCAGGTGCAGGGGGTAGTCGCAGGCGGCGGCCAGCTGCCGGTACGCCTCGATCATCACCACTGGGTCGTTGTGCTTGACCGAGATCTTGATGTCCCGGAAGTCGTGCTCCTCGAACAGCGAGCACTCCCACAGCGCCGACTCCACCAGCGCCTCGGGGGTGGCCTTGCCGTACTTCTCCAGCAGCCGCTTGTCGAGCGAGCCGGCGTTGACGCCGATCCGGATCGGGGTGCCGGTGGCCGAGGCGGCGCGGGCGATCTCGCCGATCTTGTCGTCGAACTTCTTGATGTTGCCGGGGTTGACCCGGACGGCCGCGCAGCCCGCGTCGATCGCCGCGAACACGTACTTGGGCTGGAAGTGGATGTCGGCGATGACCGGGATCGACGACTTGCGGGCGATGGCCGGCAGCGCGTCGGCGTCGTCCTGGGAGGGCACCGCCACCCGGACGATCTGGCAGCCGGAGGCGGTCAGCTCGGCGATCTGCTGCAGCGTCGCGTTGACGTCGGACGTCAGCGTGGTGGTCATCGACTGGACGGACACGGGGGCGTCGCCGCCGACCGGGACGTTCCCCACCATGATCTGCCGGGACACGCGGCGCGGCACCGAAAGGCGCGGCGCGGCCTTCCCGTCCCCCTGCCCGCCGCCCTCGCCGCGGACGGCCGGAATTCCGAGTGAAACGCTCATCCCTCTCCCTCTGCTGACCCTGCGCCTGGAACGCGGAGGACGTCCCCAAGACCCCCTGAGAGGGGCAGGCGATCGGCGTCCCCCGGCGGTCGCCTGGCTCCTCCCACCCTAAGCGCCACGGACGAATGGCGTGACGTGGACACCGCCACACAGAGCGTTACTAAACGGTGCCGATCAGTTACGCTGAGTGAACTATTCGGGCAGGGTCAGCGGATTGATCAGGTCCGCCAGGATGAGCAGCACGCCGAGCCCGATCAGCAGCACCACCGCCACGTACGTGATCGGCATCAGCTTGGTGAGGTCGACCGTGCCGGGATCGGGACGGCCGCGCACCCGCGCGATCCGGGCGCGGGCCCGCTCGTACGCCACGACGGCCAGGTGGCCGCCGTCCAGCGGCAGCAGCGGGATGACGTTGAGCGCCCCGAGGAAGATGTTCACCGAGACGACCAGCGACAGATACAGGACGATCTTGTCCTTCCAGGAGCTGTCGGAGGCGAAGATCTGGCCCGACACGTCCGTCGCCCCGACCACGCTGCCGACCTGGCCGCCCGGGGAGCTGGCGCGGTCCGGGGAGAACAGGTTGGGGATCGCGCTCGGCAGATCGGCCAGGGCCTCGCCGATGGCCCCGACCGTACGTCCGATGACCCGGGAGGCGAAGACGGCGGCGTCGACCGGCCCGGCCCGCTCGTAGCCCGCCCCCACCACCTTGGACGACATGCCGAGGAACGGTTCACCGCCCGCCGACGCGAGCCGTACCTCGAGTGTCACCGGGCGGGCGGCAGTGCCCTGGGCGGGCCGTTCCACCGCGACCTGGACGGACTGCCCGGGACGGGTCGCGCCGATCGCCCGCCGCAGTTGTGCCCAGTCGGCCACCGGCGTCCCGTTGAAGGCGACGACGCGGTCGCCGGCGCGCATCCCCGCCGCGGCGGCCGGCGAGGGCGGGTCGCCCTCCTCGCACGCGGACTGCGTGCTCGCCGGTACGCACGGGCTGACCTGCTCGACCGTGGTCGTCGCGGTGCCCGGGACGCGGATCCCGATGGCCATCGCCATCAGCATGAGCAGCAGGAACGCGAACACGAAGTTGATCACGACGCCGGCGGCGATCACGACCGCGCGGCGGCCGGCCGGCTGCCGGTAGAACGCGCGCGGCCGGTCCGCCTCGTCGATCTCCTCCAGCGGCGTGTAGCCCACGATCTTGACGAAGCCGCCGAGCGGGATCGCCTTGACGCCGTACTCGGTCTCGCCCCGCCGCCACGACCACAGCGTCGGCCCGAAGCCGACGAAGTACTGGGTGGCCTTCATCCCGAACCGCTTGGCGGTGAGCAGGTGCCCCGCCTCGTGCAGCATGACCGACACCAGCAGCGCGACGACGAACGCCACCGCGCCGAGGAGAAAGGCCATCCCGGCCCCCTCTCGGTACCCCGGATCTCTCGGTACACCGGATCGCGGGCCGGCCCGGGCCCTAGCCGAGCCCGGTGACCTCCCTGGTCCTCGCCCGGGCCCACGCGTCGGCGGCCAGGACGTCGTCCAGCGTCAGTCCTTCGGTGGTACCCGCGCCGTGCTCCTCCACTACCCGCGCGATCGTGTCGACTATCCCCAGGAACGGGAGCCGTCCCGTACGGAACGCCTCGACGCACTCCTCGTTGGCGGCGTTGTAGACCGCGGGCGCGGTGCCGCCCCGCTCCCCCACCTGCGCGGCCAGCGCCACGGCCGGGAACGCCTCGCCGTCGAGCGGGAACAGCTCCCAGGTGTGCGCCTTCGTCCAGTCCAGCCCGGGAGCGGCGTCCGGGACGCGGTCGGGCCAGTCCATCCCGAGCGCGATCGGCAGCCGCATGTCCGGCGGGCTGGCCTGGGCCAGCGTCGAGCCGTCGGCGAACTCCACCATCGAGTGGATCACCGACTGCGGGTGCACCATCACCTCGATGCGGTCGAACGGCACGTCGAACAGCAGGTGCGCCTCGATGACCTCCAGGCCCTTGTTCACCAGGGTCGCGGAGTTGATCGTGACGACCGGGCCCATGTCCCAGGTCGGGTGGTTCAGCGCCTCCTCGGGCGTGACGCCGGTGAGCTCCGCGCGGGTTCGGCCGCGGAACGGCCCGCCGCTGGCGGTGAGCACCAGCCGCCGCACCTCGGCGGCGCTCCCGCCGCGCAGGCACTGGGCCAGCGCCGAGTGCTCGGAGTCCACCGGGACGATCTGGCCCGGCCTCGCCCGCTCCTTGACCAGCGGGCCGCCGATGATCAGTGACTCCTTGTTGGCCAGCGCGAGCGTGCGGCCGGCGTCCAGGGCGGCCAGCGTGGAGGCCAGGCCGAGCGCGCCGGTCACCCCGTTCAGCACCACGTCGCAGGGCCGGGCGGCGACCTCGGCGACCGCCTCGGGGCCCGCGACGATCTTGGGAATGGGGTAGTCGCCGGCCGAGTACCCGCGCTTGCGCGCCTCGGCGTAGAAGGCCAGCACCAGGTCCTGGGCGGCGGACGCGCGGGCCACCGCGACGATCTCGGGACGGAACTCCAGGGCCTGCGCGGCGAGCAGGTCCACCCGCCCGCCGCCGGCCGCCAGCCCGGTCACCCGGAACCGGTCCGGGTTGCGGCGGATCACGTCCAGGGCCTGGGTACCGATCGATCCGGTCGAGCCGAGCACGGCCACGTCGCGGCGTGCGGGGGCGTCGGAGCGGGGCGGCGGGGCGGCGTCGCGCGTAGAAGGCTTCACAGGCCCATTGTCGGCCATCGGCGCACGGCTCCGCCGTCCGTGTCCTCACCTGCGCGGACGGCCAGAAGTACGGATCACTCTCCGCTCCTTTGTCGAGAAATGCCACTAGCCGCCCCCGGATCCCGAAATTACGGTCCGCTCACGGACGGATACCGCATTCCGTCCACCCCCGACATCCCGGGGACATCGCCTCATTTCGGAGGTCCCATGCACCGCTCCCCCCGTCTCAGGGCCATGGCCTTCTCCGCGCTGGGCGGCGCCGCGCTCGTCCTGCCGCTGCTCGCCGTACCCGCGCAGGCGGCCCCCGCCCCGCCCTCGCCCGCGCCGCAGGCACGGCAGCAGGCGGACAGCGCCGCCGACCAGAAACGCGTGCTGAGCCACTGGACGCGCGACCGCATGCGGTCCGCCACTCCGATGGAACGGCTCTTCCGAGCCGAGAAGCCGAGCCAGGAGTCCGTGAAGCGCGGGCTCAAGCAGATGCTGCCGCCCGCCGTCGCCAAGGCCCTGCCCAGCACGGGCGACACCTGGACCGGCGGCGGCGCGGTCGCCCGTACGGCCGGCCGGGTCTTCTTCACCTACCAGGGCCGCAGCGCCTCGTGCTCGGGTGACGCGGTGACCAGCACCAACAAGAGCACGGTCATCACCGCCGGGCACTGCGTGAAGCTGGACGGCGCCTGGCACACCGACTGGGTGTTCGTCCCCGGGTACGACGACGGCGCCCGCCCGTACGGCACCTGGACAGCCGCCCAGACGCTCGCCACACCGCAGTGGACCGCCACCGAGGACATCAGCTACGACGTCGGTGCCGCCGTCGTCAACACGCTCGACGGCCGCAGGCTGGTCGACGTCGTGGGCGGCCAGGGCATCGCGTTCAACCAGCCGCGCGGCCAGACCATGTACGCGTTCGGCTACCCCGCCGCCGCGCCGTACGACGGCTCCAAGCTCACCTACTGCAGCGGCCGCGTCATCAACGACCCGCTGCTCAGCAACGGCATCGGGATGGGCTGCGACATGACCGGCGGTTCGAGCGGCGGTCCCTGGTTCCTGCAGTTCAGCGAGGCCAGCGGGACCGGCATCCAGAACTCCGTCAACAGCTTCAAGTACAACTTCCTGCCGACGTACATGTTCGGCCCGTACTTCGGCACCGACGCCCAGAACCTCTACAACAAGGCCCAGTCCTCATAGCCCGGCGCAAGCCCACTAGTCCGGCGCAGGCGCCACCAGTCCGGCGCAGGCCCACCGGCGCGGCGAACGGATCAACGGAAAGTTCGGACACGATCACAACATGTGGTGGACACTGGGGCGATCGCGTTCCGATTCATCTGCGTTCCGATTCGTCCGCGTTCCCGAGTCAATCGCGTTCCCGAGTCATTCGCGTTGCGATCGTGGCGCCGCCGGTACCGGCGGCCGGAGCACCCCGCGCTCCGGCCGTCCCGGTGCCGTGCCCTCTCCCCGGTCGAGCGGCAGCCGCAGGATGAGGCGGGCGCCCCGCTCGCTCGGCCCCACGTACAGCCGCCCGCCGTGCGCGAGCACGATCTCGCGGGCGACCGCCAGACCCAGCCCGCTGCCGCCGGCGGCCCGGCTCCGTGCCGTGTCCACCCGCGCGAAGCGCTCGAAGACCCGTTCCCGGTCGCCCGAGGCGATCCCGGGACCGTCGTCGCACACCTCCAGCACCGCGTCGTCCCCGTCCGTCCGCAGCCTGACCTCGATCTGCTCGGCCGCGTGCCGGTCGGCGTTGCTGAGCAGGGCGATCAGCACCCGGCACATCTGCAGCCGGTCGACCCGGACGTACACGCCGTTCTGGAGCCGGTCGCGCACCGGTACCCGCTCCGGGTGCCCGGCCAGCTCGCCCCGGACCAGGCAGGTGAGGTCCAGCGGGGTACGAAGCGGCGCCGTCCCCGCGTCGAGGCGGGCCAGCGCCAGCAGATCGTCCACGATGCGCTGCAGCCGCTCGGCGTCACTCAGGGCGTCCCCGAGCGTGGCCAGGAGGTCGGTGTCGCCGGGATCGGCCAGCGCCACCTCGATCCGGGTGCGCAGGCCGGTGACGGGCGTGCGCAGCTCGTGCGAGGCGTCGGAGGCGAACTGCCGCTGCTGGTCCAGCGCGTGCTCCAGGCGTTCCAGCGTGTCGTTGATCGTACGGGCCACCCGGGCGAGGTCCTCGTCGGCGGCGGGAACGGCCATCCGGCCGCCGCGCCGCCCGGCGGCGACACGGGCCGCCTCGTCCGCGAAGGCGCGCAGCGTCCGGCGGGCGTCGCGCGCGCGGTCCTGCGCGCGGCCCGCCGCGGGCCGGAACGCCCGGCCGAGAGCGGCAACTCGTTCCCGCATGTCTCATTTGTAGGCGTTTAGCACCAAACGCCGAGCAAAGCCCGGCTCCCGATCCCGCCCCGCACTCGCCGCGATCACCATGGCGACCTGCGCGAACGGCAGTCGATGATCGGCCATCGCCGGCACCGCCCAGAAGTGCTCCGGGACGCACCCGGTCCTTTGCCCCCATTTTCACTTGGAGTAACAGGAGCATCACTTATGAGCGCCTATAAAGGAAGCTGTGAAGTCGGCTCCCGCCGTACAGGGGAGATGGGCAATGAGCCAGACGGGCGAACCACGGTTCGATCCCGGCGTGCTGAGCGCCGCGCAGCGCCAGGGCGACGCCTGCGTCGTCTGCCACAAGAAGTGGCCGCGGCCGCGACTGCGCGTGGGGCTGCTGCCCGACGGCCAAGGGGTGTTCGCGTGCGACGATTGCGCACCCGCCCTGCCGAGCCCCCGCGGGCCTCAGCGCCCGCCGGAGCCGACCGCCAGGGCCGGTGGCCCGCTGACCCGGCGGGCACCGGCGGCGCCGGTCGTGGACGAGACCGGCAGCTGGGAGATCTCTCCAGGAGGAAGGGTGACCCGGGCACTCGGGGGGAGGCCCGGGACCACCCGCCAGGGCGCGTCCGGCTGGGGGCGGCCGGGCGCGCCGGAGAGATCCCCGTCGGCCTGAGCCCGTACGGCCCGCCGCGGGCCGCGTCCCGGTCGTGTGGCTATTTCTCGGTCTTGCTACTTCTCGGTCTTCTACTTCTCGGTCTTGGTCGCCTTGTTCCAGGCCCGGGTCCACTCGGCGTAGTCGGTGCAGTCGCGCCGGTCGCCGTCGCCGTCACCGCCGCCGCACTGCTTGGCCGGCGTGTGCGCGAAGATCACCTTGTCCAGGTAGTCGCGGTCGCCCACCCGGTAGGCGTTGCAGAACGCCGCCCTGAGCCGGTCGCCGGTGCAGGCCTGCGGGTTGGCGGGCGCGACGCCCGACCACTCGGCCACCTGCTGCTGGACGTCGGGTGAGGAGATCCACTGGAGCCACTGGTACATGCAGCTGGTGTGCTCGGCACGGGCGCCGATCATCCAGGACTTCGCCCACCCGGTGACCCCGCCGGACGGGACGACACCCTGGACGGGCTTGCCCGCGCGCGTCAGGACGTCCACCTGGTAGGGCCAGACCTGGCCCAGTGCGGCCTGTCCCCCGGCGAAGGCGCTGACCGCCTCGGCCGGCTGCTCCCAGTACGACTTCACGTGCGGGCGCTGCTTGGCCAGGACCTTGGCGGCCGCGTCCAGCTGCTTGCGGGTCAGCGAGTACGGGTCGGTGATCTTGAGCTTGCGCTCCTTGCCCCGCAGGTAGAGCGCGGCCTCGGCGATGACCATCGGGCTGTCGCGCATGATGATCCGGCCCGAGTACCGCTTGGCCTGGTCGGGGTCGAACAGCGAGGCCCAGCCGGTGGGCGGCGACTGCGTCGCGCGCGAGTCGTACATGAGCAGGTTGGAGCCCCACACGTACGGCACGCCGTAGTACTCGCCGTCCCGCTTGAGCAGGTCGCGCAGCCGCGGCTCGAGCTTCTTGTACCCCTCCACCAGGTTGGGGTTGACCGGGGTGATGTGGCGGTTGGCGATCAGCCGGCCGGCCACCTCGGGCGGGGCGACCACGCCGTCGTAGCGGCGGGCCGGGTTCTGCATGAGGTCGGTCATCTCCTGGGCGCCGTCGGCGACCTTCCAGCTGACCTTGCAGCCGGTGCGCTCCTCGAACGGGGTCACCCAGTTGACCCGGGGGTCGGCGCCGCCGTTCTCCAGGTCGCCGGCCAGCGTCACGAGGCTGAGCTCGCCCTCGCCGGGCCCGAGGGTGCTGGCCATCTTCGCCGCGCCGACCGGCTCGCCACCCTCGTCGTCGCTGCAGGCACCGCTCAACCCGATGACCAGCGCGCCCACGGCCAGCACCGAGGCCGACACCTTGGCCCTCAGCCTCATCTCGAAGTCGCTCCCGATCACGTCCACCGGGCCGTCCCGTCGCGGACCACCCGTCGGCGCAGCGTAGCGCCTCCGGGCCGATGGCAGTGCCGCGCCCGGCGATTCCCGCTGGTGAATTACCGACGGAAGAGTGCGGTCAGGACGCTTTCTTCACAGTGCTCGCCGGGCGCACCCACAGTCCCGATTCCCTTTTCCGCCATTCACGAAAAAGACCACCACGGCCCGGGGGGACGGCGGGTGCTGGCGTCCGCGCCATACACGGAGGTTGCTGGAGAGGGATATGGCGCGGGCTGCCGTCCGTCCCGGGCCGCGGCGGCACCGGCGGGCGTGGCGAGGTTGGGGAACAGCGGATCACCTTGCAGTGCTGCCTGGCCACGCGATCGCCGGAACCCGGCGGAACGATGACGGTGTGATGCCCTCGAGACGGAGGAGATTCGAGGGCCGCCACGCGTCCTGCCGGGGGTCGTCACCGGCCGGCCGGTGACCGTCGCCGGTCAGCGGGAGGCCGGATTCGCCGGGCTGGGTGGAGTCGTCGGCGTACTGGACCACCTCGATCCGTGCGATGAGTCGCTGGGGGGTCTCGGCCTCGACGAACCCGCCGGTGTTCCGCTCGCGCGGCGGCAGCGCCCACCACCGGCCGGTGGACGGGCCGAACCACACGGTCCAGCCCGGGAACCGCCGGCCGAGCGCCTTCGCCTCGGCGGTGTGCCGGTCGTCTGCGGTCATCGCGCGGTCTCCTGCACCGGACCCATGGTCCCGGACCCATTGCGGACCGTGACCTTTTTAATTGCGTTTCCCGTTAATTGGGATAACCAGATTGTGTCGCCCGCCACAGAGGCAGTCAACACTTGTAGCTATTATTTGTCGGAGCCGGGATGGCAATAATTGACGACGAAAACATGCGAACGGCAGAAAATATCGGTGCCACCAGGGCCCACCGCCAGGGCCCCCACGGCACCGTGGCCACGACCCACCGGCATCGTGGCCACCGCACCGCATGCGCCTTTCAAGCATATTTAGTGGAATATGAGCGATTCGCCCTGACCCATCCCATCCGCCGTTCGTCCCGGAAGGGACGCGGTCAGCCGCTGGTCGGGAAGCCCAGGTTCACTCCGCCGTGGCTGGGGTCGAGCCACCGTGCCGTGACCGCCTTGGTCCGCGTGTAGAAGTGCACGCCTTCCATGCCGTGCGCATGGCTGTCGCCGAACAGCGAGGATTTCCAGCCCCCGAACGAGTAGTAGGCCATCGGCACCGGGATCGGCACGTTGATGCCGACCATCCCGACCTCCACCTCGTTCTGGAACCGGCGCGCGGCCCCGCCGTCGTTGGTGAAGATGGCGGTGCCGTTGCCGTACGGGTTGGCGTTGAGCAGGTCCATGGCCTCCTCGTACGAGCCGGCCCGTACGACCGACAGCACCGGGCCGAAGATCTCGTCGCGGTAGGCGTCCATCTCCGGCGTCACATGGTCGAGCACGGTCGGGCCGAGCCAGAAGCCGTCGCCGGGCACCGGCGTCTCGCGGCCGTCCACGGCCAGCGTGGCGCCCTGCGCGACGCCGCCGTCCAGGTAGGAGACGACCTTGTCCCGGTGGGCCCGGGTGACCAGCGGGCCCATCTCGGACTCGGGATCGTCGCCGGGGCCCACCTTCAGCCGGGCGACGCGCTCCTTGACCTTGCCGACCAGCTCGTCCCCGACCGGATCGACGGCGACGACCACGGAGATCGCCATGCAGCGCTCGCCGGCCGAGCCGAACCCGGCCGAGACCGCCGCGTCGGCGGCCAGGTCGAGATCGGCGTCGGGCAGCACGACCATGTGGTTCTTGGCGCCGCCGAGCGCCTGCACGCGCTTGCCGTTGCGCGCGGCCGTCTCGTAGATGTAGCGGGCGATCGGGGTCGAGCCGACGAAGCTGACCGCCCGGACGTCGTCGTGGTGCAGCAGCCCGTCCACCGCGGCCTTGTCACCGTGGACCACGTTGAAGACACCGTCCGGCAGCCCGGCCTCGGCCCACAGCTCGGCCATCCGCACCGACGCCGACGGGTCCTTCTCCGACGGCTTGAGCACGAACGTGTTCCCGCAGGCGATCGCCACCGGGAACATCCACATCGGCACCATCACCGGGAAGTTGAACGGCGTGATCCCGGCGACCACGCCGAGCGGCTGCAGGATCGAGTACGCGTCGACCCGCGACGACACGTTCTCCGAGAATCCGCCCTTGAGCAGGTGCGGGATGCCGCAGGCGAACTCCACGACCTCCAGGCCCCGGGCAACCTCGCCCGCCGCGTCCGACACGACCTTGCCGTGCTCGGACGAGACCAGCCTGGCCAGCTCGTCACGGTGCTCGCTCACCAGCTCGCGGAAGCGGAACAGCACCTTCGTGCGCTTCGAGAGCGACGCGTCCCGCCAGCCGGGGAAGGCGGCCTTGGCCGCGGCGACGGCCGCGTCGACCTCGGCCCGCCCGGCGAAGTCGACCTTCCCGGACACCGTCCCGGTGGACGGTTCGTAAATGTCGCCCTGACGTTCGGCGGTCCCGTCGTGGGGCTTGCCGCCGATCCAATGCGTGACGTGCTTGGTCATGTGGCGTTCACGGCTTCCAGGGAGTCGATGATGATGGCCAGGCCCTCCGCGGCCTCGGCCTCGGTCAGTGTCAGCGGCGGTGCCATCCGCACCACATTGCCGTACAGGCCGCCCTTGCCGACCAGCAGGCCCCGCTCACGGCAGGCCTCCATGACGGCCGCCGCCTCCTCCGGGCCGGCCAGCTCGACCGCGAACATCAGGCCCTTGCCGCGTACGTCGCGTACCGCCTCGATCCGCCCGGCCGCCTCGCGCAGCCCGCCGATGATCGTCGCGCCCCGCGCCGCCGCGTTGGCCTGCAGGTCATGGTCGAGCACGTAGTCGAGCGTGGCGTTGGCCGCCGCCATCGAGACCGGGTTGCCACCGAACGTGGACAGCCCCACCGCGTGCAGCGCGTCCATCAGCTCGCCCCGCGCGACCACGCCGCCGACCGCGAAGCCGTTGCCGAGCCCCTTGGCGAACGTCATCATGTCCGGCGTCACGCCGTGGTTCTCGATGCCGAAGAAGCCCTGCCCCGTCCGGCCCCATCCCGTCTGCACCTCGTCGGAGATGAACAGGATCCCGAACTCGTCCAGGACCTCCTTGTACGCGGCGAACAACCCGTCCGGGGCCATCGTGAACCCGCCCACGCCCTGGATCGGCTCGGCGATCAGCGCCGCGACGTCACCGCCCGCCGCCGTCGCCAGCACGTGCCGCAGGTCCTGGACGCACACGTCGATGTACGCCTCGTCCGAGAGCCCGGCGAACTGCGGCAGCATCCGGTCGGCCCCGTGCAGGAAGTGCGTGTGCAGCGGCGCGTACGACACGTTCGTCCAGGCCCGGTTGCCCGTGACGCCGATCGCCCCGAACGACCGGCCGTGGTAGCTCTGCCGCATCGCCAGCATCTGGTCGCTGCGCCGGGCGTACGCGGCCAGCAGCAGCGCGGTCTCGTTGGCCTCCGTACCCGAGGTGGTGAAGAAGACCTTGGCGTCCGGGATGCCGGACAGCCGCGCGATCTTCTCCGCCAGGTCGACCTGGGCGCGGATCAGGTACGACGTCGAGGTGTGCACGACGCCGGTGGCCAGCTGGCGCTCCACCGCCTCCCGTACCTCCGGGACGTCGTACCCGAGCATGTTGGTGAGGATGCCCGTGAAGAAGTCGAGATACCCCTTGCCCTCCGCGTCGGTCACCCGGCTGCCCTTGCCGGAGACGATCTCGATCGGTTCGGCGTAGTTGAGCGGGACCCAGGACGGCATGACCGCCCGATGGCGGTTCAGCAAGCTGGCGTGTTCCGGCATGGCCCAAGTCTCGCCCCGCCACCTCCCCCGGGCCAGTTCCACAGTGTCAGGATCCGGCTCCCTGGATTGACGCTGTGGAGCCTTACACTGTGTCAACGATGCTTCCGACGCTGGCCGACGTCCTGGATCTCGACGCCGTACGCCGCGGCCAGCCGCACGTGGTCGCCGGCGGCGACCGCCTCGGCAACCGGGTCCGCTGGGTGCACGTCGCCGAGGTCACCGACATCGCGCACCTCCTGCACGGCGGTGAGCTGGTGCTCACCACCGGAATCGCGCTGCCCGACGACCCCGCCCGGCTGCGCGCCTACATCGGCGAGCTGGCCGAGGTCGGCGTCAGCGGCCTGATGATCGAGCTCGGCCGGCGGTACGCCGAGATCCTGCCGCCCGCCCTGCTCGCCGCCGCCGAGGAGCACGGCCTCCCCGTGATCATGCTGGCGCACGAGCCCGCGTTCGTGGACATCACCGAGTCGGTGCACGCGCGCATCGTCCAGGACCAGTTCGCCGAGCTGCGCGCCTCCGAACGGCTGCACGAGATCTTCACCCGGCTCTCGGTCGAGGGCGCCACCACCGACGAGGTCGTCCACCAGGTCGCCGCGCTCGGCGGCCGCCCGGTCATCCTGGAGAACCTCTCCCACCAGGTGCTGGCCGCCGACGCCGACGGCCGCGACCCCGCCGAGCTCCTGTCGGCCTGGGAGACCCGTTCCCGCGCCGTACGCCCCGGCCGCCGTACCGGCTACGACGAGGCGTCCGGCTGGCTGGTCACCACCGTCGGCGCCCGCGGCGAGGACTGGGCCCGCCTCATCATCACCCTCGGCGCCCCGCCCACCCCGCGCGAGACCGTCCTGATCGAACGCGCCGCCACCACCCTCGCCCTCGGCCGCCTCCTGGACCGGCACGCCGAGAGCGTCGAACGCCAGGCGCACGGCACGATCATCGCCCGCATCCTCGAACACGCCTACTCCGACCCCCAGGAGGCCGCCGCCCGCGCCCGCGCGCTCGGCGTCCCGCTGTCGGGCCGCCGCCTGCTCGGCGTCGCCGTCCGCCTCCGTACCCCCGGCCAGCCCGCCGAGATCTCCGAACTCGCCGAGACCACCGCCGCCGCCTGCAAGGACGCCCGCCTGTCGGCCCTGGTCGGCGTCCTGGACGAGGGCGGTCCCGACGCCCGCGTCGGCGTCCTGGCCTCGCTGCCCGCCCGCGCCGACGCCGAGACCGCCCTCGCCGCCATCGCCACCCGCGTCCGCGCCCAGTCCGCCGCCGTCCTGGCCGCCGGCTCCGTCGTGGAGTCCATCCGCGACGTCCGCCGCTCGTTCCTGGAGGCCGAGCAGGTCGCCGACGTCGCCTGCCGCTCCTCCGGCGACCGCCTCTTCTACCGCCTCCCCGACCTGCGCCTGCGCGGCCTCCTGCACCTGCTCCGCGACGACGCCCGCATCCAGACCTTCGTCGAACGCGAACTCGGCCCCCTCCTGGAGTACGACGCCGAACGCGGCGGCGACCTGGCCGGAATCCTGCGCGTCTACCTCGACACCGGCCGCAACAAGGCCGTCGCCGCCCAGCGGGCCCACCTCTCCCGCCCCGCCTTCTACGAGCGCCTCCGCCGGATCGAACGCGTCCTGTCCACCAGCCTCGACGACGTCGACTCCTGCGTCTCCCTCCACGTCGCCCTGCTGGCCCTCGACTCCCTCCGCCAGGAACGCCCCTGACGCAGGGTGTCGGGCCTCGACCAGAACGATCAGGTGCCGGAAGCCGTCGTGCCGGCGATCGAGGCCGTCTCACCTGATTCCGAGATCCGTGACCGCGAGCGAAAGCCGCGACCCTCCGCCGCGGCCGGGATCCCTGACGGAGATCGACCGCCGCTGAGCGCGCGTAGGCTCCGGTTCGTGGGGATGATCGAGGTTCCGGGGCTGCTGGCCGAGTACCAGGCGCGGTTCAACGGAGGCGCCGGGCGGGGCTGGATCCAGGAGCTGCCCGGGCTGGTGGACGGGTGCCTGGAACGGTGGGACCTGCGGCCTGACGGGACCGTCCGGCATGGGATGGCGGCGCTCGTGGTGCCCGTGGTCCGGGCCGACGGTACGGCGGCGGTGCTCAAGCTCCAGCGGCTGGACGAGGAGAACGAGGGCGAGGCCGAGGCCCTGCGGCTCTGGGACGGGCAAGGCGCCGTACAGCTGCTCGACGAGGACGTTCCGGCCGGAGCGCTGCTGCTGGAACGGCTCGACGCGGAACGGTCGCTGGCAGCGCTGGACGATGACACGCAGGCGCTGAAGATCCTGGCAGAGCTGCTGGGACGGCTGGTCGCGGTGCCCGCGCCGGCGGGGATACGGCGGCTGACCGATATCGCCCATGCGATGGTGCGGCAGGCACCGGAGGCCGTAGCCGCGTACGGGGAACGGCGGTCGATCCTGGAGGTGTGCGCCGGGGCCGTGGCGGATCTGGCCGATGAGGCCGGGGATCGGCTGCTGCATTGGGACCTGCACTACGACAACGTGCTGGCCGGTACGCGGGAGCCGTGGCTGGCGATCGATCCGAATCCGCTGGCCGGGGATCCGGGGTTCGACCTCATGCCCGCGCTCGACAACCGGTGGGACGAGATCGTGGCCACGGGCGATGTCGCGCGAGCGGTTCGGCGGCGGTTCGATCTGATGGTGGACATGCTCGGCCTGGAACGGCGGCGGTCGGCGGGGTGGACGTTGGGGCGGGTCCTGCAGAACACGCTCTGGGACGCCGAGGACGGGGAGCCGCGGATGAGTCCCGTCCAGCTGGCGATCGGCGAGGCGCTGCTGCCGTACTGGATCTGAACGCGATCTGGATCTGAACGCGGCCTGGATGTAAACGCGGCCTGATCGGGCAGAACCGGACGGTGAAGCCGCGGACGTTCGGGGTTGAGGAAGAGTTGCTGCTCGTCGATCCGGACGGCGGGGGGCCGCGTGCGGTGTCGGGGGCGGTGCTCCGGTTCGCCCGGGAGCACGGCGGGGTACCGCTGGCCGGGTCGGGGAACGCGGGGCTCCTGGAGACGGAGTTCCAGCGCGAGCAGCTGGAGACGTGCACGCTGCCCTGCTCGTCGCTCGACGAGCTGAGCGAGCAGATTCGCGGCGTGCGGCAGGCGGCGTCGGTGGCGGCGGCCGGGGTGGGGGCCGCGGTGGCGGCGGTGGCGACCTGCCCGCTGGAGGTGCACCCGTCGCTGACGCCCTCGCGCCGGTACGAGCGGATGGCCGGCGAGTACCGGCTCACCGCCGACGAGCAGCTCACCTGCGGCTGCCATGTGCATGTGAACGTCGAGTCGCCCGATGAGGGCGTGGCCGTCCTGGACCGGATCCGGCCGTGGCTGCCCCCGCTGCTGGCGCTGACCGCGAACTCACCGTTCTGGCAGGGGACGGATTCTGGGTACGAGAGCTGGCGGCAGCAGGTGTGGGGGCGCTGGCCGTCCAGCGGCCCGACCGAGCTGTTCGGGTCGGCGGAGGGCTACCGGGCGACGGTGGGCTCGCTGCTGGCCACCGGGGCGCTGCTGGACGAGGGCATGGTCTATTTCGACGCGCGGCTGTCGCGGCACTACCCGACGGTGGAGATCCGGGTCGCGGACGTGTGCCTGAACGTGTCGGACGCCGTGCTGACGGCGGCGCTCGTACGGGCGCTGGTGGACACCGCGGCCAGGGCGTGGCGCGCGGGCGAGGAGCCGGACGCCGTACGGACCGATCTGCTGCGGCTGGCGATGTGGCGCGCGAGCCGTTCCGGGCTCGATGGGGAGCTCGTCCACCCGTTGGCGCACCGTGCCGTGCCGGCCCGCGAGGCCCTGGACGCGCTGCTCGTCCATGTCGCGGAGGCGCTGGAACGCTATGGCGACCTGGAGACGGCCGAACGCCTGCTCGGCCGGGTGCTCGAAGAGGGGACCGGTGCCCGGCGGCAGCGGTCGGTGTACGACCGGACCGGCGAGATGAGCGAGGTCGTTGCCGACGCCGTACGCCGAACAGCCGCGTCCTAGTGCTTGTCGCAAGCGGCCTCAGCCACCGCGCGCTACCTGGCCGGTGAGGCAAAGCCGAAGGCGCGCCTCACCGTCCAGATCGCGAAGCGATGTCGCGCTCGCCCAAGGCACGGTCACGGTGCGAGCCGCTAGGCGAGCGCCGTGGGCCGGGACTGAGACACAGCTAGCGGCGCAGCAGGCGGCGGAGTCCGGGCTCGGTGGTGAAGAGGCGTTCCAGCTCTTCGGGGCCGATGTGGTCGGCGAGGGTCTGGAGCGCGATGTCCTGGCGCACGTATTCGGCGGCCATCAGCGCGACGGCCGGGTCGGCGGTGTAGACGCCCCAGGCGGCGCCGTCGCCGAAGCCGCCCACGACGGCCTCGCGGCGGTCGCCGACGACCACGATCAGGCGGTAGCCGAGGTCGTCGAGCACGGCGTCCGGGTGGCGGTGCTCGTGGACGCTGCCGGGCAGGTCGGACTCGCCGAACGAGATGACCGACACCTCCGCGCCCCGGCCGGCGGCGGCCCGGACGTGCGGGGCCAGGCGGCGGGTCTCCTGCGGCCAGGCGGACAGGAACAGGTCCCGGGACGCGCCCGCGATCACGTCCTCCGCGCGGGTGAGCATCGCCTCGGCGTCGGTGAGGCTGTGCAGCAGGTGGGCCTCGGGTTCGGCCACGACGGCGGGCAGTGCTTCCTCCAGCGCGGCGAGCGATCCGTCGAACTCGCGGCGCAGCCGTTCGATCAGGGCCTCGGGCGGGAGCGGCAGGTAGTCGGTGGCGTCGGTCTCCCCGCGCCGCTCGTACGCGGCGCCGCGGGCGACCAGCTTGCCGAGCGTCTCGTACACCGTGCTGCGCGGTACGCCGGACCGCTTGGCGACCTCGTACCCGTTGATCGGCCGGCCGGCGGCCACGAGGGCGACATAGGCCTTGGCCTCGTACCCCGACATGCCCAGCCGCTGAAGATGCTCGAGGACGTCCCGCACCGGCGTCATGCTACTCGCGCCATGATCCTCCCGGTGGGCCAGAATGCCCGCGTGACCCGATACCTGGACGACGAGGCGCTGGAACGATCGGCGGTGGTCGCCAACTGCGCCATGAACCGCGAACGGTCGCTGACCGGCTCGAACGGCTACGGGCGCGAGCTCGGCATCGACGTCCTGGCGGAGCTGGCGGAGGGCGCCCGGTGGCTGGACCTGTGTTGCGGGAGCGGCCGGGCGCTGGACGAGGCCGCCGCGCTCCTGGCCGGGCGCGCCGAGATCGTCGGCGTCGATCTGGCCGGGCATTTCGTCCGTGCGCGGCCGGCGGGCCCGACGCTGGTGACCGCGTCCGTCACGGACTGGACGCCGGACGGGCGGTTCGATCTCATCAGCTGCGTGCACGGGCTGCACTATGTGGGCGACAAGCTGGGAGTACTCGCGCGGGCGGCGTCCTGGCTCGCCGACGACGGGCTGCTGGTGGCGAGCTTCGACGCCCGTTCCGTCCGGCTCGTGGACGGTACGGCGCGGCGGCTCACGGCCGAGCTGCGGCGGCAGGGCTTCGCGTACGACGCGTCCCGCCGCCGGATCTCGCTGCGCGGTGGACGCGAGGTGCGGTTCCCGTTCCGCTACCTCGGTGCCGACGATCAGGCGGGCCCCAACTACACCGGTCAGCCCGCGGTCGACTCGTACTACCGGGCCGACTCGTAGCACCGAACCAGCTCGTAGCACCGGGCCGACTCGTAGCCTGGCCGACTCGGGCCACGGGGCCGGGCACTAGCCTGCGGAGCGTGGATCTCGGACTGAACGGCAGGCGGGCGGCGGTCGCGGCGGCCAGCGGCGGGCTCGGGTACGCGGCGGCGCGGGCGCTGCTGGACGAGGGCGCGCGGGTGGCCATCTGCGGCCGTGACCGGAAGCGGCTGGACGCGGCGGCCGAGCGGCTCGGCGAGGGCGCGCACCCGATCGTCGCCGACGTGGGATCGCCGGAGGGCGCGACGGCGTTCGTCCGGGAGGCTCAGCAGGCGCTCGGTGGCGTGGACATCCTGGTCACCAACGCGGGCGGGCCACCGCCCGGCGACTTCGCCTCGACGCCGGTGGAGGCGTACGGCCCGGCGCTGGACCTCAACCTGATGTCGGTGGTCGCGATGTGCAAGGCGGCCGTGCCGGCGATGCAGGAGCGGCGGTGGGGACGGGTCGTGGCGGTCACCTCGATCACCGTGCGGCAGCCGTCGGCGACGCTGATCCTGTCCAACACGGCCAGGGCGGGCGCGACCGGCTTCCTGAAGACGCTGGCGCTGGAGGTCGCCCGGGACGGCGTGACGGTCAACTCGCTGCTGCCCGGCTCGCACGCGACCGACCGGCTGCGCGCGCTGTCGGGCGGCGACCTGGAGGGGGTCGCGGCGGGCATTCCGGCAGGCCGGGTCGGTGACCCCGCCGACTTCGGCGCGTACGTGGCGTTCCTGTGCTCGGAGCAGGCGCGATTCGTGACGGGGACCGCGGTCGCCGTCGACGGCGGGGAGTACGGCGGGCTGCTCTGACGGGTGGGCATGCTCGAACGAGTGGCATGCTCGGACGGGTGGGCATGCTCTGACGGGCGAGTCAGGGCCGCGGGTCATGCGCCGTTACGATGACGCGCCATGGCCTCCCCTGTCGATTGGACTCCCCCGTCCGAGCATCTGATCCGCGCGGCGAACCTGGCCCTGGAGCCGTGGCGCGCGTGGACCTCGCCCGTCTTCCACGGGCTGCGGCACGTGCCCGAGCGAGGGCCGGCCCTGCTGGCCGGCAACCACACCGTCTACGGCGTGATCGACGCACCGCTGATCTTCTTCGAGATCCACCGGCGGCGCGGTGTCTGGGTGCGCTCGCTGGCCGACCACGCGCACTGGCAGGTGCCGGTCTGGCGGACGGTCATGGACGTGGGCGGCTCGGTCGACGGCACCCGCGACAACTGCCGTGCGCTGCTGAACGCGGGGCAGCAGGTCGTGGTGTTCCCCGGCGGGGCGCGCGAGGCCGCCCGGGACCGCGACGACCGGTACCGGCTGCAGTGGGAGCGCCGGTTCGGCTTCGCCCGGATGGCGATCGAGGCGGGCTGCCCGATCGTCCCGTTCGGAACGGTCGGCGTGGAGGAGATGTTCACGACGGTGGTGGACCCGGGCAGCCCGCTGCTGGCCCCGGCCCGCGCCCTCGGCCGTGCGGTCCTGGGCGAGCGGGGCCGCCGCGATGACGTGGTCATGCCGCTGTCGCGGGGCATCGGGCTCACGCCGTTCCCGCGTCCCGAACGGCTCTACTTCGGCTTCGGGGAGCCGATCGACACCACGCCCTGGGCGGGCCGCGCGGACGACGTCGTGGCCGTCACGGAGGTACGCGACCTCGCCCGCAAGGTGGTGGAGGGCATCATCGACGGCCTGCGTGCCGAGCAGGCCGCCGATCCGGGCCGTACCCCGATGGGACGGATCGGCCGCGGCATCGCCCGAGGCAGCCGTGCCCTGCCCCGCGTCGCGCCCCGCCTCATCTCCCGCTGACGTCTGTGTCCCCGCTGACGACTGTGTCCCCCGCTGTCGTATGTACCTCCCGCTGACGCCTCTGTCTTCCACTGACGCCCGTACCTCCCGCTGACGCCCGGTGCGGACCGCTGCGGGGCGCCCCGGGGGCGGGCCGCCCCGCAGCGGCGGTGGGCCCGCCGCCCGTTCCGCTCGCGCAACCGGAACGGGCGGCGGGGGCCTGTCAGGCCGCGGTCTTGGCGGCGCGGCGCTGGAAGGGCAGGTAGTTGTCGGGGCGGCGGGGACGGGCGAGCAGGCCGGTGGACTCGACGGCCAGGATGCGGTCGAAGCGGAAGGCGCGGATGCCGCGGCGCATCCGGCACCAGCCGACGAGGTACCAGTGGTCGCGGTGGACGAGGCAGGTCACGGGCTCCACCTCGCGGATCGTGACGTTGGCGCCGGCGTCGCCGTAGCAGAGCCGGACGACGCGGTGCTCGGTGATCGCCGCGGCGACGACGCGGGCGCGGTCGGCGGTGGAGGCGTCGAGGGTCTCGGTCAGGGTGCCGAGGGTGGCGGTGACGACGTCGTCGTGGGTGTCGAGGTCGAACAGGGTGCGCAGGGCCCGCCGCGCGGTCGCGGCCTGCGGGCCGGTGCCCAGATGGGCCAGGGAGAGCGCCAGGGCGGAGAGCTCCGCCGGGGTGAGGTCGGTGCGGTGCGTCGCAACGTTCGCCATGATTCGATAATACGTTCGACCACTGACATTTTGCAGGCCCCGGGGCCGCCTCTTGAGAAGGGTCTGCGCATGGTGAACACTGATCACCACCAAATGCTCGTACCGGGGGATACAGGGGCAGAGTTGGGGCGACCACCGATGAGCCGTGACGAGGTGGACCGCGCCCTCGGGCACCTGCGGGACGAGAAGGAGCGCATCGGGGCGGCGCTGCTCGAACTGGAGGCGCACCACGGGTACCGGCTGCTGGAGGGCGCGGCGCTGACCGGGGAGACGGCGCGGCGCCAGGCCGCGCTGCTCGCCGGCATGTCCGCGCTCTGGACGATGTTCGACCTCTACGGCCGCACGCTCGGCACCGCCGAGGAGCTGCGCGCGCGCCACGCGAGGCCGGGCGCCGTCCAGCTCGCCGAGCTGACCCGGCTGCTCAGCGGGCCCGCGGTCGAACTGCCCGCCGAGGAGATCCCGCTGGAACGGCGCACGCTGCTGGCCGCGACGGGCGGCGAGAAGCTGACGCTGCAGGGCGTGGTGGCGCGGATGACGCCGATGTACGAGGAGGCGGCCCGTACGGTCGCCGCCGTCGACTCGGTCTGGTCGGCGCTGCTGGCCCGGCTGGACGAGATCGAGGCAATCCTGCGCGCGGTGGCGGAGATGGCCGAGGGGCTCGGGGCACCGGAGCCGGAGTACGAGCGCGTCCGCGAGAACGTGCGGATCCTGGGCGCGAGCGTGCGGTCCGACCCGCTCTCGGTCGGGACCGGCGGGCTCGACGCCGCCACGCGCGACCTGATGACCCTGCGCGACCGGCTGGGCGAGGCCCTGCGGTTCCGCGCGGGCTTCGATGACCGGATGCGGCAGGTACGGGACGCGGTCGCCCTCGTGCGCGAGACGGAGGAGGAGACCCGGCGCGTGCGCGAGCGCGTGCTGGAGAAGATCGCCTCTCCTGCGCTGCCGGCCCCCACGGACCTGGCCGCCGCGCTGGACGACCGGCTGGCGGCCCTGCACGGACTGCGCGACCAGCGGCGCTGGGGCGACCTGGCCGACCGCGCCACCGATCTCGAACGCGCCGCGCGGGACGCGCTGCGGCGGGCCCGCGAGGACCTCGGGCTGGTCACCGGCCTGCTCGACCGGCGCGAGGAGCTGCGCGGGCGGCTGCGGGCCTACAAGGTGAAGGCCGCGCGGCTCGGGCTCGCCGAGGACGACGCGCTCACCCGCATGTACGAGGAGGCCCGCGCACTGCTGTGGACCTCCCCCTGTGACCTCAGGAAGGCGACCGTCATGCTGTCCGGTTACCAGCAGGCCATCACCACGCGGGCGGAAGGGCCGGGACGATGAACCAGTGCATGGTGCCGGGCTGCGGCGGAACCGTCGAAGACGGCTACTGCGTCGTATGCGGTATGGCAGCCACGGCGGGTCCCGGTCCGACACCGAGTTCCGGCCCGACTCCGGGCTCCGGTCCGACACCGGGTACCGCGCCGCGCTCCTGTGCCCAGCCCGGCTGCGCGGGGACGATCGAGGACGGCTACTGCGACATCTGCGGTACGTCGGCCGCCGAGGCTCCTCCGGCTTCCCCCACTCCCCAGGCTCCCCCTCCCCCAGCGACCCCACCCTCCGGTCAGTGCGCCCAGTCCGGTTGTCCGGGCACCATCGTCGACGGCTACTGCGACGTGTGCGGGCTGCCGCCGTCCCAGAAGACGGAGGGCATGGCCTCCTCCGGCTGGATCGGCAGCGGGCGGTCCGGCTCGACCGGTTCCGGGTCCACGCGTTCGGGCTCCACGCGCTCGTCCGGGCGGCGCGGCATGCTGGGCGCCGGGCTGGTGGAGGTACCGCGCGTCCCGTACCGCGACCCCTCCTCGGCGGTCCTGTCCGATCCGCAGGTCGCCGAGAGCAGGCGCTTCTGCAGCAGCTGCGGCGAGAAGGTCGGGCGCAGCCGCGACGGCCGCCCCGGCCGTACGGAGGGGTTCTGCCCCAAGTGCAGGTCCGGGTTCTCGTTCACGCCCAAGCTCGCCGCCGGTGACCTGGTCGGCGGGCAGTACGAGGTGCTGGGCTGCATCGCGCACGGCGGGCTCGGCTGGATCTACCTGGCGCTCGACCGCAACGTCAACGACCGCTGGGTGGTGCTCAAGGGCCTGCTCGACACCGGGGACGCGGACGCGATGGCCGCCGCGACCGCCGAGCGCGCCTTCCTGGCCGAGGTCGAGCACCCCAACATCGTCAAGATCTACAACTTCGTGCAGCACGCCGGCGCCGACTACATCGTGATGGAGTACGTCGGCGGCGAGTCGCTGAAGGACATCCTGCAGCGCCACCGCAACGAGGCCGGCGAGCAGGCGCTGCCGGTCGGTCAGGCGATCGCGTACGGGCTCGAAGTGCTGCAGGCGTTCGGCTACCTGCACGCGCAGGGCCTGGTCTACTGCGACTTCAAGCCCGACAACGTGATCCAGTCCGAGGAGCAGCTGCGGCTGATCGACCTCGGCGGGGTGCGGCGGCTGGACGACCAGGACGGCGCGATCTACGGGACGGTCGGCTACCAGGCCCCCGAGATCGAAGCCGACGGCCCCTCGATCACCTCCGACCTCTACACCGTCGGCCGGGCGCTGGCGGTGCTGAGCTTCCCGTTCAAGGGCTACACCTCGACGTTCGCCGACAGCCTGCCGCCGCCCGCCGACGTGCCGGTGCTGGCGCGGTTCCCCTCGTACGACCGGCTGCTGCGGCGGGCCACGCACAAGGAACCGGCGCGCCGCTTCCTGGACGCGGCCGACATGGCCGAACAGCTCACCGGGGTCCTGCGCGAGGTGCTGGCGGCCGAGGACGGCGTCCCGCGCCCCGCGCTGTCGGGGCTCTTCGGCCAGGAACGCTCGGTGCCCGGCACCGACCCGGGGCGGATGGCCGACGGCGAGGACGTGCTGCCACCCGTGCTCAGGGCGGAGGCGGCGGCGTCGCTGCCCGTTCCGCTGGTGGACGGGAACGACCCGGCCGCCCAGTTCCTGGCCGGGCTCACCGCGCTCGAACCCGCCCGGATGGCCGAGGCCGTGGCGAGCGCGCCCGTACAGACGCACGAGGTACGGCTGACGCTCGCCCGGGTGCGGATCGAGCTGGGCGCGTACGACGACGCGCGGGCGCTGCTCGACCAGATCGCGGGCGAGCGTCCCGGCGACTGGCGGATCGGGTGGTACCACGCGCTGGCGACGCTGGCCGAGGGCCGCCCGGACGAGGCCGCCACGCTCTTCAACGAGCTGTACGCGCTGCTGCCCGGCGAGGCCGCGCCCAAGCTGGCGCTGGCGCACTGCCTCGAGATCGCCGCGCCACCGCGGGCCGCCGCGCTGTACGAGACGGTCTGGCGGACCGACCGGCAGTACATCGGTGCCGCCTTCGGGCTCGCCCGGGTGCATCTGGCCCGCGGCGACCGGGCGGCGGCGACGGCCGTGCTGGACTCGGTGCCCTCGACCTCGATCCGGTTCGTGTCGGCGCAGGTGGCCGCCATGACGGCCGCCGTGCGGGGCCGCCCGCCCGGCGAGGTGAGCGCCGCCGAGCTGGCGCGGGCCGGGGAGCGGCTGGAAACCCTGGACCTGGAGGGCGGGCGGCGCGACCGGCTGGCCGTGGAGATCTTCGAGGCCGCGCTGGACTGGGTGGAGAACGGCACGTCCGCCACCCGTGGCGGCCATCCGCAGGGCGGCACGCTGCTCGGCGCGCCGCTGCTGGAGATCCCGCTGCGGCTGCGGCTGGAGGAGACCTACCGCTCGCTCGCGCGCCACACCACCGCCCGGGAGGACCGGCGGTGGCTCATCGACTGCGCCAACGCCGTACGGCCGAGGACACTGCTGTGACGGGGGACGCCATGTGGGGGGACGCTGCGGCCGGGGACCCGGTGGCGGGAGACGCTGCGGCCGGGGGCTCTGCGGCCGGGGGCTCTGCGGTGGGGGGCTCTGCGGTGGGGGACCCTGCCGTCGGAAACGGGTTGCCGGTCGAGGGGGCGAAGGCGGCCGAGCAGAAGTGCCCGTCCTGCGGCGAGCTCGTCTTCCCCGGCGAGGACTTCTGCGAGGCCTGCGGGCACCGCCTCACTCCCGGCGGGCGTGCCGGTCCGCCCCCGCCCCCGGCTCCGGTGGTGCCGGCCGGGCCCGCCTGCGTCGGGTGCGGTACGGGCACGATCGACGCCGACGGCTACTGCGAGCAGTGCGGGCTGCGCCAGCCCGCCGAGCGCGACCATGTGGAGATCGAGCTTCCCGGACGGATCGCGGCGGCGGCGAGCGACCGCGGCAAGCGCTACAGCCGCAACGAGGACGCGATCGCCATCGCGGAGCATCCCGGTGGTGTCGCGGTCGTCGTCTCCGACGGGGTGGGCTCGTCCCAGCGTCCCGACGACGCCTCCCGCGCCGCCGCCGACTCCGGTGTCGCGGAGCTGGTCGCGCGGCTGGCGGGCGGGTCCGGGCCTGAGGACGCCATGCGCGCCGCTGTGGCGTCGGCGGCCGAGGCCGTCGCCGCCCTGGCCGAATCGCCGGCCGAGGCGCCCTCCTGCACGTTCGTGTCCGCCGTGACCACCCCCGGCCGGGTCACGGTCGGCTGGGTGGGCGACAGCCGGGCCTACTGGCTGTCGGCCGCCGGCGACGGGTCCCCGCTCGACACCCTGCCGCCCAACACCCTGCCGCCCGGCGAAGCCGGATCCGCGGGGGCCGCCGACCTCGGGGACACCGCCGAGATGGCCGTTCAGGGCCCGGACGGCGAATCCGAGCTGCGAGCCTCACGGGCGCTCACCGAGGACGACTCGTGGGCGGCGTTCATGGTCGCCGAGGGCGCGCTGACCGAGGCCGAGGCCGAGGCGCATCCGAACGCGCACGTCATCACCGGCTGGCTGGGCGCCGACGCCGAGGAGGTCCGGCCGCACATCGCCACCTTCGGCACCGATCCCGGCGCGCCCGGCACGCTGCTGGTCTGCAGCGACGGCCTGTGGAACTACCTGCCCCACGCGCAGGACCTCGCGGCGGTGCTGGCCGGGTCGGGCACCGACCCGGCGGCCGACCCGCTCGGGGCCGCGCAGGCGCTGGTACGGCGGGCCCTGGACGCGGGCGGGCGCGACAACATCACGGTCGCCGTGATCCCCCTTCCCCCATCCCTCCCTTCTCCCTCTTCAGACATGGGTCCCCCTACGAACATGGGTCCCTCTTCGGACATGGAGCGCGAGCGTTGAGCGAGCAGCCGCAGTTCACCATCAAGGTCGACCAGAACAAGTACCTGCCCGAGGGCGGCCGCGAAGTGCACGCCATCGTCTCGGTGGAGGGCACCGGCTCGCCCACCGCGGCGACGACGGCCTCCGCCGCCGAGGTCATCATCATCGACACCTCGGGCTCGATGTCCTACCCCGACACCAAGCTGCGCGCGGCGATCGCCGCCGCGCAGGCCGCGGTCGACACGATCCGTGACGGCGTGTACTTCGCGGTGATCTCCGGGGCCAACAGCGCCTCGATGGTCTATCCCGGGAACGCCGTACTGGTCCGGGCCGACGCCAGGACCAGGCACGACGCCAAGATGGCGGTCAGCCGGCTGACGGCGTCCGGCGGCACCGCCATCGGGTCCTGGCTGCGGCTGGCCGACGAGCTCTTCGGTCCGCACCAGGACGGCATCCGGCACGCGATCCTGCTCACCGACGGCAAGAACCAGCACGAGTCGGCCGAGGAGCTGGACGCGGCGCTGTTCCGCTGCTCGGGCCGCTTCGTCTGCGACTGCCGCGGCGTGGGCACCGACTGGGAGGTCGCGGAGCTGCGCAAGATCTCCGCCGCGCTGCTGGGCAGCGTGGACATCGTCGCCGACCCGCACGACCTGGTGGCCGACTTCCAGGCGATGACCGAGGCGGCGATGGGCAAGGCGGTCGCCGACGTGATGCTGCGGGTCTGGACGCCGCAGACGGCCAAGCTGCGGTACGTCAAGCAGGTGATGCCCTCGGTGGCCGACCTCACCTCCAAGCGGGTCGACACGGCGGCGCAGGCGGGCGACTACCCGCTCGGGGCGTGGGGCGCCGAGAGCCGCGACTACCACATCTGCGTCGAGGTGCCTCCCGGAGACGTGGGCAAGGAGCTGCGCGCGGCCTGGGTGAAGCTGGTGGTCCCCGGCGCGGCCGGGGAGGAGCCGCAGGTGCTGGCCACCGGCAACGTGCTGGCCCAGTGGACCGACGACGAGGCGGAGTCGACCCGGATCAACGGGCGGGTCGCGCACTACACCGGGCAGGCGGAGCTGGCCGACGTCATCCAGGAGGGCCTGCAGGCCCGCAAGGACGGCGACCTCGACACCGCCACCGCCCGGCTCGGCCGCGCGGTGAAGCTGGCCGACGAGGCCGGCAACGAGGCGATCACCACGCTGCTGCGCAAGGTGGTGGACGTGGTCGACCCGGTCACCGGCACCGTCCGGCTGAAGAAGAACGTCGACAAGGCCGACGAGATGTCGCTGGACACCCGTTCCACCAAGACGGTGCGTACCCGTAAGGGCGAGGGCTGAGCATGGCTACTTGTCCCGCGGGCCACGCCTCCGCGTCCGGCGACTACTGCGATGTCTGCGGCGAGCGCATGGTGGGCGCCCCCGCTCCCCCTGGATCCGGCGGCCCTGGTGGCCCTGTGCTTGGTGGAATGGCGCCGACGGTCGAGACGTCGGTCGGGGGCGGCGCCGAGTCGCCGTGCCCCGAATGCGGTACGCCGGCGACCGACCGGTTCTGCGAGTCCTGCGGCTACGACTTCGCCCTTGGCGGCGGCGCGTCGCCCACTCCGGCAGGACCTCCGGCCGGGCCGCCGTCCAGCCCGACTCCGCCCCCTCCCCCCGTGCCGGCTCCTGCCCCCGTACCGGCACAGCCGCCCGTATCCGCACAACCGCCCGTATCCACACCGACGCCGGCGCCCGTACCGGCGCCTGCCGGGGGCTCGGGCTGGGTCGCGGTCATCAGCGCCGACCGCGACTACTACGACGCGGTCGTCGCGCTGCTCGAACCCGACTCCGGGGTGATCGCGTTCCCGCCGTACTGCCCGGAACGGCGGGTACCGATCGGCGGCGAGCAGATCCGGATCGGGCGGCACAGCACGTCCCGCGGCGTCGTCCCGGAGATCGACCTGCGGGTCGCGCCGGAGGACCCCGGGGTCTCGCACGTCCACGCGGTGCTGCTCGCGCGCCCGGGCGGCTCGTGGGTGCTGGTCGATCCCGGTTCCATGAACGGGACGTCCCTCAACGGCTCGACCGCGACCATCCCGCTCAACGTGGAGGTACCGGTCGGCGACGGCGACCGGATCCACGTCGGAGTCTGGACCACCATCACCCTCAGGAAGGGCCAGGCGCCATGACGGCCGTACAGCCCGCGCCCCCGGCGAGCGCGCCGGCCCCGGCGCCCGCCCCGGCGATCCCCGTACCGCGGCCGCGCGCCGCCAAGCGGCCGCGCAGGAGCGGGCTGCGCAGGCCGCCGGCGGCGCCGCCGTCCAGGATGTCGCGGCTGCTGCCCCGTACGGTGGCGAGCCGGATCCGGGTGCTGACCGCGGCCGTCCTGGTCGCGCTGCTGGCGCTGCTGGCGGTCATCGCCATCGCCGTCGGCAACGCCAAGGACGGCGTACGGGTGATCGGGAAGGACGCCGGTCCCCAGGTCGTCGCGACCGGCAACCTGTACTTCCACCTCACCAACATGGACGCGCAGCTGGCCAACGCGCTGCTGATCGGCCGTACGCAGAACCTCGGGATGCGCCGGGACGACGCGCTGCGGGGCTTCGACGAGAGCCGGCTCGCGGCGGGCGACGCGCTGCTGAAGGCGGCCAAGCTGGCCGACGAGAGGACCGAGGACGAGACCGCCCGCGAGTCCCTCAACGCGCTGGCCCGGTACGAGCGGCTGGCCGGCCAGGCGCTGCTGCTCGACGAGCGGTCGGCGCACGCGGCGGGCCCGCCGTCGCAGGACGTCATCGCCTACTACCGGCAGGCGACCGACCTGATGAAGCTGGACCTGCTGCCCAAGGCGTACAACCTGACGCTCGACAACGGCACGCTCGTCCGGCACACCTACGAGGACGAGCGCCGCGCGGTCATGACCGGCCAGGTCCTGGTGTACGTCATCGGAGCGGTGGCGCTCGGCCTCCTGGTCGCGCTCCAGTTCTTCCTGTTCGCACGGTTCCGGCGGCTGCTCAACCCGGCACTGGCCGTGGCCTCGCTCATCGTGCTGGCGCTGATGGGGTCGAGCGCGGTGATGCTGTCCGGGCAGATGGACGACCTCCGTACGGCCAAGACCGACGGCTTCGACTCGCTGCTCGCACTGTCGCGGGCACGGGCCATCAGTACCAGCGCCAACGCCGACGAGACCCGGTACCTGCTCGACCCGGGCCGCGCCGACACCTACGAGCAGGTCTACCTGAGCAAGTCGCAGTCGGTGCTGTACCGCCCCGCCGACAACCTCGACCTCTACAACGAGGCCGTTCAGCGCGACCTCGGCAATCCGCAGGTCGACGTCCTCGACCAGAAGTACCTGGGATTCCTCGGCCGGGAGGCCGACTACGGCTCGCTTCCGGGGCAGCCGAAGGCGTACCGGATGGCGCTGCAGAGGTACAGCGCGTTCCAGCAGAGCGACTCGCGCGTACGGGCGCTGGTCCGCGCCGGGCAGCGCGACCGGGCCATCGCGGCCCGGCTCGGCGGCGGTACGAGCGGCTTCTCCTCCGACCGCGACTTCACCGCGTACGACGCGTCGATGCAGCAGCTGTTCGCGATCCACCGCAAGGCGTTCGACCAGGCCGTGGCCGACGGGGACAAGGGCATCAGGGGATGGAACGCGGGGGTCCCGCTGGCGGGACTGCTGATCATCGGGCTGGTCCTGGTGGGAATCCGCCCCCGGCTGGCGGAGTACCGGTGACGGCGCGGCGGGTCCAGGGGGCACGGCGAGCCCGGCGGGCACCGGCCGCGATCGCCGTCCTCACCGCCGCGCTGGCGGTGTCGGGTTGCGGCGTCGCGAGCGGCACCGCCGAGTCCGTGGCGGTCAAGGACTCCCTCGTCATCGGCGTCAAGGACAACGAGCCCGGCCTCAGCTCGCGGGGCGCGGGCGGCGCGTACGAGGGCTTCGACATCGACATCGCCCGGAGGGTCGCCGAGCGGCTCGGGGTGGACGCCGGGAACATCACGTTCAAGAAGGTCGCCTCGGAGGAGCGGGAGCGGTTCCTGAGTACGGGCGAGGTCGATCTCGTGGTCGCCAGCTACTCCATCACGCAGGAGCGCAAGACCCGCGTGACGTTCGCGGGCCCCTACTACGTCGCGCACCAGGACACCCTGGTGCGCAAGGCCGACGCCGCCGCCATCAAGGACGTGCGCGACCTGGCGGGCAAGCGGCTGTGCAAGGTCGACCGCTCGGTCTCGTACACGCGCGTACGGGACGAGCGGGGCGTCGCCGTCCTGCCGCGGCCGGGTGACGACTACGCCGACTGCGTGCGGCAGCTGTCGAGCGGGCAGGTGGACGCGGTGTCCACCGACGATCTGATCCTGACCGGGCTGGCCGCGCGGGCGGTGGAGTCGGGCGGGGGTCCGGCGCTGCGGATGGTGAACGCGCCGATCTCCGACGAGCCGTACGGGATCGGGCTCCGCAAGGACGACACCGACGGCTGCGAGGCCGTCAACAAGGCGATCACCGAGATGTACCAGGACGGCACCGCCCCCGGCCTGCTGCGGAAGTGGTTCGGGCCGGCCGGGCTCAAGGTGACGACCACGGTTCCGCAGTTCGAGGGCTGCGACTGACACCTTTCCGGGCTTGCCCGCCACTGAGATCAGTCGGTTACGCAAGTACCGATACCGGCACATGATCGTAAGTTATGGTCGCGATCACCCATTCTGCCGGTGGTCGCGACCTGACTTCGAGGAGTCCCATGACGACGGTGATCCTTGTCGTTCTGTGCCTCGTGGTCGGCGTGCTCGAGCTGTACGCCGGCAAGCAGAGCAAGGATCAGGCACGCGCGTTCGCCCGCCGGGTCGACGAGCTGAACGACCAGGTCACCAAGCAGAACAACGTGCTGGTCACGGTGGGCGAGCAGCTCACCGCCGAGCTGACCAGGGTCAAGCGGGAGACGCTGCCGGCGCTGGACTCCCGGCTGCACTGGCAGTCCGAGCAGGTCGAGGAGCTGGCCTCGCTGGTACGGCGGGCCGACGAGTTCCTGCACGCGCAGTCCGGCCGGCTGCACGACCTGGAGAAGCAGCGGATCACGCTGGCCGCGCTGCGCCGCAAGCTCGCCGAGATCGAGACCTCGGTGCGCTCGTTCACCCGGGCCGGCACCGCGGCCGTCGAGGGCAAGGTCGACGAGGCCCTGGACCGGCTGGCCGACGTCGAGCGCGGCGGCGAGGAGATCCTGGAGCTGCAGCGCGCCCTCACCCGCACGCTGGAGGACGTCGAGGACGTCGTCTCCGAGCTGCTGCGGTTCACCGAGGGCGAGCTGGACGAGTCGGTCACGGCGGCGCTCACGGGCCCCGCCCGCGCCCCGGAAGGCGCGGGCCGGCACGTGGCCCAAGGCACGGGCGACGAGACCGCCGTGCGCGCGGCCGGGCGGCTGTGGACGCGGGACGCGCAGCTGGAGGACATCCTCACCGAGGTGTACGAGCGGTGCGTGCGGGCCGCCCGGCTCGACATCAGGTTCCGCATGTCCGACGGGACGGACGGATCGGCGCCGGGCACCTCCGAGCAGCGCCGCTACTTCCTGGCCGGGCAGGACGCCGAGGACCTCGTCGGCGGCTTCACCGCGCTGCTGATCTCGACCGGCGCCGACCTCCCGCACAACGGCCCCCGGCACGCCCGGCCCGGCGCGCTCGCCCGGACCGAGCCCGGCCCGGCCCTGCCGCCGGGCGTCGAGCCGCCCCGCGCGCCCGAGGACGAGGTGGCGCTGAAGGCGCTGCTGCGGACGCTGTTCGAGAGCGACGGCGCCGTCGCGCAGATCGGCCCGCTGATGGCCGTGCGCACCCGCGACGAGCTGCTGTGCGCGGTCCTGACCCCGCCGCAGTCGCTGGAGCTGGAGAGCGACGAGGTCTTCTGGGACCCGGCGGCGGCCACGCTGCGGCTGCGCCGGCTGCCCTCACATCAGCTCTGGGACCTCACCGGCTGGGCCGCGACGCCGTAGGCCCGCACGGTCCGTTCCGCGCGCCCGCCGAGCCGCACGAAGAGCGGGCACAGCGGCGTCCGCGTCTCGGCGTCGAGCTCCGCGCACAGCCCGAACCCGGCGGCCCGGTCGAGGAACACCACGTTCTCCACGGCCCGCGCGGCCCGTACGGCATAGGGCACCGAGTCGGCGTCGGCGGTGTCGAACAGCTCCTCGAACGTCAGCCGGCGCGCGTACCGCAGCAGCTCGCCGGCGTCCACGATCCGGGTCCCGATCGCCGCCGCCGGGCCCGCGATCACGATGCCGAAGCTCGGGTCCTCCCGGCCGCGCACGTAGATCTCGCGGGCCGGCTCCAGCCCGCGGCGCCGGGCGGGCAGCTGCAACCCGAACCCGGAACCGCCGTCCAGGTACGCCGGCGGCCCGAAGCCGTACGTGCGCTGCGCCGTGGTGGAGCCCGGCACCCGCAGCGCCCCCGACGGCTGGTGCCAGCCCGGCAGGAAGACGCCCAGACCGCGCAGCAGCAGCCGCCACACCGGCCGCCCCGTCACATCCTGGACGAACTCGCCCTGCTCGCCTCGCGCACGCGCCCCCCGCTCGCCTCGCGCCCGGTCACCTCGCGCATGCTCGCCCTCCGGCTCCGCGTCGCCCGCCCCAGCGCCGTCCATGGCGACCATCTTGTGATGCCGGAACGCCCCGTACAAGCCCGGTGTCCCTAGCGCGGACGCCACTACCGCCGATGTGGCCGCGCGATACGCTGTGGGCGACTGGCGCATGGGTGACGGCGGGAGCGGTCGGCTGTATGAACGTGCAGGACCTAGTGGTCTACCGCGACGCGAGTTCGCGCACCGTCGACCGATACCTGATGCCGCACGAGGGCCGGGTCATCGCCGTCCGCCGCCATCCCGCGACGCTGCTTCCCCCGCTCGTGCTGGCGGTGGGCGGGCTGATCCTGTGCGGGTTCGTCGCCACCCTGGTCAGCGTGATGTGGATCTGGTGGGCCTGGCTGCTCACGCTCGGCTACCTGCTCTGGAAGGTCATCGCCTGGTCGGTGCAGTTCTTCCTGGTCACCGAGCACCGGGTGATGGTCATCCGCGGCGTGCTCAACCGTGACGTGGCGATGATGCCGCTGGCCAAGGTCACCGACATCGCGCTGAAGCGGTCGCTGGCGGGCCGGATGCTCGGGTACGGCGAGTTCGTGATGGAGTCGGCCGGCCAGAAGCAGGCGCTGCGCAACGTCGGCTACATGCCCTACCCGGAGCAGCTCTACCTGGAGGTCTCCTCGGTCATCTTCGGCGCCGAGGACGAGTCCCCCGACTAGAGCCGCCGACTCTGGTCCGCGGGACGCCGCGATGAGTTTCGTGAGCCGGTGGAGTCTCATTCCCTGACACCGGACCACGGAACGGAGCATCGGACGTATGGGCGGCAAGAGCGGTTTCTCCAAGGCGGGCCTGGAGCGCGTGCACGGCATCATGGCCGGTCATGTCGCGGCAGGCCGGCTCCCCGGCCTGGTCACGCTGGTCTCTCGGGGCGGCGAGGTGCACACCGACGTGATCGGGACGTCCGAGTCCGGCGGCGCGCTCCCGATGCGGCGCGACTCGATCTTCCGGATCAGCTCGATGACCAAGCCGATCACGGCGGTGGCGGCGCTGATCCTGGTCGAGGAGTGCCGGCTGCGGCTGGACGAGCCGGTGGAGCGGCTGCTGCCGGAGCTGGCGGACCGGCGGGTGCTGCGCTCCCCCGACGCGCGGCTGGACGACACCGTCCCGGCGAACCGCCCGATCACCGTACGGGACGCCCTGGACTTCCGGCTCGGGCTCGGCATGATCCTGGAGGAGGAGGCGTTCGGCCATCCGTTCTTCCAGGCGGCGCAGGAACTGGGCATCAGCGGATTCGGCCCGCCCCGGCCGGGATTCCCGCACGCACCGGACGAGTGGCTCCGCCTGGTGGCGACGCTGCCGCTGGTCGACCAGCCCGGCGAGCGCTGGACGTACAACATCGGCTCCTACATCCAGGGCATCCTCGTCGAGCGTGCCACCGGGCGGCCGTTCCCGGAGTTCGTCCGCGAGCGGATCCTCGAGCCGCTGGGCATGCGGGACACCGGCTTCCACGTCCCGGCCGCCGATCTCGACCGGTTCACCGCCTCGTACGGCGTCGGCGAGGACGGCGCGCTGGAGCCCTACGATCCGCGTGAGGGCAGCGCCTGGAGTGCCATGCCCGCCTTCCCCGACGGAGCGGGTTCGATGGTCTCGACCGCCGACGACTACCTGGCGTTCGCGCGGATGCTGCTCGGCAAGGGGACGTACCGCGGCGAGCGCATCCTGTCGCGCCGGTCCGTGGAACTGATGACGTCCAACCGGCTCACCCCCGAGCAGACCCGGGAGTCGTTCGGCGGTGCGAGCGGCTGGGGCTTCGGCGTCGCGGCCGGCGTCCGGCAGGAGGATCTGTGGGGCACGCCTGGCCGCTACGGCTGGGACGGCGGCCTCGGCACCTCCTGGTACACCGACCCCGCCGAGGACCTGATCGGCATCCTGCTGACCCAGCGCCTGCAGTTCCCGACCGACAACCCCGTCTGGCTCGACTTCTGGACATCGCTGTACGCGGCCCTGGACGGCTAACGGTCCCCACGCCGCTCTCTCCGTTGACTCGTGGCGTGTTCGCCTCGACGGGCGCCGCCAGGGCCGAACACGCCACGAGTCAATGAGGGGAACGCCGTCGAGAATGTCGGTGTTGTCTGGCAGCATCCGGTCATGGCACCGACCGCTGCTGACTACGCCTGGTTCGAAGAGGACTTCTCCGAACTGGCCGAGGCGTACTGCGTGATGCTCGTGCGCGGGCTGACGCCGGCCCAGGTGCTGGCCCGGCTGGGCGCGCGCACCGACGGGCCGCACATGACGGGCGTCGACGCGCTGTGCCGGTTCTCCTCCGACACCCATGGCGAGCACAACGGGCGCGAGCAGGGCCTCGGCGTCACCGCCGTCGGCGACTGGGCGCTGGTCATCGAGCCCAACGGCTACCTCAGCGTGAGCGAGGAGACCATCGTGCCCCTGTCGGCCCGGACGCGCCTGGTGTCGCACGGCTCCAACGTCAACGCCGCCGGCAACTTCTACTGGGTCGAGGACGGGGAGGTGCGGCTGACGTTCGAGCCGCTGTTCCCCTCCCACCGGAACGGCACCTCCGCCGACGCGCTGCTCGGCACCATGCGCGAGGCCGGTTTCGACCTGGCCGACGGCGACGACGACGCCAACCTCGACTGCGACCACGCCGCGTTCGCGCTCGCGGAGCACCTCACCGGGGTACGGATCACCCCGGAGATCCTCCGGGAAGGGTCCTATCTGTGCGGTGCGACCCCCTATCCCTGAGGCTCCCTACCCCTGAGACGTCCCTATCCTGGGCCCACCTACCCCTGAAGCCCTCTACGTCTGAGACCGCCAGGACCGCCGGGCCGACAGGACGGCGATCAGGACGCCGGTCGCGAAGATGAGCGTGCCCATCACGTTGACCTGCGGGGGCGTCCCGGTACGGGTCGAGCCGTAGATCCACAGCGGGAACGTGAGCGTGGCGCCGCTGGTGAAGTCGGTGATGACGAAGTCGTCGATCGACAGCACGAAGGCCAGCAGCGCCCCCGCCAGCACCCCGGGCATGATCGCGGGCAGCGTGACCAGCCGGAACCGGGTCCACGGCCCGGCCCCGAGGTCCTGCGCGGCCTCGGCCAGGGCCGGGTCCAGCCGGCTCGCCCTGGCCCGGACGGTGACGGCCACGAACGCGATCGAGAACATCACGTGCGCGGCCAGGATCGTGCCGTACCCGCGCGGCAGGCCGAACGTCACGAACATCGACAGCAGCGACGCGCCCATCACGAGTTCGGGGGCGGAGATCGCCATGAACAGCACCAGCGTGGCCGCGCCCCGGCCGCGGAACCGGAAGCGGCCGAGCGCCAGCCCGGCGAGCGTCCCGAGGACGGTGCTGAGCACGGTGCTGAGCAGCGCGATCGTCAGCGAGTTCAGCAGCGCGGTGGTGAGGTCGGCCCGGTCGAGCAGCCGGGCGTACCAGCGCAGCGTGAAGCCCTCCCAGCGGAAGTTCTGCTTGCCGTGCGTGTCGTTGAACCCGAACAGGATCATGACCGCGATCGGCAGCGCCAGCCAGCCGATCAGCAGCCAGGTGTAGAGCCGCAGCCCCCGGTCGACGGCGGAGGTCATCGGACGGCCGCCGCCAGGACGTCCCGGGTACCGAGGGCGCGCGCGTACGCGAAGATGCCCAGCAGCAGGATCGCCATCAGCGTGAACGACAGCGCCGAGGCCGTCGGGTAGGCGCTGCTGTCGAAGTACTGGGACTGGATCACGTTCCCGATCATGGTGTTCCGCGGGCCGCCCAGCACCTCGGCGTTGACGTAGTCGGCCGCCGCCGGCACGAACGTCATGATGACCCCCGCGAAGACGCCCGGCAGGGACAGCGGCAGGACGACCCGGGCGAACGCCTGCACGCGTGAGGCGTACAGGTCGCGGGCCGCCTCGACCAGTTGCGGATCCATCCGTTCCAGTGCCACGTAGATCGGCAGCGCCATGAACGGCAGGAAGTTGTAGGTGAGCCCCATGACGACCGCGACGCCGGTGTCGAGCACGTGGAAGCCGTCCGGCAGCAGACCCCAGCCGCGCAGCGGCCCGAGGATGGGCCCATTGTCGGTCAGCACCAGTTTCCAGGAGACCGTCCGCAGGATGTACGAGACGAAATAGGGCAGCAGGAGCAGGAGCAGATACATCGTCTTGCGCCGGCCGCCGCGGAAGGCGATCCAATAGGCGGCCGGATAGGACAGCGCGATGCACAGGACCGTCGCGAGCAGCCCGTACCAGAGCGACCTCGCGAACTGGTCACCGTACGTCGCCAAACCGTCGGTGTAGTTCTGCCAGTGGAACGTCTGCCGGAATCCGTCGATGAGGTTCCCGGTCTGCAGCGACAGCGAGAACATCAGCGCCAGCGGAACGGCGAAGAACGCCAGCAGCCAGAGCCCGCCCGGCAGGATCATCAGGTACGGCGCGAACCGGCCCGGCCGTGCCCGGCGCCCTGCCATCACGATCCCTTGGAAATGGGCTCGAACAGCTTCAGATACTCGGCCTCCTCCGCCTGCGTGAGGCGCCGGTAATTGCGCAGCCGGTCGAGATCGGACCGCGCCGGAAAGACCAGCGGGCTGGTGCTCAGCCGTTCCAGGTCCGCCTTCTCCTCGCCCCTGGCCTCGCGCGCGTGCGCCTCGATGAGGGGCTTGGTGGCCGGTACGGGCGTGATGTAGTTGACGAACTCGGTCAGCGGCGCGTTGTTCTCCGGGGCGTACAGCCAGTCCATCAGCATCAGGGCGTCGACCGGATTCTCGGCGGTCTTCGGAATGCACAGGTTGTCGGTCCAGAGCGTGCCGCCCTCCTTGGGCACCACGAATTTCACGTCCGGGCCCGCAAGGCTGTAAACGTCCCCTGACCAGGCCATCGTCAGCCACACGTCGCCCTTGCTGACGGCGTCGACGTAGTCCTGCTCGTAGTACTTGCGCACGATGTCCGCGTCCCGCTGCTCGCGCAGCCGCGCCGCCGCCCGCCGCCAGTCCGCCGGCGTCGACCTCTCCGGATCGACACCGAGCAGGAACATCCCGAAATTGCCCAGCTCCTGCGCGTCGCTCAGCATCCCGACCCGGCCCTTGTACTTGGGGTCGAAGAGCTGCTCGATGCTGGTGATGTCGTCCTTGACGTACTTGGTGTTGTACGCGATCCCGGTGATCCCCGACATGTACGGGACGGTGAACGCGTTGCCCGGATCGTACGAGGGATTCTTGAAGCCGGGACCGGCATTGGCCGCGAACGTCTTCAGCCGGGAATGGTCCAGTGGCGCCAGATAACCGAGCTGCCGGCACTTCTCCAACTGCACGCCATTGGTCATCACCATCAGGTCGAACCCGATCGACTGGCCGGCCGCCAGCGGCGCCTGGATACGGCCGAACCACTGCGTGTTCTCCTGGATGACCTCCTTGTAGGTCACCTTGGTCCCGGTCGCCTTCTCGAAGGCCTTGACCGTGGCGCGGTCGTCCTCGACGTATCCGGGCCAGTTCGCCCAGCGCAGGCTGCCGGTCTTCGTCTTTCCGTTCCAGTACTCCTGGACCGCCGACCCGCCGACCTTTCCCTTTCCGCCCTGGCCTTCGACGCCGCACGCGGCCAGGGCCAGTCCGGCGCCGGAAACGCCCAGCAGCCGGAGGACGTCCCTTCTCGAGGCGTCCTGGAGGCGGGGCCGGGCCAGCCCCCGTGCAAGCGAGGGATCGATCAGGCTCACTTCATCGCTCCTGCTCACTCATGCTCTGATGGCGTACGAGTGCCGCGGGTCCCACGACAGCCACACGGTGTCCCCCCGCGCGGCGAGACCGTCGGCGGACGTGGCGTTCTGGGTGAACACGACCACATCGTCCCCGGCGGCGGTGCTGATGGTGTAGTTGGTGGACGTACCGAGATAGACGACCTCGGACACAGTGCCACGGACGCCGCAGAACGACTCGTCCGGACGGTCCCGCCCGATCCCTATCTTCTCCGGCCGTACGGTCAGCTCCAGCCGGTCCCCCAGGCTCGCCGGCATGCCGGGCCGCAGCGGGGCGAGCACCCGGCCGTCCGACCCGTCCGGCCCGTACGCGATCACCGCGCGCCCCTCGCGGACCTCGGCCACCTCGCCGCCCAGCAGGTTGGAGGTCCCGATGAAGCCCGCCACGAACCGGGTCGCCGGATGCTCGTAGATCTCCCGGGGCGTGCCCAGCTGCTCGATCCGGCCGGCGTTCATGACCGCGATCCGGTCCGACATCGCCAGCGCCTCGCCCTGGTCGTGCGTGACGTACACGAAGGTGATCCCGACCTCGCGCTGGATCCGCTTCAGCTCGGCCTGCATCGCCTGCCGGAGTTGGAGATCGAGCGCCCCGAGCGGCTCGTCCAGCAGCAGCGCCCGGGGCCGGTTGACCAGGGCCCTCGCCAGCGCCACCCGCTGCTGCTGCCCGCCCGACAGCTCGGCGGGACGGCGCCGCTCCCGGCCCGCCAGATCGACGGTCTCCAGCATCGCGCCGACCCGGGCCGCGATCTCCGGCTTCGGCACCCGCCTGCGGCGCAGCCCGAACGCCACGTTCTCGAACACGCTCAGGTGCGGGAACAGGGCGTACGACTGGAACACCATGTTGACGTCCCGGCGCTCGGCGGGCACGCCGTCCACCCGCCGCCCGCGCAGCAGGACCTCGCCGGCGGTCGGCTCCTCGAACCCGGCGACCAGCCGCATCATGGTGGTCTTGCCGCAGCCCGACGGGCCGAGCAGCGAGAAGAACTCGCCCGGCTCGATCGCCAGGTCGACGCCCCGTACCGCCACCACCGTCTCGCCGCCGGTCCGGAACTCCTTCACCAGCCCGCGCAGCTCGATCGCCGGGGCACCCGTGCCGTCCAGCCTCGTGTCGTCCGGCACTGCGCCGTCCGGCCCCGCGTCCAGGCCCGTGCCCGGTCCCGTGTGGGGCTCCGTCCGCCGGGCGGCCCGCCGATACCGCGATAGCACCCCGCGACCCTACCGCCCGGCCGTGACCCGCCATCCAGGCCGGCCATCCATCCAGGTGACCGTGACCAGCCCGACCGTGACCAGCCTGACCGTGACCAGCAGGAGCGCCCGTACCGCTTGGCGCCGGCGGGCCCGCCGCCGATAAAGTCGCACCGCCCCGACCCCACGACGATGGAGAGAGATGACGCGGCGGACCGACGTCCAGCTCGACGAGACGGCCAAGCAGATCATCGAGCAACTGCAGCAGGACGGCCGGCGCTCCTACGCGGCCATCGGCAAGGCGGTCGGGCTCTCCGAGGCGGCCGTACGGCAGCGCGTCCAGAAGCTGCTGGACGCCGGCGTCATGCAGATCGTCGGGGTCACCGACCCGCTGATGCTCGGCTTCTCCCGGCGGCTGATGGTCGGCGTCACCTGCGAGGGCGACCTGGAACTGGCCGCCGACCGGCTGGCCGCCATGGACGAGATCGACTACGTCGTGATCACCGCAGGCTCGTTCGACATCCTGGTCGAACTCGTCTCCGAGAGCGACGAGCGGCTGCTGGAACTGCTCGGCCGCATCCGCGCCGTTCCCGGCGTCGTCTCCACCGAAAGCTTCGTCTACCTCAAACTGCGCAAGCAGACATACTCCTGGGGAACCCGCTGACTCGTGGGGACCCGCTGAGCCGTGGAAAGCGCACGCCCGTACCCCTGTGCCGTCCCGCTCACCACGTAGAACATCACTCACGTCCGGCTGCGGCCGCGAGTCAATCATCCACCCCTGCTCCGGCACCGTTTTATTGCAGGTCCGCGCAATTCCTCATTTAAGAGGATGACCTTCCCCCACCGCGAGGCGTACTTTGATTGCGGTACGGAAGGAGACCGGCCATGCAGGACCTTCCCCGGAACGATCGCCTCGAGCTCCGGACATCGGAGGAACAGCACCTCGCCATCCGAAAGGCCGCCGAACTCGTCGGATGGACGGTCCCCCAGTACGTGCTGTCGGCCGCACTCGACCGCGCCGAGCGCGACCTTTACGAGCACGCCGCCGCCGGGCGGCCCGAGGCGGGCGACGGCGGCTCGGTCGAGCCGTTCGTCGCCGTCGTCACGGCCCTGGGCTGAGCAGCGCCCCGCGCAGCAGCTCCGCGTACCCGGCCGCCTCCTCGTCGGAGGCGTACTTGTGCCGCGGCCAGAAGAAGCCCCGCAGGCCGTCCTTGCGCTGCCGCGGAACCACGTGCACATGCAGGTGCGGCACGCTCTGGCTCACCTTGTTGTTCATCGCCACGAACGATCCCGCCGCCCCGAGCGCGGACTCCATCGCGCCCGCCAGCCGCCGCGCGTGGGCGAAGAAATCCCCGAGCATCTCCGCCGGAAGGTCGGTCAGCGTCTCGTAGTGCACGCGCGGCACCAGCAGCGTGTGCCCCTTGAAGAGCGGCCGCGCGTCCAGGAACGCCACGGCGTCCGGAGCGTCGAGCACCGAATGGGCGGGCCGCTCCGCTTTGATGATCTCGCAGAAGACGCAGCCCTTGGAGTCGCTCATACGCGGCATTGTCCCACCTGCCTTACGCCCTTCTTACGACGTGCCCGCTAACTTGCGATTCTTGTGCGACTGGAACGCGTGTCCTTCCGTTACCACCGGCGTGCCCCGTGGGTGTTGCGGGACGTCACCCTGTCCCTGCCGTCCGGCCGGGTGACCGAGGTGACCGGACAGAACGGCGCGGGCAAATCGACGTTCCTGCGCCTGGTGGCCGGCCTGCGCACGCCTCGCCGGGGGAAGATCACCGGCCGTCCCGCCAAGGTCGGCTACGCGCCTGAGCGATTCCCGTCCGGCCAGCCCTTCACCGTCCGCGCGTACCTCGGGCACATGGCCGCCGTCCAGAAGGCGCCCAGTACCGCCATCGCGACCTGGGCCGAACGCCTCGCGTTCGACCACCTGATGGACACGCGCCTCCCCGAACTCTCCAAGGGCAGCGCCCAGAAGGTGGGGCTGGCCCAGGCGCTGCTGTCCGCGCCCGACCTGCTGATCCTGGACGAACCGTTCGCGGGCCTCGACGCCGCCACGCGCGACCTTCTCCCGGGCCTCATCACCGAACTGGCCGCCCAGGGCACCACCATCGTCGTCAGTGACCACCAGCACTGCCTGGAGGCCCTTCCGGACCTCGCGCACGTCCACATCAGCCACAACACCGTCGAGGCGGCCCAGGGGCCCACCGCGAACGAGCAGCGTCCGGAGGGCCTGGGCGAGAGGGACGGCTGGACGGTCCTGGAGGTGGTGGTCCGCACGGACGAGGTGACCGAGGTGATCGGCAAGCTCCGGGCGGACGGCCTCGACGTCCGGGAGCCCGGCCGATGATCGCGCTCGCCCGGTTCCAGGTGGCCGGATACGCCCGCTCGATGCGCGCGCTGCAACCGCTGATCGTGGTGTTCCTGCTCTTGGCCCTCGTACTGCAGGGCTCCGGCGGCGCCGACCTTTCCGCGGGCACGCTCGGCGACGTGGCGGCGTTCATGTTCCCCATCTGGGCCTGGACGGCGCGCGCCCTCTTGGACACCCAGCCGGACGAGCAGCGCGCCCTGTCGGCCATGGGCACCCGGCACCACGCGGCCGCGGGCGTCCTGGCCGCGTACACGGTGAACGTCGGCCTCGGGATCCTCGTCCTGGCCATCCCCGTGGCGCAGGCCGCAGCCGCCGGTACGGGCACCGCCGCGATCTCGGCCGGCCTCGGCCTGGCCCTCCTGGTGGCCCTCGCCGGAACGGTCCTGGGCGCCTGCACCAGCCGCGCGATCATCCCCGATCCCGGTATCTCGCTGCTGGCGTTCATCACCGGAGTCGTGGCCGCGCTCCTGCTCAGCATGAGCCCGATCAGCTGGATCGCCGTCCCGATGGTCGGCTGGCTGCGGGCCGCCCATGACGGCCCGGCGGCGTTCGCCGCCGCGTTCCCCGGTGTCGCTCTTCACCTCGCCCTCTGGATCCTCGCGGTGGGGATCGCCTACCTGACCCTCCACCGCACCCGGCACTGATCTCCCGGCATTGGCTTTGTACCGGGACAGGTGGCTGGCTCAGGTGGCTTGGAGGGTCATCCAGGCGGTCTCCGGCGCACTGTCCAAGTGGGTACAGAAGTAGAGGCGGCCGGGATCGCCCCAGTGCCAGCCGAGCCCATCATCGGAGTCGAGTTGGAGGAGCAGCCGCCATTCCTCGTTGACGGCCACCTGCTCGTCGATCGTGAACGAGGCGTCGCCCTCCAGGCCTGTCGAGGCACGGTGGCAGTCGGTGCCCACGGGACGCTGCACGAGAGCGGGCCAGCCACCGAGCTGGTGTACGGGGGTCGCGTCAGGCCAGACATGCTGCTGCCAGGCCGCGTGGAGCTGCTCGTACACAGCGAGAGTGCCGCTGTAGAGGCCCTCGATGCGGTTCAGGAGCGGCTCTTGGGGCGCGGGCAGGGAGAGGAACGGCTCCGCGTCCAGAGTCCGTTCCGGCAGGGCTGGGGCATCGGTCTTCTGAAGGTCGCCGGTGAAAACGCGCCAGGCTCCACGGTGATCAGGGTCGTCGCCCCAGGGACGTGGTGGACCGGCTGTGTAGTAGAACGCGGCCGTGCCTTTGGGCGGCAGGCCGGGGACCTCGGGGACGAGGCCGAAGTCGACCGAGCCCAGGTAGTCGAGAGGACGGCCCTGCCAGGACGGCCAGGACTCGCCGGGTGGAAGGAGCGGGGTCCCGCCGAACCGGACCGTGCCCTCGGCACCGGCGGTGAGCCGGAGCGCGGGACGGGCCAGCGGGAGCAGGGCTCCGGTGACCTCGGGGGCGAAGAACACGCCGAACAGGGAGCGCAGCCGCCGATGCTGCACCTCGAAGTGATCCATGTCACTTAGCGTTCCCCGGTCGGGCCCCGCGCGCCAGCCCCTGATCAAGATCTGTGGATAACTAACGCCGTTCGAACGCTCCAGCGAGCTGCACGAGGAAGCGGTCGACCTCCGCGACGTCGTACCCCGGACCCAGACGGACCGAGCGGAACGTGCAGTCGCGGACGTCGCGGGCCGTCATCGCCGGCGCGAGTCCGCGCAGGCCCGCGACGACGCGGTCGAGGAACGCGTCGACATCGCGGACGTCGTAGCCGGTACGGACCCCGGCGCCGGGGAACCGCGCGTTCTGGATCCAGTTGATCAGCCAGCCGGAGTGCACCCGGGCCCGGCCGGCGCGCTGCCCGATCGGGGCCGCCGCCCGCAGCTCCCGGACGGCCTCCTGGAGCAGCTCGTCCACCGCGCGCTGCTCGTAGCCGCGCAGCACGATGTCGAACCGGGTACCGCGCACGTCGTCGGCGGTCAGCCCCCACTGGCCGTGCCGCAGCGTCGCGGTGATGCGTTCGAGCAGGGTGTCGACCTGGGCGCGGTCGTACCCGCGCAGTGCCACCGGCAGACGCGTCTCCGTCTTCACCGGCCCGACCCCCTTAACGCCCGCTACTGCTCCTCGGTGGCGGCGGCCAGCTGGCCGCAGGCGCCGTCGATCTCCCTGCCCCGGGTGTCGCGCACCGTGACCGGTACCCCGTGGGCCTCCAGCCGCCGGACGAACTCGCGCTCGTCCTCCGGCCGGGACGCCGTCCACTTGGACCCCGGCGTGGGATTCAACGGGATCAGATTGACGTGTACGAGATGGCCGCGCAAGAGCCGGCCCAGAAGGTCGGCCCGCCAGGCCTGGTCGTTGATGTCCTTGATCAGGGCGTACTCGATCGAGATCCGGCGGCCGCTGCGCTCCCCGTAGGCCCAGGCGGCGTCGAGGACCTCGCTGACCTTCCACCGGTTGTTGATCGGCACCAGCTCGTCGCGCAGCTCGTCGTCGGGCGCGTGCAGCGACAGCGCGAGCCGTACCGACATGTCCTCGGCGGCCAGCTTCTCGATCGCCGGGACCAGGCCCACGGTCGAGACCGTCACCGAGCGCTGCGAGATGCCGAGGCCGGCCGGGGCGGGGTCGGTGATCCGGCGGACGGCGCCGAGCACGGCCTTGTAGTTGGCCAGCGGCTCGCCCATGCCCATGAAGACGATGTTGGAGACCCGGCCGGGGCCGCCCGGGATCCGGCCGCGCGCCATCGCCCGGGCGCCGGCGGCGACCTGCTCGACGATCTCCGCGGTGGACAGGTTGCGGGTCAGCCCGGCCTGGCCGGTGGCACAGAACGGGCAGTTCATGCCGCAGCCGGCCTGGGACGACACGCACATCGTGGCCCGGTCGGGGTAGCGCATCAGCACGGACTCGAACAGGACGCCGTCGAAGGCCTTCCAGACGGTCTTGAGCGTCCTGCCACCGTCGCAGTCGAGCTGGCGGAGGGGCGTGAGCAGGTCGGGCAGCAGCTCGGCGACCAGGCGCTCGCGGAGCGCGGCGGGCAGGTCGGTCATCTGCGCCGGGTCGTCGGCCAGGCGGGTGAAGTAGTGGCGGGACAGCTGGTCGGCCCGGAACGGCTTCTCGCCCAGCTCGGCCACGGCCTCCCGGCGCTCGGCCGTGGTGAGGTCGGCCAGATGGCGCGGCGGCTTAGCCCGTCGCGGCGCGGCGAAGACCAGCTTCGGCGGCGTCTTCCCTGCGGGCGGAGCGTCGGCGGCGGCGCTCGCGGCACCCGCGGCACCGGAGGGACCGGCGGCTTCGGAGGCGGCGGGCGGGGCGGTGGGCGGGGCGCTGGCCTGATCGGCGGTAGCAGACATGGTCCTTCCAGTGTCGCAAACGCTCGGCGATGCCTGAGCCGCCACGGAACGCGCAAGCCTGCGAACGTCCGAGCCCTGGAACGTCCGAGCCCTGCGATCGTCCGAGCCCTGCGAACGTCCGAGCCCTGCGAACGTTCCAGCCGGGCTCCGCATCTAGCGGTAAAGTTCCGATCATGTCGGTATTGCGCAGGGGGTCCCTCACGGGCAGGGGCGCCGCCACGGTCATCCGTACCGACGCGTGCCCGTACGGAAGTCGCCGGCTCGTGATCGAGACGGACGGCACCGTCAGCGCGGCCTACCTCGTGGACGCCCGGGACAAGGTCGTCGGAGCCGCCTGGCTGGCGAACCATGGGGCCGCCCCAGCCGAGTCGGACCAGAAGCGCCTGGAGAACGGACTGGCCCCGATGCTGCCCGCCTCCCACGTGCGGCACCCCGAGGGACGTCCCGCCCTCAATGCGGACGCCCTGGAGGTCGTGTGGTTCGAGGAAGGGGACGGGGTGGCTGTCCTGGAGGAGGGCGAGCCCCTGTGCGTCATTCCCGGGTGGTCCGACATCGGCCGCGGTATCCCCGGCTACAGCCGTGACGCCACGGACCAGAGCCCCTACGCGTTCCCCCTGGACGATGAGATCGAGGAGTTCGGCCCGCGCATCGTGCGGGCCCGCGACCACTGGAAGGCCTGCGGGGCGGACGGCTCCTGGGCCGACTTCCAGCAGTCGGTACTGGGCCATCTGCTGCAACGGCTGGGCCCGGGCGGTCACTACTGGCACGACGTGGGGCGCCAGCTCCCGGGAGGCAACGGAGCGGCCTCGCCCACAGTGGGGGTGACCGAACGCCCAGCACGCGGCGAGCGCGAGTTCACCGTACTGAGCACGGTCGGGATGAGCCGCCAGCGGATGCCGACGGTGGAGCTGTACGAGGACGACGTCGCCCCGTACAGCCGCATCGAACTCGCCGTGGCCACCACCATGCCGAGCCAGCGCGCCGGAAGCATTTTCCCCTGGCTCGCCCAGTACCCGTGGCGGGTCGTCACGTGGTTCGCCGCGGGCGACGTGGTCAAGTGGTACCACGAGGCCCACACCTTCCCGCTCAACACGGGAGAGGCGTCCTGGGAGGGCGTCCTGCTCCTGGACGATCCCAGCCGCCTGTCGGGGCCCGTCACGCCCAGTCTCGCGGGGCTGTCGACGGAGGGCGATCCGGTGCGCTGGCTATGGCTGGTGCCCATCACGGACGAAGAGCACCGGTACGCCAAGAACGAGGGCTCGGACGCGCTCGTACGGCGCCTGTCCCAGCAGAACCGGTCCTGGGTGGTCTCGTAAGCTTGCGGGGGGCAGCTTGTGAGGGGCAAGCCCGATGAGCTCGCCAGAAGCCCCTGGGGCCCTGCCCTAGGCGGACCCTGGGGCCCGTCCCGTCCTAGGCGGAGGGGACGAACAGCTCCAGCAGGAGCCAGACGACCGGCGCGGTCACGACGAGCGAGTCGAGCCGGTCCATGACGCCGCCGTGCCCGGGGAGCAGGGTGCCCATGTCCTTGATGCCGAGATCCCGCTTGAGCATCGACTCGATCAGGTCGCCGACGGTGGCGGTGAACACGGCCACGGCACCGATCACGATCCCGTGCCACATCTCGCCGTCGTGCAGCAGCCACCACATCAGCCACGCCCCGACCAGCATGCAGGCCAGCGCGGACCCGGCCAGGCCCTCCCAGGTCTTCTTGGGGCTGATCGCGGGGGCCAGCTTGTGCCGGCCGAAGAACGTACCGGCGAAGAACCCGCCGATGTCGCTGGCGACGGTGACCGCGATGAAGATGACGATCCGGTGGTCGCCGTCCCCGGGCGCCATCAGCAGCGCCACGATCCCGCCCATCAGGATCAGGTAGCCGGCCGCGAACACGGCGGCCGTGACGTCCCGTACGTACCCGTCGGCGGGGCCGTCGGCCATCCGCCACACCAGCACGGTCAGCACGATCAGCGCCACCGCGCCGACCAGTGCCTCCGGACCCCACGCGTACGCCACGACCGGGGCCGCGACCATCCCGATCCCGAGCGGGATCATCGGGATCCGGATCTCGCGCGTCCCGAACGCCCCGGCCAGCTCGCGCAGGCCGAGGAACAGGAACACGATCATGACGCCGAGGAAGATCTCCTTGACGGTGTACAAGGAGACCAGGGTCAGTGCGCCAAGGCCCACCCCGACGGCGGCCGCGATGGGCAGGTTGCGGCCGATGCTCCGCTTTCCCGGCTCAGGCGTAACGCCCGGCTCAGGCGCTGTGTCCGGCTCAGGCGGGGTGTCCGGCTCAGGCGCTGTTACGGCGTCGGACGCGGAGCCCGGCTCGGGGGCGCGCTCCGGTGCGGTACCCGCCCCGGAGGCGGTCGCCGACTCGGAGGCGGTCGCCGACTCGGGGTTCAAGGAGGGCAGGCCGGACTCCACCGTCCCGCCGGGGGCGGGACCGGGAGCCTGCGGCTCACCCGGGGAGCCCTCGGGCTCCCCGGTTCTGTCGACTCTCATCAAACCTCGAGCAGTTCGGCCTTCTTGTGCTCGAGAAGCTCGTCGATCTGCGCCACATAGCGGTGCGTCGTGTCGTCGAGTTCCTTCTCGGCACGCCGTACGTCGTCCTCGCCGGCCTCGCCGTCCTTGGCCAGCTTGTCGAGCGTCTCCTTGGCCCGCCGCCGGACGTTGCGGATGGCGATCTTGCTGTCCTCCGCCTTGGTGCCCGCGACCTTGATGAACTCCTTGCGGCGCTCCTCCGACAGCTCCGGGAACACGACCCGGATGACGTTGCCGTCGTTGCTGGGATTGACGCCGAGGTCGCTGTCGCGGATGGCCCGCTCCACCGCCCCCATGGAGGACTTGTCGAAGACCTGCACGATGACCATCCGCGGCTCGGGCAGGGTGAACGACGCCAGCTGGTTGACCGGCGTCGGCGTCCCGTAGTACTCCGCGGTGATCTTGTTGAACATGGCGGGGGTGACCCGGCCGGTGCGGATGGTCTGGAAGTCCTCCTTGGCGACCGCGACCGCCTTCTCCATTTTCTCCTCGGCCTCGAGGAGGGTCTCGTCGATCACTTCGACTCCCATGTCATCAGAGCGGCCCTATGTCCCTGCCGGTCCGTACCGCGAACGGGGCGGATCAGCCGTTCGCCGGACTGACCAGCGTGCCGATCTTCTCACCCCGGACGGCCCGGACGATGTTGCCCTGTCCCATCAGGTCGAAGACCACGATGGGAAGCGCGTTGTCCATGCAGAGGCTGATGGCCGTGGCGTCCATGACCTTCAAACCTCGTTGTAGGACTTCACCGTAATCCAAACGGTCGAACTTCACCGCGTCGGAATTCTTACGCGGATCGGCGTCGTACACGCCGTCCACCTGAGTCGCCTTCAGCACCGCCTCCGCGCCGATCTCCAGCGCGCGCTGCGCCGCGGTGGTGTCGGTGGAGAAGAACGGCTGGCCGAGACCCGCGCCGAAGATCACCACGCGGCCCTTCTCCAGGTGCCGGATGGCGCGCCGGGGGATGTACGGCTCGGCGACCTGGCTCATCGTGATCGCGGTCTGCACCCGGGTGTCCAGCCCCAGCTTCTCCAGGAAGTCCTGCAGCGCCAGGCAGTTGATCACCGTGCCGATCATGCCCATGTAGTCGCCGCGGCCGCGGTCCATGCCGCGCTCGGCCAGCGCGGCGCCGCGGAACATGTTGCCGCCGCCGCACACGACCGCGACCTGCACACCGTCCTGGACGGCCTCGGCGATCGCCTCGGCGACATGCTGGACGATCTCCGGGTCGATGCCCAGCGGGTCGCGGCCGGCGAACGCCTCGCCCGAGAGCTTCAGCAGCACCCGCTTCCAGCCCGTCCGGGGCGCGTGCCGGTCCGGCGACGAGTCCGCCGTCGGATCACTGGTCATTGGCTCCGGCACGTCGGCGGCCTCCTCGTTCGGCGTCTGGTGAAATCGTCGTTCGCTGTCTCGTTCGCTGTCTCGTTCGCTGTCTCCAGGATGCCCCCTGGCGGGCGCTTTCCGTTCCGCGACCCCCGGCCGAGACATTACGCCCTGCCGCGGCGGTCGGACGCGGGAATCGTCGACCCGGCCCGGACCGTCCTGAAAACGGCCCCGTCCGTGAGGAACGGGGCCGTTCCGTGACGTACGAACGACGTGGTCGCCGGCCGGGACCGGAGCCGGCGATCCGGGCCCGAGGACCCGGATCACCGGACCTGAATCACCGGGCCTGGATCACCAGATCTGGATCAGGCCTGGATCAGGCCTGGCCGACCTTGAAGCGCGCGAAGCGGACGACCTTGACGCCGGCCTCGTCGAGCACCTTGGTGATGGTCTTCTTGTTGTCCTTGACGAACGCCTGCTCCAGCAGCACCAGGTCGCGGAAGTAGCCGTTGACCCGGCCCTCGACGATCTTCGGGATGGCCTTCTCGGGCTTGCCCTCGTCGCGGGTGATCTGCTCGGCGAGCGCCCGCTCCTTCTCGACCGCCTCGGCGGGGATCTCGTCGCGGGTGAGGTACTTGGGGGCCATCGCCGCGATCTGCTGCGCGATGTCCTTGGCGACCTCGGCGTTGACACCGTCCAGCTGCACCAGCACGCCGGTCGTCGGCGGCAGCTGGGGGTCGGACTTGTGCAGGTAGCTGGCCACGTACTCGCCGGTGAAGTGGGCGAAGCGGCGCAGCTCCAGCTTCTCACCGATCTTGGCGCTGTTCTCCTCGATCAGCGCCTGCACGGTCGTGCCCGGCTCGATCTCGGCGGCCAGCAGCGCCGGCGCGTCGGTGGCGCCGCTGGTGATCGCGAACTCGACCAGCCGGTCGGCCAGCGCGATGAACTGCTCGTTCTTGGCGACGAAGTCGGTCTCGCAGTTGAGCTCGAGGATCGCGCCGTCGCCCTGGCCGAGGAAGCGCTCGGCGACCAGGCCGTTGCCGGCGGTGCGCTCGGCGCGCTTGCCGACGTCCTTGGCGCCCTTGAGGCGCAGGATCTCGACCGCCTTGTCGAACTCGCCATCGGCCTCGGTGAGGGCGTTCTTGCAGGCCATCATGCCGGAGCCGGTCATCTCGCGAAGCCGCTTGACGTCAGCGGCGGTGAAGTTCGCCATCGCTCTCTTCGTCTCTGTCGTGGTGGGACGTCTGTTGGAGGGGGAGGGAGGGCCGGACGGGGCCCCGGGGCGTGGTCGCCGCCCCGGGCCCGCGTCGTCAGCTCTGGCCGGCGCTCTGGTCTTCCTTGGCCTCGGCGGCCTCGGCGTCGGCCGGCGCGGCCTCGGCCTCGGCCGGCGCCTCGGCGGCGGGAGCCTCAGCCTCGGCCGCGGGGGCCTCGGCGGCAGGAGCCTCGGTCTCGGCGGCGGCTTCGGCGGGCGCCTCGGCGGCGGCCTCGTCCTCGGCCGGCGTGACCTCAGCGGCCTCAGCGGCCTCGGCGGCGGGCTGCTCGCCCTCGGCCTCGGCCGGCTTGGCGGCCTCGGCGGCCGGCTGCTCCTTGTTCTCCAGCAGCTCGCGCTCCCACTCGGCCAGCGGCTCGGCGGCCTTGGCTCCGCCCTCGGCGGGCTTCTCGTCGCCGCCGGTGGCGCCCGCGCGGGCGATGAGGCCGTCGGCGACCGAGTCGGCCACCACGCGGGTCAGCAGGCTGACGCTGCGGATGGCGTCGTCGTTGCCCGGGATCGGGAAGTCGACCTCGTCCGGGTCGCAGTTGGTGTCCAGGATCGCCACGACCGGGATACCGAGCTTCTTCGCCTCGTTGACGGCGATGTGCTCCTTCTTGGTGTCCACGATCCAGATGGCGCTGGGCACCTTGGCCATGTCGCGGATACCGCCGAGGGTGCGCTCGAGCTTGTCCTTCTCGCGGCGCAGCCCGAGCAGCTCCTTCTTGGTCATCCCGGAGCCGGCGACGTCGTCGTAGTCGATCTCCTCCAGCTCCTTGAGCCGGGTGAGCCGCTTGTGCACGGTCGAGAAGTTGGTGAGCATGCCGCCCAGCCAGCGCTGGTTGACGTACGGCATGCCGACCCGGGTGGCCTGCTCGGAGATGGCCTCCTGGGCCTGCTTCTTGGTGCCGACGAACAGGATCGTGCCGCCGTGCGCGACCGTCGCCTTGACGAACTCGAAGGCGCGGTCGATGTAGGACAGCGACTGCTGCAGGTCGATGATGTAGATGCCGTTGCGCTCGGTGAAGATGAAGCGCTTCATCTTCGGGTTCCACCGACGGGTCTGGTGGCCGAAGTGAACGCCGCTCTCGAGCAGTTGCCGCATGGTGACGACGGGAGCCATGGCCCGTGTTCTCCTTCTCTGGCCCGCTGTCGGGCCACGTTTGGTTGGTTGCCTGCACCCGGACACAACCCCGCCGTCATGGATATGACGGACCGAGGGGTTGCGCCCCACCCTGCGAAGCAGATGGCTGGCGGGCGCATGAGTTCGGCCGCGCTGGACGCGACCGCCGGCCCGGGAATGTCACCCGGGCCCGTGACCTGTCCGCTCGATGATCGAGCGGCTTCTCGCTCGCCCGGCCGGGAAGGCCGGTCGAGTGACGGCCAAGCCCTGACCGGTGTCCATTCGGGCACCCCACTAGGTTATCAGGGCCCGGCAGCGCCCGGGAATCGACGGATCGGCCGGTTATCCACAGTTGCCGGAACCCCTGTGCCGCGCCTGACCGGCCCGGGAAACTGCCGCTATGACGCTGCTCACGCTGCTTCTGGCCTGCACGCTGCCGGCCGGATCACCGGTCCAGCCCGACCCGTGGCGCTGGCCTCTGGGGCCGCCCGCGCCCGTGGTCGTGCGCGCCTTCTCGCCACCGTCCAGTCCCTGGGGGCCGGGCCATCGCGGGGTCGATCTGGCCGCGCAGGCCGGGCAGGCGGTCTACGCCACCGCCTCCGGCCGCGTCTCGTACGCCGGCCGCCTCGCCGGTCGCGGCATCGTCGCCATCACCCACGGCCCGCTCCGTACGACATATCTGCCTGTACGTCCCGCCGTCAAGAAGGGCCACGACGTCGCCGCAGGCGCCCGTATCGGCACGGTGGAGCCGTCCTCCCACTGCACCGCACCATGCCTGCACTGGGGCCTCCTGAAGGGCCGCACCTACCTGGACCCGCTCAACCTCGTACGCCCGCAGGTACGCCTGCTCCCCTACTGGAGCGCCCCCGCTCCAACGCCCTCACCGTCCCCGCCACCTGACCAGCACCCGCCACCCGCCGAGCACCTGCCACCTGACGAGCACGCACCACCCGCCGAGAACACACCGCAGATGGGCCTGCGCGACGCCACAACGGCCAGTGGAGGAGCGCTGGCGGGGATGCTGCTCACGTTCACCCTGATCTCCCTGCTGCGGTACGGCCGTGCCCGCCGGCCTCCGCCACCCGGGGTCGTCGACCTCTCCCGGGAACGCCGCCTACGCCGTGCCCGCTGACCACGTTTCTCTGCAGGCGCGGTCACTGCATGGGCCTGGTCACTGCGCTCCGCGCGGGTGGGCCTGGCGGTGCACCTGCCTGAGCCTTTCCGGGGACACATGGGTGTAGATCTGCGTGGTCTGCAACGAGGCGTGCCCGAGGATCTCCTGCACGCTCCGCAGATCCGCACCGCCCTCCAGCAGGTGCGTGGCCGCACTGTGCCTCAACCCGTGAGGGCCGAGATCAGGCACCTCTCCCACCTCGGCGATGCGGGCATGCACGATCCTGCGGGCACTCGTCGGGTGCAGGCGCCCGCCACGCGCGCCCAGGAAGAGCGCTGGGCCGCTGTGCTCGTTCGCCAGGGCAGGGCGTCCAGCCCGCAGCCAGTCCCCTACCGCACGCGTCGCCGGCTCCCCTATGGGCACCGTGCGTTCCTTGTCGCCCTTGCCGAGAACGCGCACGGTCCCTCGACCGGAGTCCATGTCGTCGATGTCCAGCCCGCACAGCTCGCTGACCCGTACACCCGTACCGTAGAGAACCTCCAGTACGGCCAGGTCCCGTAGCCCGAGAGGCCCATCGATCTCCATCTCGTCCAGCAGCCGCGCGGCCTCGTCCTGGGCGAGCACGGTAGGCAGATCCCGGTGCCGCTTGGGCGTGCCCAGCAGTTGTCCTGGGTCGCGCGCCATCAGCCCGCGCCGGTGCAGGTAGGCCGTGAACCCCCGGGCCGCCGCCGTCCGCCGGGCCAGCGTCGCCCGCGCGCGCCCGCTCGCATGCTGTTGTGCCAGCCAGGCCCGCAACACGTTGACGTCGAGCCCCTCCGGCTCGTCCACGCCGACGTCCGCCGCGTACCGGCACAGGTCGAGCAGGTCACCGACATAGGCACGCAACGTGTGAGGCGACACACCACGCTCGGCCCGCAGGTGCCGCTCGAACTCCCCCAGCGCCTCCGCCAAGGCCCCGCGCTCCGTCTCGCTCACGGCGATCCACCTCCAGCCGACCACTAAACCGCCAACCCCACGGCGCCACCAGCCCGCCGTGCCACACCCCATCAAAAGATCACTGTGCGCGTCATCACGGCCCTGCCATCACGGCCCTGCCATCACGGCCCTGTGCCATCACGGCTCTGTGCCATCACGGCTCTGCGTCATCACGGCTGCGCAGAGTTATCCACAGAACCTCGTTCCACTTACGCCCCTTCCCACGCTCCGGCAGCTTCGTAGGCGGAGGGAGCCCCCATGAACAGGAACAAGAGCCTCGGAACACGCGGCGAGAACGCCGCCGCCAGCTACCTCACCGAGCTGGGCTGGACCGTCCTCGACCGCATCTGGAGCTGCGACGAGGGCGAGCTCGACATCGTCGCCCACGACGGCCTGCGCCATGTCGTCTGCGAGGTGAAGACCCGCAGCTCCACCGACTTCGGCGATCCCCTCGAAGCGATCACCCAGCAGAAGGCGCTCCGCCTGCGGCGGCTGGCCTGGCGCTGGGCCAGGGCGCACGGCGTCTCGGGCGCCGGCATCGGCGTCGACGTGATCGGCCTGGTGACCGACCGCGACGGCTTCGCCATCGAGCACGTCCGCGAAATCTGCTGACCGCACTCCGCATGCCCCTCACAGCACGACCTTCCTCATGGCACGAGTTCCCCACAGCGCGACTTCCCCGCAGCGCGACTTCCCCACAGCACGACCTTTCCCACAGCACGACCTTCACAGGAGGTGAGCTGAATGGCACTGGCCAAGACCCGCTCGGTCTCGCTCGTGGGCGTGGACGGCTACGTCGTGGACGTGGAGGCCGCCATCACCAGCGGGGTACCCGGGTTACATCTGGTCGGCCTGCCCGACGCCGCGCTGAACGAGGCACGCGACCGGGTCAGGGCCGCGGTCTACAACAGCGGTGAGGACTGGCCGAATCGCCACGTCACCGTGTCCCTGTTCCCCGCGAGCCTGCCCAAGCGCGGCTCGATCTTCGACCTCTCCATCGCGGTGGCGCTGATGGCCGCCACGGAGGCCGTGCCGCCTGCGTCCTGCGCCGGGCTCGTCCTGGTCGGCGAGCTCGGCCTGGACGGCCGGATCCGCGCCGTCCAGGGAGTCCTGCCCGCCGTGCTCGCCGCCGCGAACGCCGGCTGCCGCACGGTCGTCGTCCCGCGCGCCAACAGCGCGGAGGCGGAGCTGGTCCCCGGCATGGAGGTGATCACCGCCGGCACCCTGCGCGGCCTGCTCTGCCTCCTGCGCGACGAGCCGCCGCCCATCGAGGAGCCCGACGAGCCCCCGCCACCGACCCCACGCCCGACCGACGGGCTGACCCTGCGCGGCCAGAACCACCGCTGCGAGCTGGATCTGGCGGACGTCCGCGGGCAGGCGGAGGCCCGCCACGCCCTCGAGATCAGCGCGGCCGGCGGGCACCACCTGTTCTTCTCCGGGCCACCGGGTTGCGGCAAGACCATGCTGGCCGAACGCCTGCCGACCCTCCTCCCGCCCCTCGAACCGGACGCGGCCCTGGAGGTCTCCGCCATCCACTCGGTCGCCGGAACGCTGCCGTACGGGCAACCGCTGATCACCCGCGCACCCTTCTTCGCGCCCCACCACACCGCGTCCCGGGCGGCGATGGTCGGCGGCGGCTCCGGCCGGCTGCTCCAGCCCGGTGCCGTCTCCCTCGCCCATCGCGGGATCCTCTTCCTCGACGAGGCTAGGGAAGCAGACATACACCGCTACCCCTGACCTCACTCGCCACAGGTCAAGAGCATCCAGCCTGCTCAGGCAGGATGACGATCACAGGAGGCGAGTTGAACAACCGAGAGCCCAAGCGAGTCCTAGGCGTGGTGCGTCTGTCCAACCTCAAGGACGACACATCCAGCCCTGAGCGGCAACGAGAGAAGGTCCACTACTGGGCCAAGCTCCATGACGCTCGGATCGTGGGCATCGCTGAGGACCTAGACGTGTCCGCTATCAGCGCCTCTCCCTGGGAACGGCCTGACCTCAAAGAGTGGCTCGACAGGCCAGACGAGTACGACGTGATCGTTGCTTGGAAGCTCGATCGTCTCGCCAGGAAGACCAAGGACTTCCTAGAGCTTCTGGAGTGGGCAGACAAGCACTCTGTTCAGATCGTCGCCGTAGATGACGGTATCGACCTGTCTACGGACATCGGTCGCATGGTTGCCACCATCCTCGCCGTGTTCGGAGAGTTTGAGGGTAAGACGATGAAGCACCGTGCCAAAGACGCGTATGAACACAACATCCGTGCCGGTAAGTGGCGTGGTGGTTTCCTTCCCTATGGATACCGTCCCGTGAAGCAGGCAGACGGCTGGACACTGGAGCCGGACCCAGTGACATCGGAGATCCTCAGAGGGATCGTCCGGGACATCATCACTGGCAAGGCAGCCAACCAAGTGGTCCGAGACCTCAACGCACGCAAGGTGCCTACGTCCCTAGACGTACAGCGAATCAGCAAGGGCAAGGAGCCCAGGGGCACCCAATGGCGGGTAGCCAACCTTCTCAAGATGCTCCGCTCCAAGACACTGATTGGCCAGTACGAAGCAGAGGGATCAGAACGGCGAGAGGGCACGAAGAAGGTAATCGCGGGTGATGATGGTCTCCCTCTTCAGAGGGCTGAGCCTCTGATCACTCTCACGGAGTGGGAAGAACTTCAGGCACGGCTAGAGGAGAACTCAACCAAGCGCAGCGGGAACCGACAGGATGCCGCACCACTCCTACGCCTCCTGTTCTGCCCTGTGTGCGAGAGGCCCATGTATCGCGTGTCGGGCAGAGGGCAGCAGTACTACCGATGCTCTTCCGTCTCCGTCACAAGCATCGCCTGTGGCAACCGCTCCGTATCGGCAACCCACCTAGAGACTGTCCTAGAGGAGAGCGTTCTAGAGCTTCTGGGAGATGTCGAGAAGCTCGAAAAGATCACCATCCCTGGTGAGGACCACACTCAAGAGCTTGAGCAAGTCAAGCGCGTCATGGCTGAAGCCAGAGCCGAGAAGGACAAGGGGTATTACGACTACCCAGGAGGCGAGACAGAGTATGAAGAGCGCATGGCCAAGCTTGTGGCCAAGCGCAACCACCTAGCCTCACTCCCCAACGTCCCTACTCGTATTGAGTGGGAAAAGACAGGTGAGACCTTCCGTAACCACTGGGCCAAACTACCCACAGACGACAGGAGGCAATTCCTCCTAGACGCAAAGGTGAAGCTAGAGCCGCTTCACTGGCCAGCACCAATCGTGGCAGACGCCAGTATCTACCCTGACGCACCAACGGCAACGATTGGGGGGCAGACATACCACCTTGCTCCAATCACTCCGGAGAACAAGCGCTACGCATCCTCAACACCAATCATCCACATCCAACTAGGCGACTTGGCTGAGTTGTACGCACAGGCGACAGGGCTAGCCTCCGACAGTCCTGAGGTACAGGCATGGGCCAAGCGAAAGCACGAAGGCCCGACCCAAGCGGAACGTCAGCAGTTCATCAGCGAGGCAATGGCGCAGCAGGAGCGGGATACAGAAGCCGCTAGGGAAGCTATGTGGCGAGAGATCGAAGAATCCGAAAGAGAAGTACGTGACTGAGAACAATCCCCCCGCGAGCGTCCTTCTCGCTGCATCTGCCCAAGCCTGCCAACTCTGGCACGGCGAGTTGGCTAGAGAGATGAGTGATCCCGAGAGCCCACTACGGAAAGAGATCCATAGCCAGCTAGAGGAAAGCACGGCCAAAGTCTATGCTGTAGCCGCCTTCATGGCGGCATGGGGAAAGAACGGGACAGAGTCATTCCCAGGTGAGCGCCTAATGGCGAAGGCGCTAGCAATCGGCCGAAATACTGTCCGGACAGCTCGCAGCATCCTGGTTACTACCGGATGGCTAGTTCTCTCTCACAAGCAGAAGGGACCCAACGGAGAGTCTCACGTCTACCGCATCTCCCTACCGGCCGAACGCTGGCAAGCTGACTGGCAGAGGTTCAAGGCTCAGGAGGCAGAGGCACCCACGGCCCAAGTACCGCAGCAAGCCTCTCAGGAGGCCGCTAAGCCCTCAAAGGCCACTAGCCCTCAGTCCACCAAGTCAGAGCGGCCAAGGGACGCTTGGCAGCCGCCTCCGCCTCCTCCGTGCCCGGAGTGCGAGAAGGGGAACACAACGCGCGGGATCAATCACAGTTGCCCTCTCATGGATCCCTGGGGAGACAGCATCCTTGAACCCTGGCCAGACTGAGCCAGATGACCGGGTATCCCTGGAAAACCAGGGTGGGTCTCTCAGGAGGTCCTTACCAGTAACTCCTTTACAGGAGTTACATTACATATATAACTTAATATAGTAACTACTAATAAGGGAGTCCCAAGTACGGGACTCCCTTTTCAGTCTCTATCGAGACTAGTACGTCACTACGGACTACGTCCTTCGTTCCTAGTCACTGCGGCAAACTCCTTCGGTCGCCGCAGTAGAGGAGTCGCTATCGCTCCGTCTTGTCCTAAATAACAACCTCCGATCCCTATGAACTTCCGACCGAACACTAGAACTTCCGAACAACAACACTTCCGCCAATGCGGGACGAGAACAAGCCACAACAGGCCCTGAGAGGGCCTGAGAAGCCCTGAGAGCCCTTGAGGGCATATAATCCATACAGGGAGAGCTTTTCCATCTGTTAGGCCGTCTACGGCCTTCTCAGAGCCATGAAGGGGCATAGACCCTACTTGGCTGCCTCCTGAACAAGCGTGAACGCTCCGACCGTGAACCGCTGCCTGTCGGCTGTGGTCAAGCGTGATGAGTCTCCCTTGCCCTCCTGGTGAGCCAGGATGCAGGCAACAGCGTTCATCTTCCGTGCCCACTGCTCATAGGCCATGGCAACGGACACGCCTCCAAGCCCTACCGGGCTCTGAACGAATGCCTCAATCCCCGAGAAGCCGACACCATGTGTCGCCATCAGGTTTGTGAGCGTCGCAAACGCTTCTCTGGCCTCTGCAACGGCCTGATCTAGCTGTGACATCCGAACGGCCTTACCGGCCGTCTACGTTTCCGAGCGTTGCGACAAAGCGTCGCCACACATTCCGGCCTACAAGGATCACGGGACCATCCTTGGCAGTCGAGTCACGGACCGCTATGAAGTCCGGTCCGTTGGCTATCTCCACACAGCCGTCTTGGTTCAACTCCTCACACCTTGACGACTTCCGATACCTCAGCGGCTCCACTGCCTGTCTCCTTTCCGGGAAGCTGTGGGCAAGCGCATGCGAATGCCACATATTGAATTCCGTTGACCTTTACTGAATCCCAGCCGAATGCCATTGTGGCAATGGCATCCCTATAGGCGTCATGATTCCCAGTCCAATGAGCATCATTGACCAAAAGTTCTCGAACCCTGCTTCTGGCAGTGGCTCTATCGACTCGTTCGGCTGAGGTCTCAAACCGGCCCGTTCGGTTTGACCCGGTATGCCAATGGTCTGCATCTCCTGGGAAGGCCCTCATTTGGCCGCTGTCACATCAGGAGTGAGCACATGGGACAGGCGTTCGCCTGCCGCCTCAAGATGCCTCACAGGGCAAATCACGTCGCCCCATGAATACACGTAGACCGGTTCACCATCGTAGGAGCCGATGGTCACGTCTTCCGAGAGCTGCCCGGCATCCATGTTGACGACACGGAGAAATGTGACGCTTGTCCGGACCTGAACAACCTTTGCAGTGAATCCCCGATCACTGACGATCTGAGCAAGCGCCTCAAGGTGCGAGATGGCTTCCTGTTGCTCCGCTGCCGTTGTACTCATGCCGCAACGCTACGAAGGACAGTCGAGCAAAGCCAGAATTATTCCCGTAGTCGCATAATAATCTCAACGCCTAAAGATCGTTGCCCACTCTGACAGGCGGCCTCTGGCTTCATCGTCAAAGACTGCGAACCCTTCAAAGGTCGCAAACAGATCGAGATGAAAGGTGACATCTCTAGGGTCTCGCATCATGATTGCACCACTGAAAGTCTCAGCCGTCACAAGACGGCTGTCATAGACAGTGAACGTATTCATTGGCCCTCTAGGCAGGTGTGAGCCGAGAGGCACCACACCTATCCCAACATTAGGCAAGTGTGACAGCGATATAAGCCGGTCAACTTGCATCGCCATAAGTGTGGGAGGGCAAAGGGTCCATCGCACGGCAGACTCTGTTAGAACGAACGTGAAGCGTTTACTCTCGTCATATAGAACGGCCTGCCTGTCTAGCTTGCTCGCAACTGCCTTAGATACATCACCTGGCGAATGCGCCAGGCTTGCCCGTATGTATTCAGGCGTACTAAGCAATGCCGTAATCATTGATGGCAGAAAGTACCGTAGATCAGTAGAGCTAGCCTCAAGACTAGCTAGCTCGTTTTGCTTCTTCTCCAAGCCCTTACGAAGCAGAGAGCGAACATCTTGAAACTCAGTATTGGCAAGCCTAGCCAGAGCAATAATCTCGCTCCTTAGCTCTGCTGGCGCATTAACAGCCTCAAGGATCCGTTCGACATCAACGACAGTAGGAAGAAGCTTGCCCGTTTCAATCTTAGATATCTTGCTCTGACTCATTGCACACTGAGAGGCAAGCCGTTGCCCTGTATAACCGGCTTGCTTTCGCAGCGTCCGCAGAGTCGTTGCCAGGTCATCCTGGTGGCGACCTAGCTTTTCGGGTTCAAGCACTACCCTGGCCAGTACTCCAAGAATGGGACTGCATCCATGAGCGCGATATCTCGATATCGCTTGTACTCTTCAATGTCCGGACTATCGACTAGTTCACGGCCGATTTGAGTACCGTCCGGACGATAGAGCATCTTCACTACACGCTTTTCATCGAATAGCCAGAAGTCGTGATCCGGCAATCCAGGATCGGGCTTTCCTGTGAGATCGAGAATGCGGATATCTTCACCGGCCTTCACGTGATGCCGGTAGTACCAATCGAACTCGAATCGCAGATACTCACTCAGAGGCTTACGCACAACATGCACGCGGCCAATACTCCGGCCGCTATCCACATAGCCCTTAACTCGCTCCATCCATGGCGACCAATGATCGTCAGGGAGTCGTTCCCCAGAACGGTAACGAGTTAGGTTGGTGTCCTCCTGTGGCATTGTGTAGACAGGGTGAAGTTCCAGCCTCCAAACAGAGGCATTGAAATCATCGAAGAACTCTTGCCATACGTCATTCCCCAAGCGCACGGGCAGCCTCCAAGATAAGCGCAGCAGGAATGCGGGCAATAACCTCTCCATCCGGTGTTGCAATGGCATTCTGTAGGTAGCCTTGAACGTCTACCATCCCGTCTTGAGCAAGGGCGATGGTAGGGCAGTCATTCTCTCCACAGTCGCCCCCTGCGATGATCCGGCCAAGCTCCATAAGACCCTCTCCTCTCGTCTCTTTCGATCAGAAAGTATGACGGCTATGCGAAGCCGTCAACACCTTGCAGGAATATTCCCGCTTCGGAATAACTGGGAGGGAGTCCCGATCTACCAAAAACCCCGGACCCGTACTCGGTCAAAATGCCCTGCCCCGAGCGGGGCACAGAGCAAGCGAGGGGGGCATTACCCCAGGGTGGGTGTGCGAGGCAGGCGCTAGGCGGTCGGTCCTCCTGCGGCTGTGGCCAGGCGTGCCGCTGGCTCTCTAGGACGACTGTCAGGCTCTAGCCGCCTGCCCTCCTGGCAGGCTCACACCTGCTCCACGCTGGGCCTTCTCAGGCTCTCTCAGGCGCTCTCACGCCTGCCTGCATAGCTATGCATGGGGCCTGTAGGCCCTCAGATCGTTTGTAGGGTTCCGACACGGTGTAACTTTGGTTCCCTGGGTGAGGCCCCCGAGTTCCAAGGGGGCGTCCTGGACGCGCTGCGCCAGCCCCTGGAAGAGGGCGAGGTACGGATCTCGCGGTCCGAGGGCACGGCCAGCTTCCGGGCACGGTTCACCCTCGTCCTGGCGGCCAACCCCTGCCCCTGCGCCGCCGCCAAGCAGATCAACTGCTCCTGCGCCCCGAACGTCCGCCGCCGGTATCTCAGCCGGATCTCCGGCCCGCTCCTCGACCGGATCGACCTCAAGCTCGAACTCACCCCCGCCAGCCGCGCCGAGCTCCGCTACGACCTGGAGTTCGCCGAGGCCAGCCAGATCGTCGCCGAACGCGTGCAGACGGCACGCGACCGCACGCTCAAGCGCCTCGCGGACACCCCCTGGCGGTGCAACTCCGAGATCCCCGGCCCCGAGCTCCGCCGCCGGTTCGCGCCCCCGGCCGAGGCGATGCCGGCCGCCGACGAGGCCCTGCAGAACGGCTCGCTCAGCGCCCGCGGCCTCGACCGGATCCTGCGGGTGGCCTGGACGATCGCCGACCTGGCCGGCCATGACCGCCCCGGCGAGGACGACATCGGCGGCGCCCTCGCCCTCTGGACCGGGAGGAGATCATGACCACCGGCGATATGACCCCTGACGGCACGACCACCGGCGACATGACCAGCACCGGCAGCACGACCACAGGCAACACGTCCAAAGGCAGCACGACCACCGGCAACATGACCATCGGCGACATGACCACGGGCGAGAGGACGGCCCGCGCAGCCCTCTGCGCGATCGCCGAGCCGGGCGACACCCTGATCAACAGGATGATCGACCACACCGGCGCGCCCGGTGCCCTCGACGCGATCCGGTCCGGCCGGCTCCCCGCCGAACTGGCCCCCACCGAGGGCGAGGTACGGCGCCTCGAACACTGGCGGATCCGGCTCCGTACGGCATCTCCCGACGAGGACCTGGCCGTCTGCGACGAGATGGGCATCCGCCTGGTCTGCCCGGGCGATCCGGAGTGGCCCACCACTCTCGACGACCTCGGCCCGGCACGCCCGTACGCGCTGTGGCTGCGCGGTCCGAACGACCTACGCCATGGCTGCCTGCGCTCCGTCGCCGTGGTCGGCTCCCGCGCCGCCTCCCCCTACGGCCTGCGGGTCGCCTCCGACCTGAGCTCGCAGCTGGCCGAACGTGGCTGGACGGTGGTCTCGGGAGGTGCTCTGGGCATCGACGCGGCCGCCCACAGGGGTGCCCTGGCCGCCGATGGCCCGACCGTGGCGGCGTTCGCCAACGGCGTGGACGTCCCTTACCCGGCCGCCAACGACGGGCTCTTCGCCGAGATGGCCCGGCGCTCCCTGCTGGTCAGCGAGTCCCCGCCGGGCGCCCCGCCCAACCGGCTCCGCTTCCTCGTCCGCAACCGGGTCATCGCCGCCCTCTCCCGAGGCACGCTGATCGTCGAGGCGGAGCGCCGCAGCGGAGCCCTCAACACCGCCGCCTGGGCCCGCAAGCTGGGCCGCGCCCTGATGGCGGTACCCGGCTCGGTCCACTCCCGTACGTCCGAGGGCTGCCTGCGCCTGCTCCGCGAGGACCCGGCCGCGACCTTGATCACCTGCTGCGACGAGGTGATCGAGATGGTCGGCCAGATCGGCGCCGACCTGGCCCCGAGGCCCTCCGGCCCGGTGCTCCCCCGAGACCGCCTCGACCCGGCGACCCGCGCCGTACTGGAGGCGTTCCCGTCCCGTGGCACGGCCGGCCCGGCACAACTCGCCGCGACCGCAGGCATGGACCTGCCCACAGTGAACGGCAAGCTCGGCCTGCTGTCCGCGGCGGGCTTCATCGAACGAGACGCGGGCGGCTGGCGCCTCACCCGAGCAGCAAGATCACGATCCCACTGACGCCCGGCTCACCGGTCCAACGTCCAGATCACAAACCGGCCGGACCCGCCGGCACGATCGGCGAGTCCGGGTGCGAGCGCGGAAGGATCGATCCGACCGACACGATCCTGGGCCGGTCATCGCGGCCCGCCGCGCCGGGCGGGCCTGCCGGGCGGGGAGTCACCGGTCAGGGCGTCACTGGTCAGGGAGTCACTGGTCGGGGAGTTCGAAGTCGCTCTTGGCGAGTTCTTCGACGTTGACGTCCTTGAAGGTGACGACACGGACGTTCTTCACGAATCTCGCCGGGCGGTACATGTCCCAGACCCAGGCGTCCTGCATGGTGACCTCGAAGTAGACCTCGCCGTTGTCGGTGCCGCGCACCTGCAGGTCCACCGAGTTGGTGAGGTAGAACCTCCGCTCGGTCTCGACCACGTAGGTGAACAGCCCGACGACATCCCGGTACTCGCGATAGAGCTGAAGCTCCATCTCGGTCTCGTACTTCTCGAGATCCTCGGCGCTCACGCTGGTGCCCCTTCCGTCCGGCCGTCGCCGGGGAGCAGAAGATCGTCTCCGGCCTCCCCCAAGGCCATCGCTCCATTCTTACGCAAGGCCCGCCCCACATTGACGAAGGAGAACCGATGTTCGGGACAGGGACCGTGCTCGGCCAGCGCCGCCGAGTGATCGCGCGTCACGTAGCCCTTGTGCACGTCGAACCCGTAGTCGGGGTACCGCTCGTGCAGCCCCACCATGATCCGGTCCCGGGTCACCTTGGCCACGATGGACGCGGCCGCCACGCAGGCGGCGACCTGGTCGCCCTTGATCATGGCCAGCGCCGGCACGCCCAGTCCCGGCACCTTGAACCCGTCGGTGAGCACGTACGCGGGCCGCCGCTCCAGGGCCGCCAGCGCGCGCCGCATTCCGGCGATGTTGCACCGGTGGACGCCGATCCGGTCGATGTCGTGGCAGGGGATGACGATGGCGCTCCAGGCCTCCGCCCGCTCGACGATCTCCGCGTACAGGTCCTCCCGCCGCGCGGGCGTGAGGAGCTTGGAGTCGGCCAGCCCGGCGATCCGTCCCCGCCGCCCGTCCGGCAGGATCGCCGCTCCGACCACGAGCGGTCCCGCGCAGGCTCCCCGCCCCGCCTCGTCGACGCCGGCCACCGGCGTGAGTCCGGCGTGCTCCAGGACGCGTTCGTAGGCGTAGAGCCCTGCGTCGCGTCGCGGCGTGTAGCGGAGTGGACGTCCCTTCATGCTCCGCAGGGTACGTCGCCGACGGCCGTCAAGGTGCCGCGAATACCCCGTTAACGCCGCCCTGACTCCCCTGCCGCACGACCGCGTCGTCCGAAGGGGCTTCCGACCATGCCTTTTACCCAGAGCCGCATTGCCCGGAGCCGCATCGCCCAGAGCCGCATTGCCCGGAATCGCATCCTGCCCAGTGTCATCGCCCGGGAGCCACACTCTGGCGTAACCAGCGCCACACCCATCTGCCGGTAGGTCCTGCCCGCCGGTAGGTCCTGCCGGCCGGTCCTGCCGGTCAGGGGCGGCGGCGCAGACGGCGGCGGAGGTAAATGATCGGGACGGCGCCCACGAGGCCCAGGGCGATCGGAGTGGCCGGCAGTACGGCGGCCGCAGCGTTCAGGGCGGGCTGCTCGTAGGTGTCGGGGATGGGGAGGTTGTCGATCCGGTTCAGCGGCCAGACGACGAAGAAGGCACGGCCGATCACGCGGCTGACCGGGACGGCGCCGCCGCCCGGGTCGCCGCGGTGGGAGCGGGAGTCGTACGACAGTTCGCGGTGGTCGCCCATCACCCAGAGCTGGCCGGGCTTGACCGTGACCTCGAAGGGGTCGTTGGACGGCTTGTTGGGCTCGCCGGTCGCCGGGTCGGTGAACAGGTAGGACTTCTCGTCCAGGGGCGTTCCGTTGACGGTGACGCGGCCCTTGGCGTCGCAGCACTTCACCTTGTCGCCGGGGATGCCGATGACCCGCTTGATGTAGTCCTTCTCGTTGGGGGCGACGCCGAACGCCCCGCCGATGGCGCGCAGGACCTTGGAGACGGGGTTGCCCGGCTCCTCGACCTGGACCTCGGGGTCCCAGGAGTCGAGGCCGTTGAAGACGACGATGTCACCGCGCTTGATGTCGCGGGTGTGGTAGACGATCTTGTTGACCAGGACCCGGTCGCCGATCTGCAGGGTGTTCTCCATCGACCCGGAGGGGATGTAGAACGCCTGCACCGCGAAGGCCTTGATCACCAGGGCGAGGACCAGGGCGACGCCGACGAGGATCGGGAGTTCCTTCCAGAACGATCCCTGCTTCTTCTTGCGCTCGTCCTTGCCGGGAGGCTGCTTGCCGGAAGAATCGTCCTTGCCGGGAGAATCCTGATCTGAGGACACGGCCTCTTCCTCTTCGGGCACCGCGCCCTCGGCTTCGGATCGCACGTCTCTCCGATCGTCCTCGTCATCCATCAGACCGAAAGCCTATCGGCGCGGGGCCCACGGCACCGCGTACCTGGCCGTGTCGCCCGAGGCGAGCCCTCTGGCGAGCCCCTGAAACGGGCAACGCCCCGGTCACCGCGATGGGTTCCCGGGGCGTCGGCGAGCACGGCTCAGAAGTCGCGCTTCTCCTTGATGCGCGCGGCCTTGCCGCGCAGGTTGCGCAGGTAGTAGAGCTTGGCGCGGCGGACGTCACCGCGGGTGACGACCTCGATCTTCTCGATCGAGGGGCTGTTGAGCGGGAAGGTGCGCTCGACGCCGACGCTGTAGCTGACCTTGCGGACGGTGAAGGTCTCGCGGGAGGCGCCGCCCTGCCGCCGGATCACCACACCCTGGAACACCTGGATCCGGCTCCGGGTGCCCTCAGTGACGCGGACGTGCACCTTGAGCGTGTCGCCCGGACGGAAGTCCGGAACGTCGGCGCGCATCGCGGCCTTCTCGATCTCCTGGATCAGGGTGTGCATGACAGCGGTTCCTCGCAGGTCGAACGCGGACATCGAGAGGCCCCGAGGACATCGTGCAAAGGGGGGCATCGCGCCGCGCGAGTTGGTGGATCTTCTTCGAAAGTCTGGACACCGTGCCGTGGGACGGCATGCGTCCACGCACAACGGGTGACGCTCTAGTGTGCCATAGGTTCGCCGTCAACCGGAAAACCGGCCTCCCGCAGCACCTGGTGATCATGCTTGTCGAGCTTCTCCGGGTCCATCCTGGCCAGCAGTTCGGGCCGGTTCCCGGCGGTACGCCGCAGTGCCTCGTCCCGCCGCCAGCGGGCGATCGCGCCGTGGTTCCCCGACAGCAGGATGTCCGGTACGGAGCGTTCACGCCAGACCGGGGGCTTGGTGTAGACGGGCCCTTCGAGCAGGGACTCCATCGCCCCGGGCGCGAACGAGTCGTCGGTCACCGAGTCGGCGTTGCCCAGCACGCCCGGCAGCAGCCGGCCGACGGCCTCCACGATGACCAGGACGGCGACCTCCCCGCCGGCGAGCACGAAGTCGCCGAGGCTGACCTCGTCCACCGGCATCCGGGTCCTGGCCTCCTCGACCACCCGGGAGTCGATCCCCTCGTACCGCCCGCAGGCGAACACCAGCCACTCCTCGGCGGCCAGCTCGGCGGCCAGCGCCTGGGTGAACGGGCGGCCGCTCGGCGTGGGCACCACCAGGCGCGGCGCACGGCCGGCGTCGGGTGGCGCGATGGTGTCCAGGACCTCACCCCACGGCTCCGGCTTCATGACCATGCCGGGCCCGCCGCCGTACGGCGTGTCGTCGACCGTGCGGTGCCGGTCGTGCGTCCATTCCCGCAGGTCGTGCACCTGTACGTCGAGCAGCCCCGTACGACGCGCCTTGCCGAGCAGCGAGACGTCGAGCGGGGCGAAGTAGTCGGGGAAGATCGTGACGATGTCGAGCTTCATAGGCCGAACTTCATGGGGTGGGCTTGCTGGGACCGGGCGTGCCGGGGTCAGGCTTGGTCAGGCCGTGCTTAGCCAGACCGGGCTTGGCCAGGCTTGGCTTGATCAAACCCGGCTTGGTCAGACCGGGCATGGTCAGATCGGGCTTGATCGGATCGGGCTTCACAGCTCGAGACCGGGCGGGGGGTCGATCACCAGCCGGCCGCCGGGGACATCGACCTCGGGGACCAGCGCGGCGACGAACGGCACCAGCGTCTCGCCCCCGTCGGCGCGGCGGATCACCAGTAGATCCTGGCCGTGATGGCGGATCTCGGCGACCGCGCCGACCTCGTCCCCCTCGACGGTGACCACGGTGAGCCCGATCAGCTGCTGATCATGGAACTCATCGGGATCGTCGAGGACGGGGACGTCCTCAGGGTCGACGACCAGCCAGACGCCGCGGAGTTCCTCCGCGGCGTCCCGGTCGCCGACCCCGGCGAAGCGCACGAGCAGGCGACCCGAATGCCAACGGGTCTGCTCGACCATCAGCGGTCCGGTGGCCGCGGGATCGGTGGCGAGCTCGGTGCCCGCCGCGAACCGGAGATCCGGATCGTCGGTACGGACATCGATGGTGAGCTCACCGCGAATCCCGTGCGGCCGGCCGACCCGGCCGATCACCAGCCGATCGACCGGCCCGCCGGGCCGCATGGTCAGCGGACCTCGTTGACGTCGAGCAGGTCGACGCGCACGTACCGGCCCCCGGAAAGGGCGCTGATGACCGTGCGCAGGGCCTTCGCGGTACGCCCGCTACGGCCGATGACCTTGCCGAGATCCTCGGGGTGCACGCGCACCTCGAGAACCCGGCCGCCCCTGATACGGCGCGCCCGCACCCGGACGTCGTCCGGGTGCTCGACGATTCCGCGTACCAGGTGCTCGAGCGCTTCTTCGAGCACGTCAGCCCTCGCTCTTGACTTCGGTCGTCTCGTCGGCCTTGGCGCCCTCGTCCTCGCCCTTGGCCTTCTTCGGCTCGGCCTTGGCGCTGTCGTCCTCGCCCTTGGCCTGCTTCGGCTCGGCCTTCTTCGGCTCGGCCTTCTTCGGCTCGGCCTTCTTCTTGGCCTTGGTCGCCGCGGCGGCGGCCTCGGTGTCGCCCATCGACTCCTTGACGGCGGACTCGAAGACGGCCTTCTTGTCGGTCTTCGGCTCGGCCACCCTGAGCGTGCCCTCGGCACCGGGCTCGCCCTTGTGCTTCTGCCAGTCACCGGTGATCTTGAGCAGGTTCAGCACCGGCGGGGTCGGCTGCGCGCCGACGCCCAGCCAGTACAGGGCGCGCTCGGAGTTGATCTGGATGAGGGAGGGCTCCTCCTTGGGGTGGTAGAGCCCGATCTCCTCGATGGCACGGCCGTCCCGCTTGGTGCGGGCATCGGCGACGACGATCCGGTACTGCGGGTTCCGGATCTTCCCCAGACGCTTAAGCTTGATCTTGACTGCCACGGGTGTGGTGTTCTCCAGACTGATTAACAGGGTGAGCGGGCCTTACCAGGTGGGGACACCGGTGTCGGGCCGCTCGATGGACTCCGGCCGCGCAGAACGAGAGAGGGCGCCTGGCGACTCCGGGGTTTCCAGCCTGCCATTCTGCCAGACGAACGCGCGAAAAGCGCAATCGCGCGAGGACACGCGGCCACTCGCCCGCCGCCGTTCCCCATAAACCCCGACATCACCGGCGCGATTTCTCGCTCGGCTGAACGGCTCTCGTTCGGTGCGGCCGCACGGGCACGCAGGCGGGGACGGCTCGCTGGGTACGGCCGCCCCCTACCAGGGACGCTCGAAGCGACCTCGTGACGCTTCTTCCTGAAGCGGCCGCGAGGCCGCTTCCTGTCGAAGCGGCCTCGCGGCTACTTCTTCTTGCGGCCCTGGAGCTTGTTCAGGTCGGGCATCTGGAAACCGGGAGGCAGCTGGCCGCCGCCCAGGCCCGGAGGGAGCTGCCCGCCGAGGCCCGGCGGGAGGCCCTGGGGCGTGGCGTCGGCGGCGGGCTGCTGCTCCTGGTCGCCGGCGGGCTGCCCGGCGCGCTTGCGCGGGTCGCCGCTGCGCTGCTTGCCCTTCTTGGCCTTGGCCTTGATCGCCTTGGCCTTGCGCCGGCCCGGCGTACCGGGAAGGCCCATGCCGCCGGCCATCTGGCGGACCATCTTCTGGGCGTCGAAGAACCGGGTGACCAGGCTGTTGACCTCGCCGACGCTGACCCCGGAGCCCTTGGCGATCCGGGCCCGCCGGGAGCCGTTGATCATCTTGGGGTTGCCGCGCTCCTGCGGGGTCATCGAGCGGATGATGGCCGCGACGCGGTCGAGGTCCTTGTCGTCGACCTGGCTGACCTGGTCGCGGACCTGCCCCATGCCGGGCATCATGCCGAGCAGGTTGCCGATCGGGCCGAGCTTGCGGATCATCATCATCTGCTCGAGGAAGTCCTCGAGGGTGAAGTCCTCACCGGAGGCGAACTTCGTGGTCATCCGCTCGGCCTGCGCCGTGTCGAACGCCTGCTCGGCCTGCTCGATCAGGGTGAGGATGTCGCCCATGTCGAGGATCCGGCCGGCCATCCGGTCCGGATGGAAGACGCTGAAGTCCTCGAGCTTCTCGCCGGTGGAGGCGAACATGATCGGCCGGCCGGTGATGTGCCGTACCGACAGCGCGGCGCCGCCGCGGGCGTCGCCGTCGAGCTTGGTCAGCACGACCCCGTCGAAGCCGACGCCGTCGAGGAAGGCCTGCGCGGTGGTGACGGCGTCCTGGCCGATCATGGCGTCGACCACGAACAGGATCTCGTCCGGCTGGACGGCGTCGCGGATGTCGGCGGCCTGCCGCATCATCTCGGCGTCCACGCCGAGCCGGCCCGCGGTGTCGATGATCACGACGTCGTGCTGGGCGTGCTTGGCCTGGTCGATGGAGCGGCGGGCCACGTCGATCGGGTCGCCGACACCGCTGCCGGGCTCGGGGGCGAAGACGGGCACGGTGGCGCGCTCGCCGACCACCTGGAGCTGCTGTACGGCGTTGGGACGCTGCAGGTCGGCCGCCACCAGGAGCGGGGCGTGGCCGTCGGACTTCAGCCAGCGGGCCAGCTTGCCGGCCAGCGTGGTCTTACCGGCGCCCTGCAGGCCCGCCAGCATGATCACGGTGGGCGGGTTCTTGGCGAACCGGATCCGGCGCGTCTCGCCGCCGAGGATGTTGACGAGCTCCTCGTTGACGATCTTGACGACCTGCTGCGCCGGATTCAGCGCCTGCGAGACCTCCGAGCTGCGCGCCCGTTCCTTGATCTGCGCGATGAAGTCCTTGACGACGGGCAGTGCCACGTCGGCCTCGAGCAGCGCGACACGGATCTCGCGGGCCGTCGCGTTGATGTCGGCCTCGGAGAGCCGGCCCTTGCTGCGGAGCGACGAGAAGACCGTCGTCAACCGGTCGGAGAGCGTCTCGAACACGTGTCTGGACCCGTCCTTGGAAAGCTTCTGGGATCAGCCCCAGGGTATCGGGTCGCCGGGAGGCTCCCGCCCGGTCCGACGGTGAGCAGTTGTGCCGTTTCGGGGTGTGACATCCGGGCCGGTACGTACGCTGAACGCTCCAGGGGTTCCTTGCGGCGGAACGCCATGGCCCTGAAGTGATACGAAACCCCCCACCCCACCAAGGACCATCACGTGAACAAGTGGCCGCGCGACGGCGGCGCATGACGGATCGCGCCGCTTCCGACGAGGAACTCGAATCGGCCCTCCTTGACGCCCAGGCCGGGGACGAGGGTGCCTTCAGGACGCTCTACCGGGATCTCCAGCCGCGCCTGCTGCGCTACCTGCGTGCCCTGGTGGGCACCGAGGCGGAGGACGTGGCCGCGGACGCGTGGCTGCAGATCGCCCGCGACCTCGGCTCGTTCAGCGGCGACTACGACCGGTTCCGCGGCTGGGCGTCGACCGTCGCGCGGCACCGGGCACTGGACCATCTGCGCCGGGCCGGCCGGCGGCCGGACGCCAGCGTGCACATCGACGAGCTCACCGACCTGGTGGCCGCGGACGACACCGAGCGGGACGCCTTGGAACGGCTGTCCACCGGCTCGGCCATCGCCCTGATCTGCGGTCTCCCGCGCGACCAGGCGGAGGCCGTGCTGCTGCGGGTGGTGGTGGGCCTGGACGCCAAGGAGGCCGGCCGGGTGCTGGGCAAGCGTTCCGGCGCGGTACGGACCGCCGCGTACCGCGGGTTGCGGCGCCTGGCCGAACGGCTGGACGGGCCGCCGGCCGCCCGGCCGGACGAAAGCGAGCGCGGCGCAGACAGCGCGGATAGCGCAGACAGTGAGAGTGGCGAGAGCGGCGGGCCGCGGAGCGAGCAGGAGGCCGGCGACCGGCAGCCGACCGGGGCGCATGGCACTCCGCCGGACGCGGCACAGCGAGGCACGGCATGAAGGAAACGGGTGGCGAGAACGGGTGTGACACGTTCGCGGGCCCCGGCGCTGAAAAGGGTGAGATGAACACCGACGGCCATGGATGGGACCACGCCGCCGCCGAGCGCCTGCTCGACGGCGTTCGGGGCGATCCCGGGGCCGTCCCCCAGCCCCTCGCCGACCTGCTCACCGCCGCCTCCGCCCGTGGCACGGAGGCCGAGCTGGCCGGTGAGGAGGCCGCCGTGGCCGCCTTCCACGCCGCCGCGCTCTCACCGGGCGCTGAGTCACTTCAGGGCGAGTCACCTCAGAAGGCCGCGAGGGCCTGGTTCCCCCTCGTCCGGCTGTTGCCCCTGAAGATCGCGGCAATGACGCTGGTGACGGCCACGGCGGCCGGCGGGCTCGCCCTCGCGGCCCATTTCGACAGGCTTCCGCTCGGGCCGCTGTCGCCCGCGCCCACCCCCGAGGCCTCGCCCCGGAGCCCGCACGCGTCCGCCCGCCCGAACGCGGTGCCAGGACAGGAGGAGGGCCCCTCCGCCTCGCCGTCGCGTGCGGTCCTGCTGGGCCAGTGCCAGACCTACACGGCCGTCGAGCCCGGCCAGCGCGCGAACGAGCTCAGCAAGCCCGCCCTGCGCGGCCTGGTCCGGGCCGCGGGAGGGACGTCGAACGTTCCCTCGTACTGCGCCCGCCTGATGCCGCCGCAGCAGCCCACCGAAGGGGCCACTCCCGAGACGAGCGATAACGCCACGAAGCCACCTGTGGTCAAGAGGCCCCCGGACAGCCAGAACGGCCGGAACGGCCAGAGGCCGGACAAGGGGAAGCCACAGACGCCCAACAGCCCCAAGCCCGGCAACGGCGGCGGTGGCGCCCCCGACGACGCCGTTCCCGACGACAAGGGCGGGCCGCCCAGCGGCGGCATGGCACCGGACGAGGGCCACGGCATGAGCGGCCCCGAGCAACGGACCACCCCTTGAACCGGCGGGGAGGCGGTCGTGCCCCCGTGGCCGTCTCTCCGCCTCCCGCCCTAGCTGCGTTCTTGGCGCAGGGTGTCCAGCACGTGCCGGCGTACGTCGGACAGCCTCGCCGAGTCCGTCACGGCCTTTCCTGAGGCGTCCACGGCGTAGAAGACGTCCACGGCGTCGGCGCCCAGCGTGTCCACTTGGGCGGCGCGTACCTGCAACCCGCACTCGCCCAAGGCCTGCCCTATCCGCCACAGCAGTCCCGGGCGGTCATGGGCCCGTACCTCTACGACGGTGGCCGTGCTGGACGCGTCGTCGACGATCGTGACCCGCGGCGGGGGTACGGCTATGGCGGGCCGTACGCGAACGCTCCGGGCACGGCGTTCCAGCCGTGCGGCGACGTCGAGGCGGTCGGCCAGCATGCGCCGCAGGTCGGCCTCCAAGGCGGCAGGATCGGGCGGGTTTCCGTATTCGGGAACGGCGATGAAGTCCAGTACGGCCGTCACCGGGTGGCTGTTCCCCGACGACGCCGGGGATGACGTACGGGCCGAACGGACCACGAGGCGGTGCAAGGCCAGGACTCCTGCGGCCTTCCAGAGCAGCCCTGGGCGGTCCGGAGCGGCGATGGTGACGCGGGACCCGGAGATGCGCACCGCGCCGCCGTCATGGCGAGCCAGGGCCAGCTGGGCCCCATCCAGGGAGGGCGGCGGGGGCGGGGTACCGCCGGCCAGGGCGGCGGCGGCCCTGCGGGCGAGTTCGGCGATCAGTCCGGCCTTCCAGGTGCCCCAGGCGGCCGGGCCGGTGGCCTGGCCGTCGGCGATCGCCACCGCGGCCAGCAGTTCGATGATCTCGCGTTCCCGGCCGGGGACCGCGGCGACGGCGGAGGTGACGGCCTGCACCGTCCTCGGATCGTCGATGTCGCGCCTGGTCGCCGTCTCCGGGAGCAGCAGATGGTGCCGGACGAGGGTCTCCAGGACCTGAACGTCCTCGGCGTCGAAGCCCAGCCGTACGCCCAGGTCGCGGGCCACCACGGCGCCGCCGACGGAGTGGTCGCCCGGCCAGCCCTTGCCGATGTCGTGCAGGAGCGCGCCGACGAGCAGCAGGTCAGGGCGTGACACGTCGCGGGTGAGGGCGGCGGCACCGGCAGCGGCCTCCACCAGGTGACGGTCCACGGTGAAGCGATGGACGGGGTTGCGCTGGGGGCGGTTACGGACGCGTTCCCAGTCGGGCAGCAGCCGTACGATCAGCCCGGCCTGGTCCAGGGCCTCCCACACACCGATGGCCGCCGTACCCGCGCCTAGGAGCGACACCAGTGCGTCCCTGGCCTCGGCAGGCCACGGTACAGGCGGCAGCGCGGCATGCTCGGCCAGCCTGTCGACCGTGGCGGTCGCCAAGGGAAGGCCTGCCTGGGCCGCAGCGGCGGCGACCCGAAGCACGAGTGCGGGGTCGTTCAGGTCGGCGTCCCGTGCGAGGACGACTTCGCCCTCTTGTTCCACGGCACCGTCACCGACCGGCGTGCGCTCGACTCCACGGGAACCGGTGGAGCGCCCTACGGGACGGGCCACGGTTGTACGGCGCGGAGCACAGAAACGCTCGACACGGCGCCAGAGGTGGTCACCGGCGTACGTCACCGTACGGGCGGCCTCGGCGGTCGTACGCAGCAGGACGTTCCCGTCCAGCATGCCCAGCGCGCTTGCCACGGCCTCGTGCTCTTGCAGGACGAGGCGGTCGGTGGAGCGTCCGGTGACCTCGTGCAGTACGTGCCGTACATCCAGGAGAAGGTCGTGGGCGGCACCGACGCGGGCGTCCGGGGCCGAGGCCACCCAGGAGGCGGCGACGGCCCTCATGGCGTTGACGTCGCGCAGGCCGCCATGGGCCTCCTTGAGGTCGGGCTCCAGGAGAAACGCCAGTTCCCCCTTGGACTCCCAGCGCCGGCGGCACATCTCGCTCAACTCCGCCAGCCGCCGCCGGGCGTCGGCGCGCCAGTCGGCCAGCACGGCGGCGCACAACTCGTCCACCAGCGCGTGGTCGCCGGCGATGCGGCGCGCCGAGAGCAGGCCCAGGGCCGCCTTCATGTCGGTACGCGCCACCTCCCGGGCCTCGGCCACCGTACGGACCGAGTGGTCGAGCCGGATGCTCGAATCCCAGATCGGGTACCAGACCCGGTCGGCGATCCCCGCCACGTCCGGCCCGCCACGGTGCAGGAGGACGAGGTCGAGATCGCCGCCAGGGGTCAGCTCCCGGCGTGCGTGACTGCCCACCGCGGCCAGCGCGACCCCGCCGGCGTCGCGCCCCCCGGCGTCGTGCCCTCCGGCGTCCCTCGTCCCCGCGTCCCTCGTCCCGGCGTCTCTCGTCCCGGCGTCTCTCGTCCCCGCGTCCCCGGTCCCGGCCAGGCCGTTGCAGGCGGCGGGGCCGGGGCGCGGGGCGGAGCCGGGGCGCGAGGCGCCGAGGAGGCCGGCGAGCCAGCGATCGATCTCGTCGGCGCGCGCGGCCCGCGCCGCCGCGAGGGCGGAGCGGGCCGCGCGGGCCTCGTCGCCGACCGTGCCGTGGCCTTCAGCCAGCGTCACCGGGCGCGTCCTTACAGGGCCTCCGCACCGGTCTCGCCGGTACGGACGCGGATCACGGTCTCGACCGGAACGGCCCAGACCTTGCCGTCACCGATCTTGTCGGTCCGGGCCGCCTTGACGATGACGTCGATGATGTCGTCGGCGTCCTCGCTCTCGACCAGGACCTCGACCCGCAGCTTGGGCACCAGGTCGACCTTGTACTCGGCGCCCCGGTAGACCTCCGTGTGGCCCTTCTGCCGGCCGTACCCGCTGGCCTCGCTGACGGTGAGCCCCTTGACCCCGAAGGCCTCCAGGGCCGCCTTGACCTCGTCCAGCTTGAACGGCTTGATGACCGCCGTGATCAGCTTCATGCCTCAGCCTCCACCTTCTTGTCAGCCTCCACTTTCTTGTGGGTGCCGCCGGTCTTGTGGGTGCCGCCGGTGGCGGTGGCAGGTGAGGGTAGCGACGCGCCGACACCGGCGTGCACGCTACCGAAGTCGTACGCGGTCTCGGCGTGGGCGCCGCTGTCGATCCCGGAGACCTCGGCCTCCTCACCGATCCGGAAGCCCATCACCAGGTCGATGAGCTTGGCGATGATGAACGTGACCACGAACGAGTAGACCATCGTGGCCCCGACCGCGACCGCCTGCTTGCCGAGCAGCCCGAGCCCGCCGCCGGCCAGCAGGCCGTCCGCGCCGGCGTCGTTGACCGCGGTGGTGGCGATGAAGCCGATGGACAGGGCGCCGACGATGCCGCCGACCATGTGCACGCCGACCACGTCGAGCGAGTCGTCGTAGCCGAGCTTGTACTTGAGGCCGACCGCGTAGGCGCAGACCACACCGGCGACCAGGCCGAGCGCGATGGCACCGAGCGGGGTGATGAACGCGGCCGCCGGAGTGACCGCGACCAGACCGGCCACGATGCCGGAGGCCAGGCCCAGGGTCGTGGAGCTGCCGTCACGCAGCTTCTCCACGATGATCCAGGCGAACGCCGCCGCGCAGGTGGCGACCAGCGTGTTGATGAAGGCCACCGCCGCGGTCTCGCCGGCCGCCAGCGCCGAGCCGGCGTTGAAGCCGAACCAGCCGAACCACAGCAGCGCGGCGCCGAGCAGGACGAACGGCAGGTTGTGCGGGCGCATCGGGTCCTTCGGCCAGCCCTTGCGCCGGCCCAGGACCAGGGCCAGCGCCAGCGCGGCGACACCGGCGTTGATGTGCACGACCGTGCCGCCGGCGAAGTCGAGTGCGCCCAGCTCGAAGATCCAGCCGGCCTTGCCGCCCTCCTCGCCGTCGGACCACCACACCCAGTGCGCGATCGGCAGGTACACCAGCGTGACCCAGACCAGGGTGAAGAGCACCCAGGCCCCGAACTTGGCACGGTCCGCGACCGCGCCGCTGATGAGCGCGACCGTGATGATCGCGAACGTCGCCTGGAAGGCCACGAAGACCAGCTGCGGGATGCCCGAGCCGTCGTCGGCCGTGGCGACCTTCTCCAGGCCGACCAGCCCCCAGTCGCCGAACCCGCCGATGAACGAGCTGAGCCCGCCGGCATCGGTGAAGGCCAGGGAGTAGCCGTAGACGACCCAGACCATGCCCACCACGGCGATGCTGACGAAACTCATCATCATCATGTTGAGCACGCTCTTGGCCCGGCTCATCCCTCCGTAGAAGAAGGCCAGGCCCGGGGTCATGAGCAGGACGAGCGCCGTGCTCGTCAGCATCCATGCGGTATTACCGCTATCGATGTTCATCTCAGGGAGAGCCCCTCCTCGACAGGAACGTGGACTGCTCAGAGACTCTTGCGCGGCCGTTTCACCTGAGGGGCCCTTGTGTTTCTACGGTGTGAAACCCCTTCGCCAAGTGTTTCGATGGTGTTTCGAAAACCTCACCGCCCGTCCCATCGGGCCGGAACGGCGCCGTTCACGGCCATTTCGCTTCCGCCGGGACGTCCGGGACGAGAAATGCAGAGGGCCCCTCGTGCATCTCACCGATGCACGAGGGGCCCCTGGGAAAAGAGTGGCCGGACCTCGGACCTGATCCCCTGTCTTTTCCGGGGGACGCCCCGCAGACCCCCGCCTAATTTCCTGTCTCTTCTGGGGGGACGCCCCCAGACCCACCGACTAGTCCCCGAGGATCGCGTCCACGAACGCCTCGGGCTCGAACGGGGCCAAGTCGTCCGGGCCCTCGCCCAGCCCGACCAGCTTGACCGGAACGCCCAGCTCACGCTGGACCTGGACGACGATGCCGCCCTTGGCGGTGCCGTCCAGCTTGGTCAGCGCGATGCCGGTGACGTTGACGACCTCGGCGAACACGCGCGCCTGCTGCAGGCCGTTCTGGCCGGTGGTGGCGTCCAGGACCAGCAGCACCTCGTCCACCGTGGCCTGCTTCTCGATCACCCGCTTGACCTTGCCGAGCTCGTCCATCAACCCGGTCTTGGTGTGCAGCCGGCCGGCGGTGTCGATGATGACGGTGTCGACCTTGGCCGCGATGCCCTGCTTGACGGCGTCGAACGCGACGCTGGCAGGGTCGGTGCCCTCGTCCTTGCGCACGACCTGCGCGCCGACCCGGGTGCCCCAGGTCTCCAGCTGGTCGGCCGCCGCGGCTCGGAACGTGTCGGCCGCGCCGAGCAGCACGGTACGGCCGTCGCCGACCAGGACGCGGCCGAGCTTGCCGCAGGTGGTGGTCTTGCCGGTGCCGTTCACGCCCACGACCATCAGCACCGCGGGCCTGGTGCCGTGCGGCTCGGTGTGCAGCGACCGGTCGAGGTCGGCGCCGATCTGCTTGACCAGCTCCTCCTTCAGCAGCGCCCGTACCTCCTCGGGGGAACGGGTGCCGAGCACCTGGACGCGGGTCCGCAGGTCCTCGGTGATCTGCCGGGCCACCGAGACGCCGATGTCGGCGCCGATCAGGGTGTCCTCGATCTCCTCCCAGGCGTCGTCGTCAAGGGTCTCGCGCGACAGCAGGCCCAGCAGGGTCTGGCCGAACGCGCTCTGCGAGCGCGCCAGCCGGGCCCGCAGCCGTACCAGCCGCCCGGCGGACGGCGGCGGCACCTCGATCTCGGGCTTGGGCGGGACGACCTCGGCCGGCGGCGCCCGCTCGACCGTCGCGGATTCCCGCTCGGCCTCCTCGACGGTGGTGGCACCGCCGGGCGCGAGATCGGCGGGCCGCTCCGCGGGCTCGACGGGCGGTCGGGGCTTGCGGCGGCCGGGCCGCAGGAGCAACGCGCCGCCCACGACCAGAGCGACGACGGCCAGTCCTACGATGAGGATCAGATAGTCCATAGCGAGACCAGTTTTCCAGACGGGCGCCGATGCGCCGAACCCCGTACCTCGGCGGGCGAGCCGCCCGCCGCCCGAGACCGTACGAGACCAGTGCCCCACGCGGGCGAAGGTCAGGGCAGAAGGTCAGGGCGATGGAGCCTCAACGGCCGCCGACACGCGCCCGGGAGTCCGGCGGTACGGGGCGCGCGCCCAGCCAGGTGATGATGGCCGTGGCGCGATTGCGGGCACCGAGTTTCGCGTAGATGCGGTTGATGTAGTTCTTGACGCTCTTCTCGGCGAGAACGAGCTCGGCCGCGATATCGGAATTGGTGCAGCCCTGGGCGATGAGGTCCATGACATCGGTCTCGCGCCCCGAAAGCCCGAACCGTTCGCGGGCCCGCGCCTGCTGGAACTGTGCTTGCTGGGGCTGTACTTGCTGAAGCTGTGCCTGCTGGGGTTGCGCCGTTCCGGCTTCGGGACGGGACGCGCGGGCTGCGGCGACCAGGGCGGCGGTGGCGGCAGGGGCCAGCGGGTGAGCGTTGTGGCGCAGGGTGTCCCGGATGGCGGTGGCCAGTTCGTCCGCGGTGAGCGTGCCATGCAGCAAATAGCCGACGGCGCCGTCCCGGATCGCCGCCAGGACCAGGCCCGGATCGACGCGGGGCGCCAGCACGATCACCCGGCTGATCCGGCTGAGCTCGGCGACGCCCGCGAGACCTGGGGGCTCGGCGTCCAGCAGGACCACGTCGGGCATGAGCGTCCAGGCCGGTTCCAGCGCGCGGCGGGCGTCGCCGATCTTCGCGACCACCTCAAGATCGGGGCACTCCGCCAGGAGACGGGCGAGTCCCGTCCGCAGGATCGGAGCGGCCGCCACCACCATGACCCGGTACCGCTCCGTCTCGGACATCGAGCCTCCGTTTCCAGCAGGCCGGATCCCCCCGGGGAGCCGTGCGGCTCCCGCAGCCATGATCGGTGAGTGGCCCTCCAGTCTGCGGTGCCGGGTCAGGCCTGTCATGACCGCCGTCCGGGGGTCATGACCGGGGAAACGCGGGCCCGCCTGCAGGGCCGTCGGAGGGAGGCGATGGCCGGATACGGCCGGTACATGACGGTGTCGGCCCCAGGCGTTGCGAGCGCCTCCGAAGGCCAGCCAAGATCGATGCCGGAGGCGAGATCTTGCTGATCGCGAAGCGATGCCGGCGCTCGCCGCGAGCGCGACAAGCGACGAGCCGCCAGGCGAGGAACGCCGCTCGCGCACGCAATGAACACAGCACCGCTCACGTACACAGCACTGCTCGTATACACAGCACCGCTCAGGCACGCGGCGCCGCTCCTCCGCGCAATCCTCCGCGCAATAGGCAGGGTCCCTCCGATCACGCTCTCGCCCGTACGGTCCAGCGCTTCACGGTGGCGCTGCGCTGCGGGGGCGTCGCGGCGGCGGCCATCGCCGCCGCGATCGCCGGGGACGAGGGGGTCTCGCGTGGCTGGCAGGCGTCGGTGCTGGGCGCGCTGGCGGTCTGGGCCGCGTTCTTCACCGTGACGGCGCTCCGGCGCGGGCTGTCGTTCCCGCTGGTGGCGGGCGACGCGGCGGTGGTCTCCCTGGTCCTGCTGGCGCAGCCCCGCTTCATCCCGGCAGCGGCCGCCGTCGACGAGACCACCTGGGCGATCATGCTGGCCAGCACCGCCGTGTACGTGGCGCTGCTCGCGCTGCGGCCGCTCGCCGCGCTGCTCCCGGTGGTGACCGTGATCACCGCGTACGTCATCGGTGCCCCGGTCGTGACCAGCCAGGTCCGGGTACTGATCGTGCAGACGGTGGCGGTCAGCGCGATCATGGAGTTGCTGCGCCGGGGCGGCCGCCGGGCCGACGCGATCGTGGCCGAACGGGACCGGGAGCGGCGCCGGGCGCGGGTGGAGGCGGCCCGCCGGGCCGACGAGCGCCATCACCGGGCGCAGGTGCACGACTCGGTACTCGCCACGCTGACGATGGTGGCTTCGGGCGCCATGCGGCCCGGGTCGCCGGGGCTCGGGCCGGGCGCGCGGCGGGCGCTGGAGGTCATGGAGGCGTTCGCCGCCCCGGCACCGGACGGTCCCGAAGTGGATCTCACCGGACGGCTGCTGACGCTGGTCACGGAGACGGCCGCGCAGATCGCGGTGTCCTGGCCGGCCCGGTCGGGGGTACGTGCGGCGATCATGGTGCCGGAGCCGGTGGCGGAGGCGATCACCGGGGCAGCGGGTGAGGCCCTGCGGAACGTGGCGCGCCATGCCGGCACCGGCCGGGCCACGCTCCGGGCCTCGCATCGGGCCGGGGCGGGCGGCGGGACGGTGACCGTCGAGATCGCCGACCGGGGACGCGGCTTCGATCCCGGCGACGTCCCGGCGGGGCGGCACGGCATCGCCCGTTCGATCACGCAGCGGATGGCGGCGGCCGGCGGTACCGCGACGGTGGCGTCCCGGCCACGCGAGGGGACGCGGGTCGTGCTGCGGTGGCCCGGTGGCTGAGGCGACGGAGGCGGACCTGTTCGCCGCGCGCTTCACCCGGGCGTTCGACCTGGCGACGGTCATCACGGTCACCGGCTGGCAGGTGGCCGCGGCGGGCCCGGCGCTGCTGGTCTTCCTCGATCGCTACCACTCGGCCGCGGCGGCGTTGGCGGTCTGGGCCGTCCAGCTGCTGATCATCGCGGTCGGCTCGGTCCTGCTGCTGCGCGGGATCACCAGCACGGCCACCACCTGGGCGCTGATCGCGGCCGTCATCGGCACCGGGGCGGCGATGGCGGTCAACTGCCCCGGCGACGAGCAGCTGATGATCAATTGGACCTGGACCACGGCCGGCCTGATCGGGGTGCTGCTCCTATTGCACCGGCCGATGCGCGAACTGGTGGCGCTGCTGCTGGTGAACGCGGGGATCGTACTGCTCGCGCTGGTCGCCACCAGCATGATCGACCGGCATCGGGCGGCGGGCCTGGTGACACTGCTGTACGCCTCGGCCAGCATCCAGCTGGCCATGATGACCGCGGCCCGGGTGTTCCGGTTCAACGGCGGCATGGCCGCGGGGGCGGCGGCCGAGCAGTGCGAGATCGCGAGCCGGGAGGCGGTGATCGCCGAGGTCGCCGCGGCCCGGCAGGCCCGCTACCAGGAGGCCAGGACGCTGGTCGCGCCGATCCTGCGCGGCCTGGCCGACGGGACCGTCGATCCCGCCGATCCGGCCGTCCGGCACCGGTGCGCCTCGGCGGAGGCCATGCTGCGGCGGCTGCTGGCCGAGCGCGAGGACGTCCCGCATCCGCTGCTGCGGGCGCTGCAGCCGGGCATCGACGACGCGGTACGGCGCGGCGCGGTCGTCGAGGTGGCCCGGGTGGGCGGGATCCCGGTGATGCCGGAGGAGGCCGGGGCCGCGCTGGCCGGCGTCCCGCTCGCCGTGCTGGCGGCCACCCGGACCCGCGCCCGCGTCACCGTGGTCTCGACCGGGCCCGGCCAGGTCAGCGTCTCGGTGCTGGCCGGCGCCTCTGAACTGGCCGGCGTCTCGGAATTGGCCGGCGTCTCGGTGCTGGCCAGCGTCTCGGTGCTGGCCGGCGCCTCGGTACTGGCTGGCGAAGAGGCCGCGGGAGCGTACACCGGACGCGCCGGGCCGGACGGCGTCACCGTGACCGCCGACCGGGACGGCGACCTGCTCTGGGTGGAGGCCCGATGGACGAGCCCATGACCACAGTCAAGCCCATGACGACGAGCGAGCCCATGACCACGAGCGAGCCTATGACCGCAAGCGAGTCCACGCCCCTGCCCCTGACGGAAAGCGACGCGACCGGCGACGCGCGGCCCGTACGGATCGCGGTCATCGACGACCAGGACGTCGTGCTGTCCGGGGTACGGACGTGGATCGCCGAGGACCAGGCGGGCGAGGGCCGGCGGGTCGAGATCGTCTACACCGCCACCGATCTGGACGGGCCGGCCGAGGGACCCGCCGCGACCGCCGACGTGCTGGTCGTCGATCTGCGCATCGCCGGCGAGCTGGTGTTCGACCGGATCGCCGAGATGGCCGCCGCGGGCCGCCGGGTCGTGGTGTTCTCCCAGCACGCCGAGCCCGAGATCGTCCAGCGGGCCGAGCAGGCGGGCGCGCTCGCGTACATCACCAAAGAGACCGGCGAGGGGCGGCGGCACCTGATCGAGGCCGTGCTCACGGTCGCGGGCGGCGAGACGTACACGACGCCCTCGCAGGCGGGCGCGATGCTCGCGGCCACCGGACAGCACCGGCCGCGCTTCTCCGAGCAGGAACTGCGCACGATGCGGCTGTGGCTGGGCGGCCTCACACGCGCGGGGGTGGCGCGGCAGCTGGGCATCAGCGAGCACACCGTGAAGCAGTACCTCGGGCGCGCCCGCGAGAAGTACGCCAAGGCGGGACGCGAAGCCTCCACCCGGGTCGACCTCTACCGCGAGGCCCGCCGCGACGGCATCGTCGACGACTGACACCCCGCTAGACGGGCTCGCGTTCGAGGCGTTGGCTGACGACTTGGGTGACGCCGTCGCCGCGCATGCTGACGCCGTAGAGGGCGTCGGCGCCCTCCATCGTCCGCTTCTGGTGGGTGATGATGATGAGCTGGGACGACTCGCGCAGTTCCTCGAAGACGCGCAGCAGCCGCTGGGTGTTGGTGTCGTCCAGGGCCGCCTCGACCTCGTCCAGGACGTAGAACGGCGAGGGCCGGGCCTTGAAGACCGCGACCAGGAACGCGATCGCGACCAGCGAGCGCTCGCCGCCCGACAGCAGCGACAGCCGCTTGACCTTCTTGCCCGGCGGGCGGGCGGCGACCTCGACGCCGGTGACGAGCAGGTCGTCGGGCTCGGTGAGCGACAGGCTGCCCTCGCCGCCGGGGAACAGCCGGGCGAAGATCCGCTCGAACTCGCGGGCGGTGTCCTCGTACGCGGCGGCGAACACCTGCTGGACCCGGTCGTCGACCTCCTTGACGACGGTCAGCAGGTCGCGGCGGGTCTTCTTCAGGTCCTCCAGCTGCGAGGTGAGGAACGCGTGCCGTTCCTCCAGCGCGGCGAACTCCTCCAGGGCCAGCGGGTTGACCTTGCCGAGCTGGTTGAGCTGGCGCTCGGCGGCCTTGGCGCGCTTCTCCTGCTCCGCGCGCTGATACGGGGCGGGCTGGGCGTCCTCGGCCGCTTCGGGGCCGGGCGGGATGAGCTGCTCGGGGCCGTACTCCGACACCAGCGCCTCGACCTCGAGCCCGAACTCCTCCAGGGCGCGCTCCTCGTACTGCTCCAGGCGCAGCCGCTGCTCGGCACGGGCGACCTCGCTGCCGTGCACCACGTTGACCAGCCGCTCCAGGGTGCCGGACAGCTCCCGTACCTGGGATCGGACGACCTTCAGCTCGGCCTCGCGGGCGGCGCGGGCGCGCTCGGCCTCCTCGCGCTGGGCGACCGCCGTCGACAGCGACGCCTCGATAAAACGCAGCGCCGTGCGCGCGCCCTTGTGCACGGCTTCCGCGACCCTGGCCTGCTGCTCGCGGCGGGCGCGGCGGTGGGCGGCGCGGGCGCGTTCCTCGCGCTCGCGTTGCGCGCCGCGCTCCAGCGCGTCGGCGCGGCCCGAGATGGCCTGGACGCGCTCCTCGGCGGTACGGACGGTCAGCCGCGACTCCATCTCGGCCGAGCGCAGCTCCTGGCAGCGGGTGCTCAGCTCGTCGCGGGCCTCGGTGGCGTGCCCGGCGTCGTCGGCCACCTCGGCGGCCTCCTCCGACTCGGCGAGCCGTTCGGCCAGCTCCTCGGCGGCCAGCGCGTCGCGTTCCAGCGACTCGTTCGCGGCGTCGAGGGCCTTGGTGAGCCGCTCCACCTCGCCGCGCGCGGCCCGGACGTCGGCTTCGAGGCGGGCGGCGCGCTGGGCCTCCTTGGCGGCGTGCGCGTCGTGCTCGCGCAGCCTCGCCCGGACCCGGTCGAGGTCGGACTGCGCCTGGTTGACGCCGCCCTGCGCCTGGTTGACGGCGGCCTGGGCGGCGTCGAGAGCGGTCTGCCCGGCCTGCTCGGCCTCCGTGGCCTCGGTCAGCGCCTCCGCGTTCCGTTCGGCCTCGGCCTCGGCGGTGGCGAGGTCTTCGGTGGCCTGGTCGAGGGTGGCGCGCATCTGCAGCAGGCCCTGCGCGCCACCGGACGCACCGCCCTGGGCCCAGTGCGCTCCGACGAGGTCGCCCTCGCGAGTGACGGCCCGGAGGCTCGGCTCCCGCCGTACGAGCGCGGCCGCCGCGGCCACATCGTCCACGACCGCCACATCGTGCAGAAGGTGCGTCATGGCCGGACGCAGCGAATCGGGAACGGTGACCGCGTCGATGGCGTAATCGACCCCGGCGAGCCGGTCGCCCCGGCCCGGCCCGGTGCCTGTGCCGGTGGAGGTGCCGGTGCCGGTGCCGGTGCCGGTGGAACCGATCAGCATGCCCGCCCGGCCCGCGTCCCGCGTGTGCAGCAGTTCCAAGGCCGCCTCGGCGGCGTCCAGCGAACCGACCGCGATGGCCTCGGTGGCACTGGCGAGCGCCGCCGCGACCGCCGTCTCGTACCCGGGCCGTACGGTCAGCAGCGAGGCGACCGTACCGAGCACGCCGTCCAGGTCGCCGTCGCCGCCCGCCGCCAGCAGCGCCTCCCCGCCCTCGGCAGCGCTGCCCAGGGTCAGGTTGAGCGCCTCGATACGGGCCTGGAGCGCGGCGACCCGCTTCTGCGCGGCCTGGTCGGCCGAACGCGCCGCGCCCACCGCCGCCCGCGCGTCCTTGAGCCGCTGCTTGGGGCCGTCCACGGCGGTACGGGCCGCCTCGACGGCCTCCTTGGCGGTGGCCAGGGTCTCCTGGGCCAGCTCGTGCTCGGCCACCAGCTCCGGGTCCTCGACGACCTCGGCCTCGAACGCCTCGTACTCGGCGCGCGCCGCGTGCACCCGCTGCTCGGCCTCGGTCCGTGCCTCGCCGAGCCGGCCGATCTCCGACCCTCCGGCCTGGACCTTGCTGCGGAGCGCCTCGACCCGGCCGCGCAGCCGGGCCAGCTCCTCGCGGCGATCGGCGGCGGCGCGGGCGGCGGCCTGCAGCCGGCGCTCCTCGCCGGCCAGGGCGTCCTCGGCGGCGGAACGTTCCTCGACCGCCGTGGCCAGCCCGTACTGGGCCTCCTCCAGCGCGGCGCGCAGCATCTCCTCCTGCTCGCGGATCCCGGCGGCCTCGCGCTCCATGTCCTCGGGATCGCGGCCGCGCCGGTCGTCGTCGCGCGCCTCGGCCGCGTTGCGGTGCCGCTCGGCGGCCAGGTCGGCGACGCCGCGCAGCCGCTCCTTCAGCGCCGAGAGCTTGAACCAGGTGTCCTGGACCTGCGCCAGCCGCGGCGCCTGCTCGGCCTCCTCCGCCTCCAGGACTGCCTCGCGCTCCTGTGCCTCGGCGAGGGCGCGCTCGGTCTCGGTGCGGCGCTCGCGTACGGCGGCCTCGTCGGCGGCCTCCTGGTCGAGCCTGGTCCGCAGGGTGAGCAGGTCGTCGGCCAGCAGCCGCAGCCGCGCGTCCCGCAGGTCGGCCTGGATCACCGCCGCCCGCCGCGCGAGCTCGGCCTGCCGGCCCAGCGGCTTGAGCTGGCGGCGCAGCTCGCCGGTGAGGTCCTGGACGCGGGTGAGGTTGGCCTGCATCGCGTCCAGCTTGCGCAGCGCCTTCTCCTTGCGCTTGCGGTGCTTGAGGACGCCGGCCGCCTCCTCGATCACCGCCCGCCTGCCCTCGGCGCCCGAGTGCAGCACCCGGTCGAGCTGGCCCTGGCCGATGATCACGTGCATCTCGCGGCCGATGCCCGAGTCCGACAGCAGTTCCTGGATGTCCAGCAGCCGGGCCGAGTCGCCGTTGATCGCATACTCGCTCTGCCCGGACCGGAACATCAGCCGGCTGATCGTCACCTCGGTGTAGTCGATCGGCAGGGCGCCGTCGGCGTTGTCGATGGTCAGCACGACCTCGGCCCGGCCCAGCGGCGGCCGGCTCGCGGTGCCGGCGAAGATGACGTCCTCCATCTTGCCGCCGCGCAGCGACTTGGCGCCCTGCTCCCCCATCACCCAGGCGAGCGCGTCGACGACGTTGGACTTGCCCGACCCGTTGGGGCCCACGACACAGGTGATGCCCGGCTCGAACTTCAGGGTGGTGGAGGACGCGAAGGACTTGAAGCCGCGGAGCGTCAGGCTCTTCAGATACACGCGCTCGCTGTCCTCCTCCGGGGATCCCTCGGGGGAGCGCCTCCCCCGGGCACGGCCACACCGTCCACGGCTACCCGGCACCACCCGGGAACGCGTCGAAACGATACCGGCACCCGCCCGGCGCCGCGCGATACGCCGCCGACGGGGGACCCGCAAGTCCGCCGGGTGGCCGAAACAGGCAGCGTGGGCTGCGGGCTATGGGCAGTGTGGCCTGTGGGCAGAGCGGGCTGCAGGCAGAGCGGGCTGCGCGCAGAGTGGACTGTGGGCAGAGTGGGCATGCCGGTACAACCCGGAAAAAGCGGATGCCCGCGTCGGGTCCTGGAAACACGGGATCCTGGAAACGGGTAGGCCGAAGATCGACGCGGCCCGATCACGCAGGGTGCCGCCGGCCGATCACATGAGCGGGCAAAACATAAGGGACGCCTTGGTCGGCGTCCCTAGTGTGTTTCCCCGAAATAAAGGCGCCGATCAGGTCAGCGCCGGTTCGCGGTCCTTCACTCCGAGCAACATTACGTCGTCGTCGGTCGCCGTCGCGAGCTCGTCGTTCTCCGCCTGAAGCCGGACAAGCTCGGCTTCCAGATCACGTACGCGCTGCTGAAGGCGCCGCATCTCCGCGACCATCCGGGGGTCGGGACCGCCGACGTGGCCGAGTAGAGCCTTCGCCATGACTAAGGGTCCTCCACGCTGAGTAACCAGCAGGGATCGCGCACAAGATTCGAATCAGGAAGTGCGCGTATCGTCTAGAGTCGCACCGGCCGGTCTCCTGGTCAAGACACACATCACAGGCCGGTAACAACCTGTCGTCCCCAGTTTAGCAGGTACCAACCGGAATCCCCTACCCGGCTACCGTTCCAGGAAACCGGGGCCCTCCCCGCGGGGCTCGCTCCAGCGCTCGGCGACGCCCGCGAGCCGGCCGGGGGTCGCACCCTCGCGCAGCAGCTCCAGCAGCCGCTCGCAGGAAGCGCGCGGGCCCTCGGCGACGATCTCGACACGGCCGTCGTTCAGGTTGGTCGCACTGCCCGTCAGCCCGAGCTCCAGCGCGCGCGACCGGACCCACCAGCGGAATCCCACACCCTGCACGCGCCCTCGCGCCCACGCGGTCAGCCGTACGACCTTCTCGCCGCCGCCGGCACCCGCGCCGTCGCCGCCGTCGCCCAGGCCGTCGTCCTTCCCCGTGGCGTCCTTCCCCGTGGCGTCCTTCCCCATGGCATCCATCCCCGTGCCGTTCATCATGATCAGTATCGCGCCCGGCGGGGTTTGGGCTGGCAGGTGGGGCAGCTGAAGGACGACCGGTTCATGAAGACGTCGCGCCGGATGGGCGTCCCGCAGCGGCCGCACGGCTCGTCCCGGCGCCCGTAGGCGTCCAGCGAACGGTCGAAGTAGCCGCTCTCGCCGTCGACGTTCACGTAGAGGCTGTCGAAGGACGTCCCTCCAACGGCCAGAGCGGCCTCCATCACGTCCCGGACACCCGCGAGGACACGTGTCGCCTCCGCACGCGTCAGCGTCTCTGTGGGGCGCGCCCAGTGCAGCTTGGCGCGCCAGAGGGCCTCGTCCGCGTAGATGTTGCCCACGCCGCTGATGAGGGACTGGTCGAGCAGCGCGCGCTTGACGCCCGTACGGCGGCGGCGGAGCGAGGCGAAGAACGCCTCGTCGTCGAAGGCGTCTTCCAGCGGGTCGGCCGCGATGTGGGCGATCGGCGCGGGTACGGGCATCCCCGGCGCGGCGGTCATCTCCGCCACCAGCAGGTGCCCGAACGTGCGCTGGTCGACGAACCGCAGGTCCACGCCACCCTCGGCGAAGTCGGTGAACGAGACGCGCACGCGAAGGTGCTTCTCCCGTTCCCTGGCAGGCTCCCCCACCAGCAGCTGCCCGCTCATCCCCAGGTGGGCCAGCAGGGCCTCGCCCGAGTCGAGCGGGATCCACATGTACTTGCCGCGCCGCTGCGGCGCGGCCATGACGCGTCCGGCCAGGCGCCCGGCGAAGTCGCCGGGCCCCTCGGCGTGCCGCCGCACCGCGCGCGGATGCAGCACCTCGGCGGACGCGACCGTACGGCCGGTCACCCAGCGGTCGAGGCCGCGCCGTACGACCTCGACCTCGGGCAGCTCGGGCACGGGTCAGGACCGCCGGCCGTGCCGGGCGGCGTCACCGGAGCCGGCGTCCGCCTCGTCCTCCCGCTGGACGACCAGCTCGCGGATGCTGGTCCAGGCGGCCTCGGCGGCGTGCTGCTCGGCCTCCTTCTTGCTGCGGCCCTCGCCGGACCCGTAGGTGGTCCCGCCGACCCGTACCGCCGCGCGGAACGTCTTCTGGTGGTCGGGGCCGCTCTCGGCGACGTGGTACTCGGGGACGCCGAGCTCCTCGACCGCGGTGAGCTCCTGCAGCGAGGTCTTCCAGTCCAGCCCGGCGCCGAGCCCGGCGGACCGGGCGATCAGGCCGTCGAAGAGCCGGTGCACCAGCGCGGAGGCCTCGTCCAGGCCGCGGTCGAGGTAGACCGCGCCGATCAGCGCCTCCAGGGTGTCGGCGAGGATCGAGGCCTTGTCGCGCCCGCCGGTGCCCTCCTCGCCGCGGCCGAGCCGGATGTGGTCGCCCACCCGCATCGCGCGGGCCACGCCCGCCAGGGCGCGCATGTTGACGACCGCGGCGCGCAGCTTGGCCAGCTGTCCCTCGGGCAGGTCGGGATGGCCGCGGTACAGGGTGTCGGTGACGACCAGGCCCAGCACCGAGTCGCCCAGGAACTCCAGGCGCTCGTTGGTGGGCAGGCCGCCGTTCTCGTACGCGTACGAACGGTGCGTCAGCGCACGTTCGAGCAGATCGTGGGTGACCTCGACGCCGAGCGCGGCGGACAGTTCCGCGCGGTCGGGGCCGGATTCGCTCTTCTTGCCGCTCACAGGCCCTCCTTGGAGGCCTGGCACCGCCACCGGCGGTGCCGCAGGCGGCGCGTGACCTCGGGCCGCGGCCGGATGGCCGGACGGTCCCGCAACGGCGCGGACGCACGGCGCAGGGAAGGGTCCACGAAGACGAGGTGCGGGCCGGTCGATCATCATCCCCGGCACGCACCACGGCCTCGGGCGCGAGCCCCTCCGCCGTTCACCACGCCGGCGTCACCCGCCGGGGTGGTCAGGTGCCCCTGTGGTCAGGAGCCCCGTGGTCAGGAGTCCCCCGTGGTCAGGAGACCAGAGCACATCGAGGGGCGGCCGCGGCTACGCGGTACCGCCCCCCGGAATGCCTGGGATCAAGCCGACGGAGTGGTGACCTGCCGCCGGTCGTACGTACCGCATGTCGCGCACGCGGTGTGCGGCAGCTTCTTGTCGCGGCACGTGGGGCACTCGACCAGGGTCGGCGCGGTGGCCTTCCACTGCGAGCGCCGGTGCCGCGTGTTGCTGCGCGACTTCTTCCGCTTCGGGACGGCCACGTCAGCCCTCCTGCTTTCCATCTCGTTGGTCGAATGCCCGATGAGGGGAGTCCCCCTCATCTCCCCCGTCGGGGGAGGCCTGCGACGCGCCGCCGTTGTGAACGGCGGTGTCACCGGCCAGGTCCTGCAGTGCCGCCCACCGGGGGTCGGCCACGGCATGGCCGTGGTCGGGCTCGGCGTCCGCCAGGCGGACGCCGCATTCCGGGCACAGGCCGGGACAGTCGTCCCGGCAGAGCGGGGACAGCGGCAGCGCGAGCACCACCGCGTCCCTGAGCACCGGCTCGAGGTCGATCAGATCGTCCTCGAGACGGAGCTCGTCGTCGTCCGCGTTCCCGCCGGAGCGGGTGTCAGGATAGACGAAGAGCTCCTGGAAGTCCGCCTCGAAGGTCGAGGCGATCGGGTCCAGGCAGCGCGAGCACTCCCCCTCCAGGGGGACCCGCGCCGTGCCCGTCACCAGCACACCCTCCAGCACGGACTCGAGCCGCAGATCCAGCTCGACGCTCGCGCCTTCGGGTACGCCCACCATCTCGCCGCCGAGATTCTCCGGTGCCGGAACGCTGGACGACTCTTCGCGCGACGACCCGGGCTGCCGGCTGAGGGCTCGGGTGTCGAGCACGAGCGGGGCATTGGGGTCGAGGCCAGACAGAGGAATCCTGCTTTCGTGAGGCATGGGGAATCGCGGCCGTCGGTCCAGGCCGGTGTCCCAGCGTACCCAACGCGAGGGCGCGGCCCCAACTCGCACCGCCCGCGAAGGGGTCAGAGCTCACTCAAAGCCCGGTTCAGAACCCGGGCCAGGCCGGACCAGCCTGGGGCCAGAAGTCGGGTCAGAGTTCCTTGAAGCGCTCGGTGAGCCGTCCGTGCACGAGGTCCGGGATGAGGCCGGTCACGTCGCCTCCGTACTTCACGACTTCCTTCATCAGGCTGGAGGACAGGTAGGAGTACTCGGGATTGGTCGACATGAACATCGTCTCGACCCCGGCCATCCGGTGGTTCATCTGGGCCATCTGCAGCTCGTACTCGTAGTCGCTGACCGCCCGCAGGCCCTTGACGATCATCGGGATGTCGTTCTGCCGGCAGAAGTCGACCAGCAGCCCGTGCCACTTGTCGATCTTGACGTTGCCGTACTCCTTGGTGACCTCCTCCAGCATCTCGATCCGCTCCTCGATGCTGAAGAGCCCCTGCTTGGTCTTGTTGATCAGCACGGCGACGACGACCTCGTCGAAGAGGCGGGAGGCCCGGCTGATGATGTCGAGGTGGCCGTTGGTGACGGGATCGAACGAGCCGGGACAAACGACACGTCGCACGAGATGGCTCCATCCTTGCGTCTGAACTCTCCGTGCAGGTGGGGCCCTGCCCGTGCAGGTGGGGCCCTGCGGCGCGACCGTACCAAATCGGTCCAGACGGACTTGGCACCGGGTTTCAGGAATGCAAGGGTTTCAGGGAGGCCCGGCTTTCACGGAGGCGGGGGTTTCAAGGAGGCCCGGCTTTCAGGAAGGCAGCGGTTTCCGGAAGGCGGCGGTTTCAGGAAGGCAGGGCGCGGCCGTACCAGAACACGGCCTCGCCGTAGCGCCGGTCGCGTTCGGCCTCGTAGCCCTCCGGCCAGCGCAGCGCCGGCCCGCGCGAGGCGCGCTCGACCACCACCAGCGCGTCGGGCGCGGTCCAGCCGTGGTCGCGCAGGGACTCCAGGACCCCGGTCACAGCGGCGTCGTCCAGCGCGTACGGGGGGTCGGCGAAGACCAGGTCGTACGGCTCGCCGGGGTCCTGCCGTACGAGGCGTTCCACCTTGTCGCCGCGCGGCACGGCGCCGGGCAGGCCGAGGGTCGCGGCGTTCTGCCGGACGATCTTGAGCGCGCGGGGGTGCGACTCGACCAGCAGCGCGTGCGCGGCCCCGCGCGAGAGCGCCTCCAGCCCGACCGCCCCCGACCCCGCGTACAGATCGGCGACCCGCAGCCCGTCCAGCGGGCCGAGCAGCGCCTGCACCGTGGAGAACAACCCCTCCCGCGCCCGGTCGCTGGTCGGGCGGGTGTCCCGGCCTGGCGGAACGGCCAGCCGCCGCCCACCTGCGATTCCCGCGATGACCCTGCTCATCCGTTGATCCTGCTCATCCGTTGATCCTGCTCATCCGTTGATCCTGCTCATCCGTTGTCCCTGCTCATCCGTTGTCCCTGCTCATCCGTTGTCCCTGCTCATCCTTCGACCCTGCTCATCCGTCGATTATCGGGCCCGCGCCGACCGCGATGGTCGCCGCCTCGCCGTTTCGGAAGATCATCCCGGTGCTCGGGCAGGGGATACACGAATGTCGCCCGGGGGCCTTGTGGATCTGTGTCCAAAATCGTCGATCACTGTTCACAACCGCTACCGGGCGTGCCAGTGTGAACGCAGGTTGTCGCAATCACGAAACCCCCCAGGAGTACCTCGTGCAGCACGGCGGAAGACTGGCGGTGACGGCGGGCGCGACGGTGCTGGGCCTGGTGGCGATGAGCGGCGTGGGCCACGCCGACTCCGGAGCTCCCAGGACCGGCCCTTCGCTGGCCGACCTCACCTCCTCCCTGACCGACACGATCAACGGCCTGACCGGCTCCCTCACGGGAGGCGGCACCCAGGCCCCGGCCGGGACGAAACAGACCCCGACCAGAAAGGCTCCTTCGACCTCACGTACCCCCACCAAACCGAAGGTCGTCAAAAAGGCGACCTCGACGAAACCTGCCTCTGATCCCGCCTCCAGTACCGAATCGAACGGCACTAAGGGCAAGGCCCGTACAAAGGCCGCCAAGGCCGGGGCGCAGAAAAACCAGAAGCCCGGCCATCTGCGCATCGGCCTCTCACCCGAGCTCGACCTGAAGAAGAAGACGGTCGCGGGCAGCCTGGTCGTCGACGCCGGGCTCAACACCCTGCTCGGCCCGGCCGGGCTCAAGCTGGAGGCCGACGGCCGGCTCTCGGCGGAGGACATCTCCATCGGTGATCCGGAGGCCGACGGCGGTCTCAAGCTCGGTACCCGCCTCGGCGACGCCGGGCTGGGCGTCACCACGCGTGGCGCCGTGTCGGCGACCACCGCGGGCGTCAGCGCCTCCGGCTCGCTGAACGTGTGCTCGGGCGCGGGCTGCGCGGACGCTCCCACGCCGCCGAGCCCGCCCGCCCCGACGCCGCCGTCCCCGCCGGGGCCGACGCCGCCGGGATCGCCGAGCCCCTCGCCCGGCCTGCCCGATCTGCCGCCGTCCTCGCCCCTGCTGCCCGACCTCCCCGCGGCCGGCACGGGCCCGGACGTGACGGCGGCCTCGATGGCGCCGCAGGGCGACCTGCCGTTCACGGGAGCCGACAGCGTCTCACTCGCGGCCCTCGGACTGACCGCCATGGTGGTGGGTGGAGTCGCCGTCGCGGCGACCCGTCGGCGCACGCCCGAAGAGAGCTGACGCAGCGCTCTCGGGAAACAGCCCCTACTGGAAACAACCCCCATTGGAACGGCCCACTGGAACGGCCCACCAGAAACGACCCACCGGAAACGGGGCGCTCCCTCAAAGGGGCGCCCCGTTCCCGTGTGCTTCCCGCGCTCCTGCGCTTCCCGCGCTCTGAGCTTCCCGCGCTCTGAGCTTCCCGCGCTCTGAGCTTCCCGCGCTCCGTGCTTCCCGCGCTCCGTGCTTCCCGCGCTCCGTGCTTCCCGCGCTCCGTGCTTCCCGCGCTCCGCTTCAGAGGCGCTCGGTCCTGCCCACCTTCCACGCGCCGTCCGACTGCTGCTGGACGACCATCCGGTAGACGGCGACCTTGTCGCCGGCCTTGCAGGCACCCTTCGTACATTCGCCCACGGTGACCAGCGCGTTCATCTGCTGCGCCGAGCCACCGGCGCGCAGCGCGGCCTCCACCAGCGTCCCCGCGGCCACCTCCTTGGCGCCGCGTACCGCGTCGGTCACGGCACGCGCCTTGGCGCCCGGCCAGCCGCCGGCCGCCGGGGTCGCGGCCGGTACGGAGACGGCGTTGAGGACGTAGAGGGTGTCCAGCAGCCAGGAGCCGCCCTGCCGGACCAGCGTCGCCCGCATCGGCTCCTGGCGCAGCTGCGGCTCGGCGTTCGCGGAGCCGATCGTCCGCTTGACGTGGGACAGCACGGTCACCGTCCCCGGCGCGGACGCCACGACGGCCGTCTCCGCGACCTCGGTGGCGATCGTGCTCTGGTTCTCGCGCAGCCGGACGCGCCAGTTCTCGGCGGTCAGCTGCCGGTCGTACTCGGCCCGGTAGCGCTGCGTCGAACGGGCGTGCGCGGTGGCCACGTCCTGGTCGATCCGGCGGTAGTCGTAGCTGAGGACGGCCTTGACCGACTCCGACGCGACGCCCAGGACCGCCACCGCCTCGGCGGGCGGGCTCACGGTGTCGGCGGCGGGCTGGGGCTGCGGCGGCGGCGGTTCGCCGTCCCCCATCAGGGCCCACGCCGTACCGCCGCCGACCAGCAGAAGCACGGGCGCCACGATCGCGGCGATCCGCCAGTAGCGGCGGCGCTTGGGCGGCGGAAGTGTGGCCCCGGGCGGGTGCGTGGACGGATGCGCCGGTACGGGCAGACCCGCCGGAGTGGGCTGTGACGAGGCCGGCTGTGACGGGCCCGGTTGTGACGAGGTGGGCGGGGCGGGGACCGGCTGCGGGGCCGTCGGCGGGACGGCCATACCCGCGAACGACGCGCCGGTCGTCAGGGCCCCCTCCGTACCGTCCGGAACCGTCTCCTCCCGGCCGAGCAGGTCGAGCAGCACCTGCTGTGCCTCCGGCCGGCGGGCGGGGTCCTTGTCCAGGCACGCGGTGACGGTCGGGCGCAGCGAGTCGGGCAGCGGCGACAGGTCGGGCTGGTAGTTGAGGATCCGGTGGAAGACCGCCGAGATGGTGTCATTGCCGAACGGATGCCGCCCGGTCGCCGCGAACAGGATCGTCGCGGCCCACGCGAACATGTCCACGGGCGTACCGAGCTCGGTGTCGGTGACCTGCTCGGGAGCCATGTACGAGGGGGTGCCCACCACCCCGCTGCCCTTGGCCGCCGCGCTTCCCAGCACCCGCGCGATCCCGAAGTCGATCACGCGCGGGCCGTCCGGACCCATCAGCACGTTCGCCGGCTTGAAGTCGCGGTGCAGGATCCCGGCGCGGTGGATCGCCGCCAGCGCGGTGACCGTACCGATCGCCAGCCGGTCGAGCTCGGTGCCGATCCGCGGCCCGGCGCCGGTGACCGCCTCGGTGAGCGAGGGACCCGGGACGTACTCGCTGACCACGTACGGAAGCTCGCCGGCGACGTCGGAGTCCAGGACCTGCGCGGTACAGAACCCGGCCACCCGGCCGATCAGCTCGAGCTCGCGCTGGAACCGGGCCCGCCATTCGGGGTTCTGGCTGAGCTGGGCGCGCAGCAGCTTGATCGCCACCTCGGGCCCGTCCTCGCGGCGGCCCAGGAAGACGACGCTCTGGCCGCCCTCCCCCAGGCGTCCGCGCACCTCGTAGGGGCCGAGCCGCGCGGGGTCGCCGGGCAGCAGGGGGCGAACGGCCGTCATCGAACTCCTCCGTCAGGTACGGACCCGCCACGGAACCTTTACCCCCGGGCGAGCCGGATGGCCCATCCTCCTCGATCTCGTTAGACGTCCGTGACCGATCGAACGTTCTCCGTGACCGACGATAGATGATCACCATGAGGTGACGGCGGCGTTCCGTGCAGCCAGACGTTCCCTACGGGGCGGCGTTCCGTGCAGCCAGACGTTCCGTACGGTCGGGCGTTCCGTACGGTCAGGCTTTCTCGAGGTAGTCGGTACGGTCCTCGTCCAGCAGCGCGGCCAGCTCCGCCGCCAGGGCGGGATGCTCGGCCAGGTCCGGATCGGCCTCGACCAGCAGCGTGGCCTCGTCCCGGGCCTTGAGGATCACGTCCTCGTCCTTCTGCAGCGTGAGCAGGCGCAGGCTGGAGGCACGTCCGGCCTGCGCGGCGCCGAGCACGTCGCCCTCCCGGCGCTGCTCCAGGTCGAGCCGCGACAGCCGGAAGCCGTCGGTCGTCGAGGCCACCGCGTCCAGCCGCTCCCGTGCCTTGCCGCCCGCCTCGGCGTCGGTGACCAGCAGGCACAGGCCCGGCAGCGTGCCGCGGCCGACCCGGCCGCGCAGCTGGTGCAGCTGGGACACCCCGAACCGGTCCGCGTCCATGATGATCATCAGGGTCGCGTTGGGGACGTCCACCCCGACCTCGATCACCGTCGTGGCCAGCAGCACGTCCAGCTCCCCGGCGTTGAAGCGGCGCATCACCGCGTCCTTCTCGTCCGGGTGCAGCTTGCCGTGCAGGACACCGATCCGTACCCCCGACAGCAGCTCCTCGAGGCGCGGCAGGATCTCCATGATGCCGAGCGGAGACCGCCGTTCGGTGCCCTCAGCGCTATCCTCGTCCGGCGGCGGGACGGGACGGGCGTCGCCCTCGTCCCCCTCCTTCTCGCCGATCCGCGGGCAGACGATGTAGACCTGCCGGCCGCCCGACGCCTCTTCCCTGATCCGTTCCCAGGTACGGGCGAGGAAGGCCGGCTTCTCCGGCGGCACCACATGCGTCTGGATCTGCGCGCGGCCGGCCGGCAACTGCCCCAGCACCGAGGTCTCCAGGTCGCCGAACACCGTCATCGCGACCGTACGGGGAATGGGCGTGGCCGTCATGACCAGGACGTGCGGCCGCCCGCCCGCCACCTTCTCGCGGAGCGCGTCGCGCTGCTCGACCCCGAACCGGTGCTGCTCGTCCACCACGACCAGCCCGAGATCGGCGAACTGCACGTGCTCCTCCAGCAGCGCGTGCGTGCCGACCACGATCCCGGCCGCGCCCGAAGCGATGTCGAGCAGCGTCGCCTTGCGCGCCTTGGCCCCCATCGATCCGGTCAGCAGCGCCACCCGCGTCGCGGTCTCGGCCCCGCCGATCTGCCCCGCCTGCCCCAGGTCGCCGAGCATCGCGCTGATCGAGCGGTAGTGCTGCTGTGCGAGCACCTCGGTCGGTGCCAGCAGCGCCGCCTGCCCGCCCCCGTCCACCGCCTGCAACATCGCCCGCAACGCGACCACCGTTTTCCCGGAACCGACGTCGCCCTGGAGGAGGCGGTGCATCGGGTGCTCCAGGGACAGGTCTTCGGCGATCTCCCGGCCCACCTCTTGCTGGCCCTCGGTCAGCTCGAACGGAAGGCGGGCATCGAACGCGTCGAGCAGCCCGCCCTCGATCGCGGGCCGGGCCTTGGCGGGCAGCGCGCTCGCGGCCATCCGGCGCTGCGCCAGCGCGATCTGCAGGACGAACGCCTCGTCCCACTTGAGGCGGTTCTTGGCGCGGCCGAGCTCCTTCCAGTCCTTGGGACGGTGGATGCCCTCGTACGCCGCCTTCAGACCCACGTAGTGATGCCGCTTCAGGGTCAGCTCAGGCATCGGGTCGGAACCGAGGTCGAGATTGTCCAGGACCATCCCGATCGACATCCCGATCGTCTCGATGTCCAGGCCCTTGGTGGACGGGTAAATCGGGATGATCTCGTCCGCCCACTCCTGGGCCGCCTGCTCGCCCGCCCGCGCGGCGATCACCTTGTACTGCGGGTGGGACAGCTGCCGCTGGTCGCGTCCCGACCGCGGCCGGTACGTACTGATCTTGCCCGCGAACAGGCCCCGGGTGCCCGGCGACAGCTCCCGCTCCGGCTTGTACGAGCCACGGCGGCCGAAGAAGCTCAGCTTGAGCTCGCCGGTGCCGTCGGTGACGGTGATCTCCAGGACGTAGCCGGGACTGCGGGTGAGGCTGCGGCCCTGCACCTTCACCACCTCGGCCATCACCGTGACGTGCTCGCCGTCGGCCAGCTCGTTCAGCGGTGTCAGCTCGCCGCGGTGCGCGTACCGGCGCGGGTAGTGATGCAGCAGGTCGCCGACCGAGTGCAGGTCGAGCCCCTTGGCCAGCACCTTGGCGGTCTTGTCCCCAAGGACCTTGTGCAACGGCTCGTCGAGTTTCGCCACGATGCCCTTTCTACCGCGCCCCGCTGACGCTCACGTCCGAGTCGCCCGGCACGCCGTCCACTCCACAGCGATCTACTCCACGCCGTCCACTCCACGCCGATCTACTCCACGCCGACTTACTCCACACCGGCTTACTCCACGCTGTCTACTCCACGCCGATCTACTCCACGCCTATGAGCAGGGGGTGGCGCACCTGGCCACCGGCGTAGACGCCGACCTCCACGTCGGGATGGAGGTCGCGCAGATGTTCCTCGAGCCCGTCGGTCAGGCCCTCCGGCGCGTACGTGCCCGCGATGAGCGTCACCAACTCGCCACCGCCCGACAGCATCCGGTCCAGGACCTGGCGCGCCACCTCGTCGAGGCCGTCGCCGATCATGGCCACGTCACCCTCGATCAGGCCGAGGACGTCGCCGGGCTGGCAGAGCCCCACGCTGGTGAACGCCTCCTCCTCGGCGACCTCCAGGTTCCCGAACCGGGTCGCCCCGGCGGCCCGCGTCATGGCGATCACGTCCTCGCCGAACCGGCGCAGCGGGTCGTGGACGGCCAGCGCGGCCAGTCCCTGCACCGAGGCCTTCGTCGGTACGACGGCGATCCGAGCGCCGCTTTCACGGGCTCGCTCGGCGGCGGCCTCGGCCAGCGCCAGCACCTCGGGCTCGTTCGGCAGCACCGCCACCTCGTCGCCGGCGGCCAGGATCGCCTCGGCCAGCACCGCCAGCGCCGGCATCGCGCCGGGCTCGCGCCGTACGACTTGGGCACCCGTGCTCTCGAACAGAGCGGCCAAGCCGTCGGCGGCCGTGACCGCGACAACGGCCCGCCCGACGCAGGGTGCCTGCTGCTGCCCCTCGTCGCCGGTGTGCAGGTACGTCACCCGGATCCGGTACGGGCGGCCCGCCGACAGTCCTGCCTCGATGGCCGCGCCGGCGTCGTCCACATGCACATGGACGTTCCACAGCCCATCCCCGCCGACCACGACGAGCGAGTCACCCAGGCCGTCGAGGTCCTCGCGGAGGCCGGACACCGACTCGTCCGGGGCGTCCAGCAGGTACATGACCTCGTAACCGGGCCCGGCGGGCTCCGTGCGCGCCTCCCGTACGGTGGCCGTCCCGGCCGTCCTGGCGGGCACCTCGTACCGCTCCGGGTACTCCTCGGTGATCACGGCCGCCAGCGCGTCCAGCACCACGCACAGCCCCGCGCCGCCCGCGTCCACCACGCCGCTGCGCGCCAGCACGTCCAACTGCCCCGTCGTACGGCGCAGCGCGTGCCGTGCCCCGGACGCCGCCGCCCGCGCGACCCCGGCCAGCCCCGGCCGCCGGATCTCCAGCGTCGCCGCCGCCGCCGACTCCAGGACGCTGAGGATCGTGCCGTCGACGGGATGCTCGACCGCGCCACGCGCCAGCACCGACGCGTACCCCAGCGCCTCGGCGAACGCCGCGCCGTCCCCGGCCGTCTCCGGCCGCCCGACGATCTCGGCCAGTCCCCGGAACACCTGGCTGAGGATCACCCCGGAGTTGCCCCGCGCGCCCAGCAGCGCGCCGCGCGACAGCGCCCGCCAGGCCTCGGCGATCCCGGCGCCGTCCGGCAGCTCGGCCACCGCGTCCGCCGCAGCCAGCACGGTGAGGTGCAGGTTCGTCCCGGTGTCCCCGTCGGGTACGGGGAACACGTTGAGCGCGTCGATCTCCCCCCGGGTCCGGCCGAGCGCCTCCGCCGCGAGCCTGCTCCACTGCCGTACCGCCGTCCCGTCGAGGACTTCGCCCACCCTCAGCTCCCCTTCGCCGACCGCCACGGTCACCTGCCGACCACCACCACGGTTACCCCACATCGTGGGTTACCTCATATCGTGCGGACCGTTCCCAAGGGAATCCGCTCCTAAGGGAATCCGCCGGAACCGGCCCCGGCAACCCCCTGGGGCCGCGAGCAGGCACGATCAAGGGTTGCGCGGCCGGGCCGATTCGCTTAGGGGTCCGGCGGTGAGCTAATCTGATTCGTGCGCCTCGTCCGGGGCGCTTCCTGAGCGCCCCCACAGTGTCCGGCACGGCATCGTCCGGCACGGCACCGCGGGTCGCGCTCTGTGTGAGAAACACTGTGTGCGAAATTCTTTTCAAGCACCGACACCAACTTGGAGTTTCCCGTGGCTTCCGTTTGCGACGTCTGCGGCAAGGGACCCGGTTTCGGCATGCGCGTCTCCCACTCGCACCGCCGCACCCCGCGCCGCTGGAACCCCAACATCCAGCGTGTGCGCGCCGTCGTGAACGGCAGCACCAAGCGGGTCAACGCCTGCACGTCCTGCATCAAGGCCGGCAAGATCGTCAAGCCGACGGTCTGATCCGCCCGATCTTCAGTCGGCTCACCGGATCCCGGTGGGCCGGCTTTTTCGTTGCCGAACTTGCGCCGCTCGAAGGTGTTCACTGCTCGAAGGTGTTCGCCGCCTGAAGGTGTTCGCCGCCCCGGCCCTGTCGTCGAACAAGGCGGGCGTTGAACTGGCGGACGTCCCCCGGCTCAGGCGGTGCGGTGGCGCCAGCCGTGGTCGACCGGGCCGATGCCCGACCCGAGCGGGAAGCCGGCGGCGATGGCGCCGGTGACGTACTCCTTGGCCTGCTCCACCGCCGCGGGCACGGTCTCGCCCAGGGCGAGGTACGAGGCGATCGCGGACGCGAGCGTGCAGCCGGTGCCGTGGGTGTGCCGGTTGTCATGGCGGGACGCGGTGAAGCGGTACTCGTGCTCACCGTCGAAGAGCAGGTCGGACGGCTCGCCGGGCAGATGGCCGCCCTTGATCAGGACCCATTCCGGGCCGAGCTCCTTGACCGCCTCGGCGGCCTCGCGCAGCCCTGACTCGTCGACCACCTTCACGCCGGTGAGCTGCTCGACCTCCCACAGGTTGGGGGTGACCACGGTCGCGACCGGGAGCAGCACCGTACGGACCGCGTCGACGGCGTCGGTGGCGAGCAGCGCGTCACCGTGCTTGGAGACGCCCACGGGGTCGACCACGACGGGCGCGGTGGCCTCGGCCAGGACGGCCGCGACGGTCTCCACCAGGGCTGTGGACGCGAGCATCCCGGTCTTGATCGCGTGGACGCCGATGTCGGACAGGACCGAGTCGAGCTGGGCCCGTACCGCCTCGGGCGGCAGTTCCCAGTACCCCTGGACGCCGAGGGAGTTCTGCGCGGTCACCGCCGCGATGACGCTCATCCCGTGCACGCCGAGCGCGAGCATCGTCTTCAGGTCGGCCTGGATGCCGGCACCACCGCCGGAGTCGGAGCCGGCGACGGTGAGCACGAGGGGCGGGGCCTGAACGGGGTTCTGCGTCATGCCGCCCACTGTAAGGCCGCCCGCCTCATGGCCGCCCACTGCAAGGCCGCCGCCGCAGGGCCGCCCGCTGTTCGGCCATCCGCCGTTTGGGCCGCTGTATGGCCACCACTGGTGAGCGCTACACGCGGGCGCAGGGCAGGCTGTTCATCTTGCAGGTGGTGGGGCCGCCGGCGGCGCCCGTGGCGGCGAAAACGATCTTGACCGACTGGCCCGGGGTGAGCGCGGGGGCACCGGCCGGGCTGCGCACCCAGCCGACCTCGCCGGTACGGACGACGGTGGCGCCGCTGACCGACACGATCGACGCGTTGGGGATCTTGAACGCGAGGGCCCACTCGGGCACCGCGCGCTGGCCCCGGTTGGCGACCGTGGCGGTGAAGCGGAAGCCGGTGGAGGAGCGCTTCACCATGCGGAAGCCGACGACCAGGCCGTCCGCGCGCCGCGCGTCCCGGCTGGCGCGGTCACCCGGGCCTCGCTGGGAGACCTGGTTCTCCTTGGCGCTGGTCTGCGGCTGCTGCGGGGCGCCGCCCGCGAAGTTGAGGGAGATCTGCTGAGTGCTCATGGCGTATGAGACGACGCCGACGGCCAGCACCAGCGCCACGATCGGCAGCAGCGGTACCGGGACCATCGAGAGCATCTTGGGCCGAGGGCGGCCGGAGGGAGGTTCCGCCTCGTCCGGCGGGACCTCGTCTTCGGGTTGTCCGAGCCTGGTGTGTCGTCCCATCCCATTCCTCTTCGATCACAGGATGTATACCAAACCCGTCCCAAACATGCCTACCAGACGAGCAAAGGGGCGTACCCCGCTCCACATGCTCTCACGAGGTCTCAGTCGCGGAAGTGGTCCCAGCCACCGCCGCCGTACGAACCCCCGTCGACCAGCACTCCGGCACCCTCCGCAACCGTCCCGACCCGCCTCCAGGAGGCGGACAGGAGGGTGTCCGGACCGACCGTCGCGGCGAAAGCGTGGTCTTCCCCGCCGGTGAGCACGTGGCGAAGCCCACCCGCGCCGAGCACGGGCGGGATGGGGACCCACGCCGAATCGACCTCGATCCGCACCCCGCTCGCCTTGGCGATGTGGCCGAGGTCCTGCAGCAGCCCGTCACTCACGTCCAGCAGGGCGGTGGCGCCCATCGCGCGGGCCTCGTCGCCGGCGGTGTACGGAGGGCGCGGGCGGCGATGCGCCTCGATCAGCTCGGCAGGACCCCGCCGGCCGGCCTTCAGCAACTCCAGGCCGGCCGAGGCGAGGCCGAGCGTGCCCCGTACCACCACCAGGTCGCCGGGCCTGGCGCCCGAGCGGGTCAGCGGCGGCAGCCCGCCGAGGTCGCCGAGCGCGGTGACCGCCAGCGTGATCTGCGGTGCCGCCACGACATCGCCGCCGGCGACCGAGGCGCCCGCCAGCGCGCACTCCTCGGCCAGCCCCGCGTACAGTTGCTCGGCCCACTCCACCGATGTCGCGGCCGGGACGGCCAGCCCGACCAGCAGCGCGGTGGGCCGGGCCCCCATCGCGATGACGTCGGCGAGGTTCTGCGCGGCGGCCTTGCAGCCGATCTCGTACGGCCCGGACCAGTCGCGGCGGAAGTGCCGGCCCTCCACCAGCAGGTCGGTGGTGGCCACCGTCCGGCCGTCGGGCCCGCGCACCACCGCGGCGTCGTCACCCGGGCCGAGCTCCACCGCCGGCCCTTGCGGCAACCGGTCGGTCAGCCTCGTGATCAGCCCGAACTCGCCCAGCTCCCCGATGGTGCTCATCGGCCCCCGATCTCGTCCCCGCCGCCCATCGCCGCCGCCATCTCCGGCATCTCCGACATCTCCGCCGGCATCGCCGCCGGGCCTCAGCGTTCCGGTCCCGGCCGGAACGTTCCCGGCCGCCCCGGGCGCCCGCCGCGGCCCGTAACACGATACGGTGACCGTCCGACGGCATTTTCTCCGCCCGGGGAGGACGTGATGGTGCAGGCCTACATCCTCATCCAGACAGAAGTGGGCAAGGCGGCCGAGGTCGCCGGCGAGATCGCCGGCATCCCCGGTGTCGCCCTGGCGGAGGACGTGACGGGTCCCTACGACGTGATCGTCCGAGCGGAGGCGCGCAATGTCGACGAGCTCGGCAAGCTCGTCGTCGCGCAGATCCAGGCGGTCGAAGGGATCACCCGCACGCTCACCTGCCCGATCGTCCACATCTGACGGCATCAGGCCACCGAGCTCGCCCGTGTTCAGCAGGCCTCTGTTCAGTCGGCCCGTGTTCAGTCGGCCCGTGTTCAGTCGGCCCGTGTTCAGCAGGCCCGCGTTCGACTCGCCCGTGTTCAGTTGGCCCGTGTTCGACTCGCCAGCGTTCCACTCGCTCGCGTTCCACAAGTACCGAAGCCACGCCGGATCCGACGCGGCACGGCCGCGGTTGCGGGCGCGGGACCGTACAGCGCCGCGCAGCCATACAGCGCCACGCAGCCGTACCCCATCATGGAGCCGGGCCGCACGCCTGGCGTTCCTCGTCCCGGCCGCCGTGGTGCTGGCCGGGTGCGGCGTGGGCGCGGTGCAGGTGCCCGTGCCCACGGTGGACGCGGCGAGCCAGCGGCTGTGCTCAGGGCTGCGGCTGCCGGAGAAGGTGCACGGCGAGTCCCGCCGTGACACCTCCCCCGAATCGCCGCTCACCGCCGCCTGGGGCTCGCCCGCGATCGCGCTGCGCTGCGGCGTACCGCGTCCCTCGGCACTGCAGCCGACGTCGCAGCTGATGACGGTGAACGGCGTCGACTGGTTCGGGCATCCGGCCGACCGCCCGGTGACGTGGACCGCCGTGGCGCGGCAGGCGTACGTCGAGGTCACGGTCCCTGCCAAGTACAGCCCACCCGGTGACGTATTGATCGAGCTGGGCCAGGCCATCGCGGCCACGATCCCCAAGAAGCCCGAGGGCCAGATCTGAGTCCGGCCCCCGGGCGTCCAGGCAGTGTCCCTAGAGGCGCGGTGTCCCTAGAGATGCAGTGTCCCTAGAGGCGCGGTGTCCCTAGAGGCGCGGTGTCCCTAGAGATGCGGTGTCCCTAGAGGCGCGGTGTCCCTAGAGGCGCGGTGTCCCTAGAGATGCGGTGTCCCTAGAGATGCGGTGTCCCTAGAGATGCGGTGTCCCTAGAGATGCGGTGTCCCTAGTGTCCCGAGTCGTTAATTAGTTGGCAGTATGTGGCGAGGGTTTCGAGGATGTCGTCGGCGTGTTTTGTCCACACGAACGGCTTGGGGTCGGCGTTCCACTCGTTGATCCAGACACGGACGT
>NZ_JBIRAW010000017.1:0-193760 GCF_044326315.1 Actinomadura sp. 9N407 | reverse complement strand
GGACGTCCGTGTCTGGATCAACGAGTGGAACGCCGACCCCAAGCCGTTCGTGTGGACAAAACACGCCGACGACATCCTCGAAACCCTCGCCACATACTGCCAACTAATTAACGACTCGGGACACTAGAACCTCAGGAACGGTCATGTAGTCGTCATCATTCACGTTCACGCGGCCTCCTGAGTTGCCGAAAGATCAGGGGTGGTCTGTTCGGTGGCCTGGTCGAGTTGGGCCCGCCGCTGTACGCGTTCGTTGATCATGTGCATGAGCCGTTGTTCGACCGGCTTGACGTCCGGGTCACCGGGTCCCGCGCGTTCCCACACGTGGACCGCTTGGGGATCGGTCGGATTGACGACCGGGATTCCTGCCTCTGCGAGCCGAGCGAGGACCCATGCCTTTCGGTCGGCTTTGTGGTCGGCGAGGGTCTTGCCGGACCACTTGCGCGAGACCAGGACCCGCCGGCCGCCGTAGCCGAGGTGTTCGCGGCGGTGGGCTTTGCCCTTGCAGAACCCAGGGGCGAGACCTTCCCGCGGATTCTTGGGCTGGACGCCGTAGCGGAGCCAGTTCGCGCACGTCGGTGAGCACGGCTCGTACCGCAGCGTCTCGGCCATCCGGTCGACGTGGTCACGCTCAGCGGTGGTCTCGGCCTCATGGCATTCGGAGACGCCCTTGACCAGGTATTTGGTCAGGTAGCCGATCAGCTTGCGGGATTCGGGCGAGTCGGCCATGACGCCCTGTGCGTCGAGCTGGCGCCCGAACCGGAGCACGTGCAGGGGTTCGGCGGTCTCGTCCTGGCCCAGCTCATCCAGCGCCTCATCCCAGGTCGGAAGGACCGCGCCGGTTTCAGGATCCAGGTAGCCGCCGTCCTCGCCCGCCGAGTCGTCCCAGACCGGGAGGCGATGCCCGGAGTAGACGACGCGATCGGTCGAGGGCCACCACACCTGGTGATAGGTCGCCTCCGCCACTTGCCGCAGCTCAGCGCGAGAGATGGTCCCGCGTATGGCCATGTGCAGATGCGGGGCGAGGCGCCGTTGGGGCTCGACGGTGGCGAAGTACTGCACGTCATGCCCGACAAAGCGCCGCAGGTTCTGCACGAACCGATCGACCAGCTTGGAGAAGTGCAGGGCATCCCGCGCCGCCCGCGCGTAGTCGTAGGAGTCCGGATCGACCGGCACGCCGTTCCGCACCCGCCCGTAGGAATCGAGGGTGAGGGTCAGGAAGATCAAGGGGCGGCGGCGCTCGCGTCGCCGCCCCGGCCGCCCGGCTCCGCCGGTCGGCGCGTGCGGCGTGGGCGCCGGTCACCGACCGGCGGCCCGGACGGCCGCGCACCGCGCAGCCGCCGGCCAGCTCTCCGGCTGACGGCGGTCACGGGGGGCGCGCCGCCGCCGGACTCAGGAGAGCAGAGACTTGCACTCCACTGGATCCCACTCTCCCCCCGCCCAGAGCTGGGCCATGTACGGCAGGTCCGGAGCGCCGGAGAACCAGTGCAAGAGGAACTCGGTGGTCGTGATCCGCAAGGGTTGCTCATCTATCCACTCGTTGCCCCGGCCGTCCGCAACGATCGGCCACCCCTCGGGATCGCCTTCGGTCAACCAGCCGAACCAGTCACCCTCGATCGTGGTCCCCCACCCCAGGAACCCTCCAGGCTCAGGCCAGAGCCGGTACATTTCCGAGTCATGCTCGCGTAGAGGGTTGTAGGCATCCGCTCGCATCCCAGCCGCCTGTGCCCATGTCACTTGCTTCCGCACCACCCGCGGATCAGAGACCGCAAGAAACTCCAAATAGTGCGGCCCCTCATAATCGCTCTCTCCCAAGCTGCCGACCTCGAACGCCCCGTACCGCTCGATCAAGGTGACGAAGTCCGTCGGCAAGGCGGTTCCCAACTCCTCGAACACCTCCTTCCAGGACCGCATCCCAGGGACGGGACTCTCGGGCGGTGGGAGAAGAGCCACGAGTTGATCCAGGGGTCTGGCGTTCGCATCCATCCGCCATCTTCTACAGCAGGCCGAACGCGACGTACATCGAGGCGGAGACACATGTTCTTACATGCCTCCGGCGGGGGCACTCCGGCTCCGGGAAGGTCAGCCCGCAACGTGACGGTTGCCGAGAGTTGAGGTGGAAGCCTGATCGTCCCGCCTGCCGACGTCCCAGACGAGCCAAGCAGACCAGGGCCAGGGGGCGAAGGTCGTTCGTCCAGTGGGGCGCTCCACCTTCGCCCCCTGGCCCTGGCCCGCTTCCCCTACGGGGTGGGACGACGGCAGACGGGAAGATCAGGCAGGGTGGTTACTGCGGGAAGGGCCCGCCGGGGGAGGAAGGTGGGGTGAAGAACAGCGGCTACGCCGCACGGTCCAGCGGCAGGCTAGGCAACCCGGCCAACGTGCAGGACGATGATGCTTTGGTCTGCCGGATAGATCTCATAGAGGACCCGGTACCGGCCGACACGGATCCGCCGCAGGTCCTCACTGCCGTAGGCAAAGGAGCCCGCGGGGCGAGGGTCGTCAGCGAGTAGGTCAGTGGCGGTCATGACCTGCGCCAGGCCCACAGCATCGTCAGCGAGGTAGCGGGATCCGGAGGAGACAGCCCGTTCACTCCACGTGACGCTGTAGGTCATCAGGTAGGGAGCCCGAACCGGCGCCGTACCTCATCCTGCGAGACCGTGTTCACGGTTCCCGCGTCCTGCTGCGCCCGGTACTCAGCCAAGGCTTGTGCCTCTTCCGCGTCGGCTTGCTCCACGAGTTCCGTACGGCGTTCGAGGTCACGCAGCCGCCGGTACTCATCAAGCGGGACGACCACGGCGGCCTGACCGCCGAGGCGGATTACCTGGTGATCGTCACCTACCGGAAGCTCGGTCATGGCTGCCATCCTAGATGAAGGGATCGCCGGAGTGGAGCCGACTCGGCCTGCGGAAACTTTGACCAAGATCCGGAATATACGCGGAACGCCCGCGAGCGTCGGAGTGCGTGGAGCCGTTCGAGAGCAGGTCAGCAGCGTTGCCGATGGTGATCGGGTCAGCGCCCTCCGGAGCCGTGTGCGCAGGTTCGAATCCTGCAGGGGGCACCCCAAATCGATCAGCCGGTTTCCGCGCTCGACCTGCGGAAACCGGCTTCTGTCGTCTCTAGAGCATGTGACACCGGACGCCGGCTTGGGACGCCATATGCCGGCGTGCGTGTTCCATCTGTATTCCAAGCTCCCCAAGAGGCTGTCTCCAACCCTCAGGCAATTACCGGAGGGAAAGGGTACGCAAGCTCCGGGAAACCTCGCGGTCGTCGTGGGGTGATCACAGGAAGCGCGGGCCCAGCAGAAGGCGGGCGAGCCCGTACAAACCAGCGATCAAAGCCGGTGACAGCAGCGCGGCAATGCGTGAGCAGCGGCCGAACCCGGCCAGGATCGCCAAGCACACGAGTACGCCGTTCGCCGATAGAGCGAGCAGCCAGGCTAGCGACTCACCCACGTCTTGAGACAGGCAGTGAGACTCGCCCTGGACTCCCGGGAACGTGCAGTGGACCGGGGGCCCGGCCCCGTGGAAGATGAGCCAGGAGTAACACCACAGTCCGCCGACGAGCCACACGGCCGCACCGAGCCCGAGGCCGGCAACGTGACCAGGGCTGAGAGTGACGCCGTCCTGCCGTACGCGCCACTGACCGGCCACCACCAGCGCCGCCACCGCCGCGCACGCGGCCGCCACGGCCAGCATCACCCACACCCACCGCAGGTAGGGCGGCTCCGGCTCGTTGGTGTAGGCGTTGGCGACCAAGAGCACCGCGAGCATGGTCGTCCAGCCTCCCCCGACCGTGGCCGCCTCCAGGAAAACCCGCGTGCGCACGCCCGCCTCCCTTCTCGGATGGCCTTTGGATGTTCTGGAACGGCACGGGGCCCGGTAAATCGAGAGCCGGCGTTCGCGCTGAGATTGAGGTGGAACGGGTCGGCGTCTGATCGTTTCGAGAGTTTAGTGTGATCCTATGTCCGGGAGTCTTTCGCCTCGCCTTGCCGAGACCGTGGACGCGTTGCCGTTCACTCAGCAGGCGCGATTTTTGGAGATCGGGTGCGGGCCGGGGGCCGCCGCGCTTGCCGTGGCGGCACGGTCGTCATAGGGGCACGTCCTCGCCATTGACCGTTCCGCCAAGTCGGTCGCTCAAGCGAGCGCGAATTCGGTCCAGGAGATCGCGGCGGGACGTGTGAGAATTCGGCATGTCGCGGCGGAGGACTTCATGACCGTTGCGGAAGTTCCGTCTCCGCCGAGGTCGTGATCAGGGTGAACGCCGGACGCGGTTCCCGTGGCGCTGAGAATCGGCGGCGTCCACCTCGGGGATCTGGAGGCGGCCGGTCGGCGTTGCCGTTGGTGGAACGTGGCTCATGCAGGCGCACAGGCCGTGATCAACGATCAGGTGTGCGCGTCGCGTGGTGTACTCATCCGGCCGTCCCGCCGGGCACACCCGGCGGCAAGTCAGGCACAGCAAACAGAATCCCCCTCGCGATGATCCCGACAATGTCGAGGCGCGCCATTCCGCGAATAGCGGTCGGCCACGGTGCCTCCGATGCGTCCCCCCTCCCCAGTTCGGTACGCATCGGAGACACCGCTATTTGGCCGGCCTCGTTCGACCGACTTGCGGCATGGTAGATCGCACTACGTTGCATGCACGTTGCAATCGATCGGTTGCGCACAGTGACGGATCCGTGCGATCCGCGTTCGTCGCAGGTGAGGGGTCGGCATGGTGAAAGGGCGAGTGTCGTTCAGTCGTCCTCGGTGAGGATCCGTCGCCCGCGCGCGGCCACGGCGTCGTGGCGTGGGTCTCCGGGGGGAAGGAGCGCGCTCAGGTGTTCCAGGACCTCCAGGTCGTTTCGGCCTGTCTCGGTCCGCGTGTACGTCCACAGCAGGTCGATGTCACCGTGATCCAGCAGTGAACGCCGCAGGAGCATCGTCAGCTCGTCGCGTTCGGCTCTGATGGCGGGAACGTCCGACTGCGGCAGGAGGTCTCCGCGCCAGAGCCGTATCGCGGCGGCGACCTCGCCCGCGTCCAGCAACCGCCGTACCGCCAGGAGGTCGCCGTCCACGGCGCAATCCAGCCGGTACGGCTTGGCTCGGACGACATCGCCGAGTTGAGCGCGCAACCGGTGGATCTCGGCGCGGACCGTGACCGGGTTGCTCGCTTCGCCGTACAGGTGCAGGGACAGCCGGTCGGCGGTGAGGCCTCGCGGGTAAAGGGCGAGCAGGGCGAGGATCTCGGCGTGCCTCAGCGACAGCCGCAGCCGGCGGCCGTCGATCCAGGCGGAAGGGGGATCGTCGCCCAGGAGCGCCAGGGCCAGCAGCGGCGTGTCCGCTGCGGCGCCACCGATAGGACCGGACGTTCGGCCGCGCGCCAGCGGGGTTTCGGCGCTCCCCGGACGTGGCCTGGGCGACGATGGGCGGCGTACGGCCGACGTCGCCCGAAGCAGGAAGACCTCGCCGACGGGTTCGGCCGCGGCCTGGCTCCCGTCGGGGAACGCAAGGGCACCGCCGGGGGCCGGCACCTGTATCCGCCGTCCGCGCCATTCGGCGGGTTCGGCCAGCAGGATGCGGCCGGTCGGGGTCACCAGGGCTCCGGGCTCACCGCGCAACCCGTCCAAGTGACGGCGGTAGCGCTCGCGCAGCGACTCGTCACCGCGTCGCATCTGCAGTTCCAGTTGGGCCTCGGCGAGCGCGGCGGCCGCACCGACCAGCGCCACGGCGGCCGGATGCAGCGCTTTGACGGTGCCGCTGACATCGACGCAGCCGATGACCCGGCCGGTGTCGGGGTCGACGATCGGTGCGCCGGCGCAGGACCAGCCGTGCAGGGACGAGACCAGATGCTCGGCCGAATAGACGTACTGGGGCGCGCCGGTGGCCAGCGCGGTGCCGATGCCGTTGGTGCCGATCGACCGTTCCGACCAGCAGAAGCCCTCCAGCAACCCGATCCGGCTCGCCTGCCGCAATACCGCCGGAGTCCCCTCGCACCACAGCGCATGCCCGTCGGCGTCAGTGACCACCATGAGGTGTTCGGTCTCGTCGGTGTACGAGCGCAACAGGCCGCGCAGCATCGGCAGGTGCGGGTCGAGGGGGTGCGCGGCACGGGCCTCGGCGAGGTCTCCGGGTTCGTACACCTGAGGCGCGGCAGGGATCGCGACCGCTATCCCGGCATCCCGGGAACGCCGCCACGATTCGTAGACGGGCCGGCGCAGGCCATGGACCGGATCGTCCGGGTCCCGAACGCTCAGGTCACGCGAACCGTCCTGCCGGGTCGTCCCGCCCGGATCGCCTTCAGCCGCCGGACCGCCCGTGGGACCGACGCTTCCTCCGGTGCCGTGCGCGTCTTTGCCGCGTTCCAGCGGTTCCTGGGGTGCACAGGCCCCGCCGGGCGAACCGTGCGGCACGCCCGGAAGCCTCTTGGCGACTTCACCGATGTGCGTGTCCGAGCTCTGCACCGCGTCATGGAGCGCGGTCAGGGCGTGCACAAGATCGGACGGCTCGCGGCAGGCATGTGGCAGCGGCATGCCGGAACGGCTTCCCATGGGCAATCTCCCCGCGGATGAGGCCCCTTGGACCATATGAGAATCTCCGGCCGTTCACCTGGGCGCAACCCTTTCGTGTGAACTCGCCATGGACGCCGCTTCCCCAGCGAACCACCACGTTGGAGACGGGCGGCCCGTCACACCCGTGAACGGGCCGCCTGCCGGCCGGGCGGGGCGTCCAGTTGATCCGCTTTGGGGGCGGGTGTCCGGGTGCTTGGACGGTTACCGGGTGTTTCTCATTCAGCAGCGATGCGGGGCCCTGAGCCGCCGTTTTCGATCCTGCCGCGGAAGATGTGCAGGGAAGTCCTGCATCTCAGGTAGGGCTGTGCTGGTCTCGTAGCTGCAGGTTGTCGTTGTAGAACAAATGCAGGTAGCCGCACACGGTGCAATGCAGGCCCGTTGCCGATGGCTTGGTCCAGCCCGCGAACTCCGTTCCCGAGGTCAAGTGGACCTTTCGATGCCAGAACCACTCTGACCTGCACACGGTGCAGGCGAACGGTTGAGCACCGATGGTGGCGGACACGGGGACGGTACGACGAGCCATTCAGTTCACCTCAGGGCCTACCGTCTCACGATTGACCGAGCGCGGGCCCCAGGGACTTTACAGCCCCCGGGACCGACGCGACAGCAGCCGGGCAAGGTGATGTCAGGACGCGGTTAAGCCAAGCCTGAGCCGTCGTCTGGATGAGCCTTAGGGGTCGACGAACTACGTCCGTTACCGGCGTTCTGGCTTGTACGAATGGTGGCGCGTTTGCGGTTATCAGAATGGTCTTGCGGGGTGTGGCCGGGGCCAGTGCCTCTCGTCTTTCGTGTGTCAGTGCTCCTCGACGCCCACGTGAGTGCGGTGGTGCTCAGGTGTGTCGATCTCGTCGACCAGGGCGATCGCGAAGTCGGCGTAGGAGATGCGGCTGGCGGCGTCGGCGGGGGCCGTTCGGTAGCGGCCCGTACGGGCACCCTCGTGGTCGAAGTCCCCGGCCGGGCTCAGGACCAGCCAGTCCAGCGATGTGGTGGCGGCGCTCAGGGTGTCGTTTCCTGCGGCATGTCCCAGGTAGAAGGTGCGGTAGTCCTGGGGGTAGCCGTCGGTGTCCATCAGGAGGACGCCGGACGCGGTCGGCAGGACGGACGCCAGGCCGACGGCCACCAGCCTGCCCGTACCGGCCCGCGTGAGCCCGTCCAGCAGGGCGCGGGCGGCGGCGGTGGCGAAGCCGTCGGGAGCTACTCCGAGGTCGAAGGCGGCGCTGATCGCGGCGTCGTGGCCGTGGGCCGCCTCGGCGACGCCGTCGGGGTCGGTGACGTCTCCGGCTACCAGGCGTACGCCGTCCGCCAAGTCCTCGTGCTTGGCCGGATCGCGGACCACGGCGGTGACCTCGTGTCCACGCCGGCGTGCTTCCGTCACTGCCGCCCGGCCGGCCCTGCCGCCGGCACCGAACACAACGATCCTGCTCATGCGTACTCCTCACCTGGGTGCCGGTTCGATCCGGCGTTGCCCGGACGCTAGCCGGGAGCGTGGTTACCGATCGGATACCGGCTACGGTGAGCAGGTGACCAAACCACTGGATCCGGACATGTTCGACCCGGTCTGCCCGTCGGACCTGTCACCGATCCGGTTCGGCGACAAATGGGCGGGGATGATCATTCGCTGCCTGGAGGACGGGCCGCGTCGCTTCTCCGAGCTGCGGCGTCCCTTGCCCGGCGTCACCGCCAAGGTGCTCACCCAGTCGCTGCGTACGCTGGAACGCGACGGCCTCGTCAGCCGTACGGCGCATGCCGCGCCGGTACGCAGGGTCGACTACGAGCTGACCCCGCTCGGTCGCAGCCTGCTGGAGCCGATGGCGGCGGCGTGTTCCTGGGCGGAGCGGCACTGGGACGAGTTGATCGACGCGCGCGAAGCCCCCTCCTCGCTCGGCCGCACCGGATAGGGCGTTATTCGTACGTCATGCCGATGCCCAGGGTGCTCTGCATCGGCAGGAGTCCGGTGCCGACGATGTCCAGTACGGGCGGCATGAGCAGGTCGGCCAGCTTGGCCGTTTCCGCCGGTGCGAGCGCGCTCCAGGGGGCGGCGGCGAGTTCGTCCGTGAGCCTTTCCACCTCGGTACGGAGCCGGTGTCCTTCGTCGGTGGCCGTGCCGTCGGGCTTCACCAGGCCGCGGACCGCGAGGCGTTCGCGGGCGGCGGTCCACTGATCGGCGGTCCACTGCCTGCTGCTGAACACCTGCTCGGGCGCGGCGCCCACGGCGGCGTGCGTGACCAGGGAGTCGATGGGGCCGATGCCGTGTGCCTGGAGGGCCGCAATGTGGCCGTCGCCGCGGTGCTCGCGCAGGATCGTCGCGGCCTGCCACAGGATCATGTGCGGCTCCTCGCGCCAGGGCAGGGCGGCGTTCGCGGCGGCCATCGGGCGGCCGGCCGTGTCCGTGGCCTCGGCGGCGCGGCGGGCCAGCTTTGCCGCCTCGTCCAAGTCCCGCGAACCGATCCGGTCGCCCAGGAGCCTGCGTAGTACGCGGTCCATCCCGCCGGCCCGAGCGTCCAGGACTTGCTCGGGCGTGGCTGTCAGCCATGCCGGTGCGCTGTACCGCTCCACCATCTGCGGACTGAAGCTGTAGAAGAGGGCGTTCACCAGCTCCGGACCTACCGGGCCGAGTGGCGCGGCCCTGTAGGAGAAGTAGCTCGGCCACCGCTCGTCGACGGCATGGCCGAGGCCCGCCGCCGCGTCGAACATCTCCGGGGCGTAGTAGAGCGTGGCGTGTACGGGCTCCAGCAGCTGCCACATCTGCCGGATCGTGCCGCGGGCGTGCGTCATGCGCTTCCTCAACGTCGACTCACTAAAACTTGACGATGCCTAGATTGCCTGAAACGGAGACATCTTGTCAACGCCTAGATCGGGGCGGCCGGGCCCGACGGCCGGGCTCCTCAGTTCACCTATCTGATCTACAACCCGGCCACGCGCAGGTGAGGTCGCGCGGGTCTCGGGAGCGGGTCAGTCGCAGCCTTCGAATTGCGGGACTTCGGTCATCGACACATCGAGGCCGGTGCCGTCGAACCATTTGGCGACCAGTTTTCGCGTGGTGCCGTCCTGGTACATCTTGGTGATGGCCCGGTTGAGCGCCTCGCAGCCGTCGGGGTCGCCCTGGCGGATGCCGATTCCGGTGTTCTGCTCGCTGAGCTTGACGTTCACCAGGCGGGTCTGCCGGCCGTGCCGTTTGATCAGGCCCGCCAGGATCACGTCGTTGGTGGTGATCGCGTCGACCATTCCGCCGTGGATCATCCGCATGCACTCGTCGTAGTCCTTGGCCGTGACGAGCCGGGCGGACATTCCGTGGAGCGCGAGGAGCCGTTTGGTGGGGTCGGCGCCCTCGACGGCGCAGAACCTGCGGTCCTTCAGGTCGCGCACGGCCTTCACATCGGTGTCCTTGGAATGGACCATGACGTCCTGGTACGAGGTGTAGTACGGGCCGGCGAAGGCGATCTTGGTCTTGCGGTCGGGGGTGACCGAGAGCGTCGCCAGCACCAGATCGGCCCGCTTCGAGGTCAGCGCCGGGATGCGGTCGGCCGCCAGGACCGGGATGAAGCGGACGTCACGTCCCAGCTGTTTCGCGACATAGCGGGCGACGTCGATGTCGAAGCCCTCGAACGTTCCATCCGTGCGCTTCACCCCGAGCGAGGGCAGGTCCGGCCGTACCCCCACGACCAGGGTGTCCTTGTCGAGGATCGATCCGCTCTGGGTGTCGCCGCAGGCCGTCAACAGCCCCGCCACCAGAACGACCGCCGCGAAAAGCCGCATTCTGCCTCCCGACGCCATCAGATCCGGATCGCCGGATCCGCCCGTGGAGCCGGGCCGCGTCCGGCGATTATCCCGGCTCGCCCGATAACGCCACAAGTCCGACAGGCAACGGCGTCCCGTCCATATGGTCCGCCGCCGCTTCTCCGGGTACGGGGCGGCCAAGGACATCAACCGTCCGGAGGCCCCGACAGGATCGAGGTGACCTACCGGAACCTCCCGTACGCGCGGATGCGCGCCCGGACGGTGGGGCGGCAGCGGTGGCGGGAGGTGCTGGAGCACGCACGGAAGGCCGGTGCGTTCACCGGAGTCGATCCGCGCGCTTCTCCCCGGGACTTCGCCTCCTGCTCAGGGCGGGACGTCCACCGGGATGACCGACCGTGGCGGCTGCGGCCTCGACGGCGTGCCGTGCGGCGTTCCGTGGTGGTTCGCCACGGAGCAGGGACGCGGTGAGCGCTGCCACCAGGGCGTCTCCGGCGCCCGTCGTGTCCACCACATCGGCGTCGCCGAGGGGCAGGAAGAGTTCACCGTCCGGCCAGACGAACATATTGCCCTGGTCAGCGACCGCCAAGGCGACCAGGGACGGGCCACGGCCCAGAACGTCCCGGCCGAGCCGTACGGCGGCCTCCGGCGTGCCGATGTGTGAGCCGGCCAGCAGGTCGGTCTCCTGCGCGTCGGCGCGCAGGATGTCGGCGGTGCCCAGCAGGCCGGCGCAGGCGTCGCGATCCTGCGGTACGCCGTCCAGGACCACCCGGCCACCGGCCGCGCGCGTCACGGTCGCGGCGTGCAGGGCGGTCGCGGCCGGCTGCTGCAACTGGACGAGGACGTAGCGCGCCCGGGACAGCGCTCCGCGCGCGGCATCGATGTCGGCCTCCGTCACCAGCGTCTCGTCCGGAATGTCCTCCAGGTAGCGCCAGCGGGCGGAGCCGTCCACGATGTCGATGATCAGTGCGCTGGTGGCCCCCGCACGTCGCACCACGTGCGAGGTATCGATCCCGTCGGCCTTCGCCTGGGCGAGGAGATCGGCGGCGACCGCGTCCTCGCCGACGGCGCCGGCCAGCGCCACCCGGACCCCGAGCTGCGCCAGTCCGACCGCCTGGTTGGCGCCCTTGCCGCCGAGCATCTCACTCCGCGTCCGTACCGGAACGGACCCGCCGCCCTCGGGCACTTCATCGACCACCACGACGAGGTCGCGGGCCACCTGGCCCACCACGACGACATCGGCATCGGCCATTCCGCCACCCCCTTGTGCGGGTCCCTGCCCCGAATCCACGTCCTGCAACGGCCGCACAGGCCGCATTCCGGGCGTACCGCCTGGATCCGGACGGGTCAGCCGAGACACTCGGCGGCGTCGACGATCTCCGCCCGCATGTTGCGTTCCATCATCCGCAGGGCGGCGTCGCCCAGCTCCGGATCGATGTGGGCGACGGCGTCGCGGGGCACCTTGATCTGGAAGTGCCGGACGTACGCGTCCAGCGCGCTGTAGAGGACGCACTGCTCGGTGACCTGGCCGGTCAGAATGATCTTGTCGATCCGTTCGTGGATCAGCAGGTACTCCAGAGCGGTGCCGTAGAAGACGCTGTGCCTCACCTTGGCCAGGAACGGGCAGTCGTCCGGCGGCCGGATCGGCTCCACCAGGTCCGGCCGCCGTCCCCGCAGAGCGTTCCCGACCAGGTCGCCGGGCGAGGCCGAGAAGTCGCCGTAGTTGTCGTTGACGTACAGCAGGCGCACGTCATCGCGTTCGCGGGCCCGGGCGATCAGTCCGCGCAACGGCTCGACCATCTTCTCGACGCTCTCCGCCAGGACATCGGCGTCCTGGTGCTCGTACGGGTTCAGCATGTCGATGACGATCAGCGCGGCGGTGCTCACGTCCGGCTCCTGCCCGTCCGGCACACCCTTACTCCTGGGTGACGTCATGGTGGACGCCGTGCAGCGGCCAGAATGAGGGGATGCCCAAACATCCCCGGAAACCCGAACGTCCCGGGAAGCCGCAACGTCCGGCCGCGTGCCCGTGCGGGTCCGCCGCTCCGTACCAGGACTGCTGCGGACGGCTACATCGTGGCGAGGCCCAGGCCAGGACGGCCGAGGAGTTGATGCGTTCCCGGTACAGCGCCTTCGCCGTCCAGGACGCCGCGTACCTGCTCAAGAGCTGGCATCCCAGCACGCGGCCGCGAGTGGTCGACCTTCCGGCGGGCCTTCGGTGGGAGCGGCTGGAGATCCTGAACACCACCGAGGGCAGCCCGTTCCACACCAAGGGAACGGTGGAGTTCCGCGCCCATCACACGGGCGGCGAACTCCACGAGGTCAGCCGTTTCGTCAGGAACGAAGGCGCCTGGGCCTATCTCGACGGCAATGTGACCTGACGGACGGGTCTGACGGTCCTGCGCCTCGGGCCTCAGTAGGCTGAGTGACGCACCTGCGGGGCTCGGTTGGACATGCGGAGGCCGGATGCGCACCAAGGGACGGGGAGCGCCCGATGCCGGGGCGCCCTGGAACGAGATCATCCCCAGCCTGTGGATGGGCGGCCACGTCTACGAGGACGGCACGCCGGCGATCGTCCGGGACGAGTTCGACGTGGTGCTCAGCCTCTACACGCGTGAAGGCCACGGTCCGGACGACCGGACCGAGCATCACCACGCACCGATGCCGGACGGCCCGCTCAGCGCCGAGCAGATCGAGGCGGTCTGCCGGTTCGCGGAGATCGCCGCGACCGCCGTACGCGACGGGCGGAAGGTCCTCGTCCGGTGCCACTCGGGCTACAACCGCTCGGGACTCGTCGTCGCGCAGACGCTCATCGATCTCGGCCACTCGGCCGACGACGCCATCTTCCTCGTCCGGTACCGGCGGTCCAAGTGGGCCCTGAACAACGTGCTGTTCGTGGACTACCTGAACAGCGGCCTCGATGTCGCCCGCCTGCTCGCCGGTCTCGACACCTGAGAATCCGCGCCCCGCGCCACGCTGACGTCCGCGCACCACGCTGACGTCCGCGGACGGCGTTGACGTCCGTGAACGGCGTTGACCTTGCTGGACGGTTCAGCGGCCTGCGTGGGCGGTACGGCGGTCTCCGGTCGTGGTCTCCGCCGCCGGGGAGCTCGGCGGCGGAGACCATGGAACGACACGGAGGAGTGGCCGGTCGGCCGTGCCAGGCCTTTCAGCCTGCTTCAGCCGGCGCTTCAGACTGCGGTTCAGGCGGCCGGACCGCGTCGCGTGGCGGCACGTCCGGCATGCCGGTCACTTCGCCTCGGCGGACTCCTTCTCGGGCTCCGACTGCGCCTTCTCCTCCTCCGCGACCGCGTCCTCGTGGGTCTTGACGACCTCGCTGTCGTGGATCTCGCCGCGCCAGCCCTCGATCTCGTCGGGGCGCAGCAGCGACTGCGTCATCACGTACCGGCGGAAGTGCTTGAGCTCCAGCCGGACGCGGCGGCCCTGCGCGCGCCACATGTTCCCGGTCCGCTCGAACAGGCCCTGCGGGTGGTATTCGAGGACCAGCAGCACGCGGGTCAGGTTGGGTGCGAGCTTGTGGAAGCTCACCGTGCCGTCCACATGGCCCTTGTCGCCCTTGGAACGCCAGATGATGTGCCGGTCCGGGACCTGCTCGACGATCGTGGACTCCCACTTGCGGCTGGACCAGAAGATCTTCGCCTTCCAGTTCAGCTTCACGTCCTCGGCCTGGTCGACGCTGACGACCTTCTTCATGAAGGACGGGTAGTCCTGGAACCGCGTCCACTGGTCGTACACCAGCCGGCGCGAGGCACCGATATCGATGTGCTCCTCGATATCGGTCACCTTGATCTTCTTGCCGCCACCGCCACCGCCCTTCTTGCCGCCGAACTTCTCCTTCATCCGGCCGAACAGGCCCTTCTTCTCCTCGCCGCCCTCGGCCTCTCGCTCGCCGCCGTCGGCGGGCTGCTCGGCGGCGCGCTCCTCGCCGGCCTCGGCGGGACGCTCGTCGCCGCCGTCGCCCTCGCCCTCGCCACGCCGGCCGCTGAACCGCTGGGCCGCACGGGCCGCCGCCACCGCGGCGCCGGCACCCAGCAGGAGCCCGCCGGCGGTACCGGCGGTCCGCCCGCCGGGCAGCTTGCTCTTGGAGCCTCCGACCGGAAGCCTGGCCGGGAGCCTGCTCAGGCCGGACGACTTCTTCCGGCCACCGATGGGCAGCCGCTTCGCGACCTGGCCCGTGGGCAGTTTCGATGCCCAGGATCCACGCTTCATGAAATTCCTCCGTTCCGTAGGGACGTTTCCGTAGGGACGTTCAGCCCGTGCTCGCACGCGCCCTTCCACCCGTGTTCGCACGCGCCCTTCCGCGTTCGCGGGTGCCGACCACCTCGCCGTCACGGATCTCGCCGCGCCATCCCTCCACCTCGTCCGGGCGTACGAGGGAACGCGTCATCACATGGCGGCGGAAATGCTTGAGTTCCAGCCGGGCACGGCGGCCCTGTGCCCGCCAGATATCGCCGATCCGCTCGAACAGGCCGCGGGGGCGGTATTCGATCACCAGCAGCACGCGGGTCAGATCGGGGGCGAGGGCGTGGAAACTGACCGTTCCGTCGATCCGGCCATCGGCGCGCCACGCGATGTGGTCGTCGGGTACCTGATCGACGATCGTGGACTCCCAGCGCCGGCTGGACCAGAAGACCTTGGCCTTCCAGTTCAGCTTCTCGTCCGCGATCTGATCGACGCTGACGACCTTTTTCATGAACGACGGAAAGTCCTGGAACCTCGTCCACTGGTCGTACACCAGCCGGCGCGGCGCTCCGATGTCGATCTGCTCCACGATGGTGGTGACCCGCGCCTTCCGGCCGCCCCCGAAGATCCCGGCGAGCGTCTCCTTCAGCGCCGTCCAGCCGAAGCTCAGCAGCGCCCGTACCGGGCCCTTGCCCTCGCTGAGCGCGCGGACGCCGGCCAGCGCGGCCTTGACCAGCGGCCCGCCCTGCTCGGCCCGGGCCGTGAGCCGCCGTACGGCACGTTCCAGCTTGGCCTCGTAGTAGGCGACGAGGCGCCGTCCCGGCCGCAGCCGGTGCACGGACGCCCGCGCCCATCGCCCAGCCGCATAAGTGGTGGCTCCGATCGCCACCCCGGTCCGGAATTTCATCTGCGCTTCACCTCGCCGTTCGCCTGGCTACTGGCGCGGATTACCCGCACGGATCCGAACAAAACAAAGCCCAGCCCCAAATGGAGAGGCCGGACTCGTTGCCAGGAAATCTGTGATGACACAGTGACGCGGCGTACCCGATGGGTGCCATGCGTGAAAGTGGTCCGCCAACTCCGGTGAGCGATTAGTGACGCCTTGTATCGGCTCTCGCATGGCACAACAGAACGGCTGACACTTCACTGAGGACGCGGTGACGGTGGGTGCCTGATAGGTCACGCCTATGGGTCACATCTGGCCCCACCTAAAGGAGGGGCCTTTTCATGGTCGGTGACATGCCGCGTCCGGCTCTGCCTCGCTCGGGAGCGAGGCAGAGCCGGACGCGGTCGACGCAGTGGTGAGGCGGGATGTCAGGCCATCGCCGCCGCCTTGGGGGTCTGCTGGTCGAACTGGGTGTGGTGGAGCTCGGTGTAGCGGCCCCCGGCGGCCAGCAGGGTCTCGTGGGTCCCGCGCTCGACGATGCGGCCGTCCTCGACGACGAGGATGAGGTCGGCGGCGCGGACCGTGGACAGGCGGTGCGCGATCACCACCGAGGTACGGCCCTCCAGCGCTTCGGTGAGGGCCTCCTGGACGGCGGCCTCGGACGTGGAGTCGAGGTGGGCGGTGGCCTCGTCCAGGATGACGACCCGGGGACGGGCCAGCAGGAGGCGGGCGATGGTGAGGCGCTGGCGCTCGCCGCCGGAGAGCCGGTAGCCGCGCTCGCCCACGATCGTGTCGAGGCCGTCGGGCAGGCTCTGGATGAGGACCTTGAGGCGGGCGCGCTCGAGGACGTCCCACAGGTCGTCCTCGGAGGCCTCGGGACGGGCCAGCAGGAGGTTCTCCCGGATGGACTCGTGGAAGAGGTGGCCGTCCTGGGTGACCATGCCGAGGGTGGCCCGGATGGAGGCGAAGCTCAGGTCGCGGACGTCGACGCCACCCAGCCGGACGGTGCCGGAATCGGCGTCGTACAGGCGCGGCAGGAGCTGGGCGATGGTGGACTTGCCGGCGCCCGAGGAGCCGACGAGGGCGACCATCTGGCCGGGCTCGACGCGGAACGAGACATCGTGCAGGACGTCGACGCCGCCGCGGCTGTCGAGGGTGGCGACCTCTTCGAGGCTGGCGAGGGAGACCTTGTCGGCGGACGGGTAGGCGAACGTGACCCCGTCGAACTCGACGGCGGCCGGGCCCTCGGGGGCGGGCTTCGGCTCGGCGGGCTCGGCGACCAGCGGCTTGAGGTCCAGGACCTCGAAGACGCGCTCGAAGCTGACCAGCGCGCTCATCACCTCGACCCGCGAGCTGGCCAGGGCCGTGAGCGGGGCGTACAGGCGGGTGAGCAGGAACGCGAGGGTGACGACGGCGCCCGCGTCGAGCTGGCCGCGCAGGGAGAAGAAGCCGCCGAGCCCGTAGACGAGGGCGAGCGCCAGGGCCGAGACCATCGTCAGCGCGGTGATGAAGACGTGCTGGACCATCGCGGTGCGGACGCCGATGTCGCGGACGCGGCGGGCGCGGGCGGCGAACTCCTCGGACTCGCGGGCGGGCCGGCCGAACAGCTTGATCAGGGTGGCGCCGGGAGCGGAGAAGCGCTCGGTCATCTGGGTGCTCATGGCCGCGTCGTGGCGGGCGGCCTCGCGCTCGAGGTGGGCCAGCCGGGAGCCCATCCGGCGGGCGGGCAGCACGAAGACGGGCAGCAGGATCAGCGCGAGCAGGGTGATCTGCCAGGAGATCTGCACCATGACGGCGAAGGTCAGCAGCACCATCACCAGGTTGCTCACCACACCGGAGAGCGTGTCGCTGAACGCGCGCTGGGCGCCGATCACATCGTTGTTGAGCCGGCTGACCAGGGCACCCGTCCTGGTGCGGGTGAAGAAGGCCACCGGCATCCGCTGGACGTGGTCGAACACGCTGGTGCGCAGATCGAGGATCAGGCCCTCACCGATCCTGGACGACAGCCACCGGTTGGCCAGGCCGAGGCCACCTTCCGCGACGGCGAGCCCGGCGATCAGCACGGCCAGCCAGACGACGGTGTCGGTGTCGGAGCCGCCGACGATCGCGTTGACGACCCGGCCGGCGAGGACGGGGGTGGCCACCGCCAGGACGGCCATCACGACGCTGGAGATGAGGAAGAAGACCAGGTGGCGGCGGTGCGGCACCGCGAAGCGGGCGATGCGCTTGAGCGTGGCCTTGGAGAACGGCCTGCTGTCCTGGGCGTTCATCGCGTGGTGCAAGGACATCCACGCCGTGACTTCCATGTCCATCGGTCTCACCGCTTTCATCGATCCGCCGCCGGTGGGCGGCTACGAGACGATGATGAATCCTCAAGAATGGTTGAGGTCAAATCCCGCGTCTTGACGAGACTCTCAGGCGGGTACGACAGTCCGGTGAACATCGAAGATCTGCGCGCCCAGACCCCCGGCTGCGCCCGGGTGACCCATCTCAACAACGCCGGCGCGGCCCTGCCTCCGCGGCAGGTGATCGACGCCGTGGACGGGCACCTGCGGCTGGAGTCGATGATCGGCGGGTACGAGGCGGCCGAGCAGGCGGAGCCCGCCCTGGAACGCTTCTACGACGCGGTCGCCGGGCTCATCGGCGCCGACCGGGACGAGATCGCCTACGTGGAGAACGCCACCCGGGCCTGGGACATGGCGTTCTACGCGATCCCGTTCGTCCCGGGCGACCGGATCCTGACCACCAGCAGCGAGTACGCCAGCAACGCCATCCCCTACCTGCAGGTCGCGGCCCGGCAGGACGTACGGGTCGACGTCGTACCCGACGACCGGTACGGGCAGATCTCGCTGGAGGCGCTGGAGGCGGAGCTGGCCAAGGGGGACGTCCGGCTGGTCTCGATCAATCACATCCCCACGTACAACGGCCTCGTCAACCCGGCCGCCGAGGTGGGACGGCTGTGCCGGGCGGCGAACGCGCTGTTCCTGCTGGACGCGTGCCAGTCGGTGGGCCAACTCAGGGTGGACGTCACCGAGATCGGCTGCGACATCCTGTCGGCCACCGGGCGCAAGTTCCTGCGCGGGCCGCGCGGTACCGGGTTCCTGTACGTGCGGCGCCCGCTCGTGCGGACCCTGGAGCCGCCCTTCCTGGATCTGCACTCGGCGTCCTGGACCGCACCGGACGCGTACGAGATCCGCGACGACGCGCGGCGCTTCGAGACCTGGGAACGGTTCGTCGCGGGGCAGATCGGGCTCGGAGCCGCCGCCGACCTCGCGGTCGCGCTGGGCCTGGACGAGATCGAGCGGCGGGTGACGCGGCTGGCCGCCCGGCTCAGGGACGACCTGGCCGGACGGCCTGGGATCAAGGTCCTGGACCGAGGGGAGCGGCGGTCGGGGATCGTGACGTTCACCGTGGACGGCCACGAGGCCGCCGGGGTGAAGCTCGCGTTGCGTGAACGCGGCGTCAACGTCAGCGTCACGCACGGGAGCGATCAGCAGTTCGACCCGGCCGCCGTGTCCCCGGCCGTCCGGGCCTCGGTGCACTACTACAACACCAACGAGGAACTCGACCGCCTGGTGGCGGCCCTCCCCGCCTGAACGTCCTCAGAGGTCAACGCCCTCAAGTGCCGGCGCCCCCCCCAGATGCCGGCGCCCTCAGATGCCGGCGCCCCCAGGTGTCAGGGAGGCGTCAGGCGTTCCCCTTGGCGGCGCTGATGTCGGCGAGGGCAGACCGGTCGTCCTTCTCGATCGCCAGGTCGCCCAGGGAGACGATCCCCACCGGCCTGCCGTTCTCGATGACCGGGAGGCGCCGTACGGAGCGCTCGCGCATCCGCTTGGCGGCCGTGTCGACGGAGTCGTCCGGGCCGATCGTGGCCGTGATTTCGCTGCAGATTCCGCCGACCTTGGCCGAGGTCGGGTCGCCGCCCGCGGCCAGCCCGCGTACCACCAGGTCGCGGTCGGTCACCAGCCCGTACACCGTGTCGTCCTCGGCCACCAGGACCGCGCCGATGTCCTCGTCCCGCATCGCCCGCGCGACCGTGACGATGTCGAGCTCGGGGGACACCGAGGTCGGCGATCCCGTCATGATGTCGCGGATCTTCGTTGCCATGGGTCAGCAGCTCCTCGTGGGTCGGCTCGGCGGGTCGGCTCGCCCGTGGGCCGGCCTCCGCCGACCCGGGACAACCGTCGCCCTACCCGGCAGGATCGAGGTCACTCACCGCGTCCGATGCAGATCGCCGGCTCCTGGCCACGCGAACTTTCCGGCTAAACTACGCATGTTTCAGAGGTGTACGGGGGAACGCCGGCGAGACGGCTCCGCCCGCCCGTGGACACGAGCCGAGGAGGCCGCGCCGTGCAGGGTTCAGCGCCCCCGCAGGATCCTGAAGACGCGCCCGCCGATCCGGCCGAACAGGACGATTCCCCTCAGGCGGACACCGCCGAGTTCCCGGTCGTACCGGCCGCGGAAATGCCCGAGAAGCCCGAGGAAGCAGAACCCGAGGAGATCGAGGGCACCAAGGACCTCGAGAAGGCGGAGGAGCCCGAGAAGGCGGAGGAACCCGAGAAGGCGGAGGAACCCGAGGAGACCGGAAAGGCCGAGGACGCTCCGGCCGCTCCCGAGTCCTCGTCAGTGCGGGCCGGCTCCTCCGGCCAGTGGACCGTCATGTTCCCCTCGTCCGGCAAGCCGGCGACCGCGGCTCCGACCGTTCCGGAGATCGACACCTCCGCGATCAGGCGCAGGCAGGTGCCGGAGCCGGAGCCGCCGGCGCCCGAGGCCGTACGGGAAGAGCCGGAGGCTCCAGAGGCCGTCGCCGCCGAGGAAGCCCCCGCCACCCCCGCCCCTCCGGAACCCGGGCCGGAGCCCGAGCCCGAGCCCGAAGAGCCGGCGAAGGCCGCGCTACAGGCGGAGGAGTCACCGGCAGCGCGAACATCGCTGGATGTGCCCGTCCCCGAGCCGGTGGCTGAACGGACCTCTCTCGACCTACCGGCGACTCCGCCACAGCAACGGCAGCAGTACGCCGCGCCACAAGCGTTCACTCCCCCGCAGCAGTTCGAACAGCCACAGCACTACGCGGAGCCTCAGAGGTATGCAGAGCCCCAGTCCTATGCGGCGCCCCCGAGGAATACAGAGCCCCAGCAGTACGCCGCCGCTCCTCAGGGATATGCGGAACCTCAGCACTACACAGAACCGCAGGAGTACGCGGAGCCCCAGCAGTACGCGGAGCCTCAGCACTACGCGGAGCCCCAGCAGTACGCGGAGCCTCAGCACTACGGGGAGCCGCAGCAGTACGGGGAGCCCCAGCAGTACGCGCAGCCTCAGGAGTATGCGCAGCCTCAGCACGGATACGCGCAGCCCCATCACTACGCCCAGGAGCGCGAGTACGCCCAGGAGCGGGACTACGGCGCGGTCTATGAAGCCGCTGCTGAAGAAGGGCGCGGGCACAAGAAAGAGAAGAAGAAGCGGCGCGGGTGGCTGATCGCCACGATCGTGGGGCTGGTGCTGGTGGCGGGTGCGGCGGCCGGGCAGCTGGTACGGCCCGTTCCCGACCCGACCCTGGAACTCACGCTTCCGGCTTCCAGCCACACCTTCCCTGGGTCTGCGCCGACGTTGCCGTTGCCTCTGCAAGGGCAGTCGGCCCTGTACGTGGAGGGGCTCGGCACCATGGGCGAGTCCGGGGGGACGATTCCGACGCCCACCGCCAGCGTCGCCAAGGTGATGACGGCGTACGTCTTCCTGCGTGACCACCCGCTGACCGCAGGGCAGCCGGGGCCCACGTTCACGGTGTCTCCGCAAGCGGCGGCGCAGATTCCGGCCCGCAAGTCGCGCGGGGAATCGATCCTGGAGGTGACCGCGGGGCAGCAGCTGTCCGAACGCAAGGCGCTCGAAGCCCTGATGGTCATCTCCGCGAACGACGTCGCGCACGAGCTGGCCCGCTGGGATGCGGGCGACCCGCAGGCGTTCGTCGCCAAGATGAACGACGCGGCGAAGTCCCTGGGGATGACGAGCACCACCTACACCGACCCCAGCGGTTACCTCTCGACGACCGTGAGCACGGCGTCCGATCAGCTGAAGCTGCTGCGGGCCGCCATGAAGGTACCGGCGTTCGTCGAGATCGTGAGCAAGCGCGCGTACGTTCCCGACGACGGCAGCGCGGTGCGGCAGGGCGGCAACATCCTGCTCGGCCAGTACGGCGTGGTCGGCGGCAAGACCGGCTACACCGACGCGGCGGGCGGCAATTACGTCTTCGCGGCGCGCAAGCAGGTGAGCGGGGTCAGCACGCTGATCCTCGGGGCCGTCATGGGGCAGCAGTCCCCCAGTGCCATGGGTGCTCTCACCGCCGGCAGGAACCTGCTCGCGGCGGCGCACAGCGCGTTCACGGCGGTCACCTTGGCTCCGCAGGGCGCGCGGGTGGCGCAGGTGGACGACGGGCTCGGCGGCCTGACGGCGTTGCAGGCCGGGTCCCCGGTGATCGTGGTGGGCTGGCCTGGCCTGACCGTGCAGGTCAGCGCGGAGGGTGACGCTCCCCATACGGCAGGCCAAGGCGAACGGGTCGGGGCGGTCAAGGCCGGCGCGTCCAGCATTCCGCTCGTACTGGGCCAGCCCCTGAACGAGCCGTCCATTCCCGAACGGCTCATCCGGCTCGGTTAGGCAGTGTTTCAAAGACCCGGCCCACGGCGCTCGCCTGGCGGCTCGCACCGTGACCGTGCCTTGGGCGAGCGCGACATCGCTTCGCGATCTGGCCGGTGAGGCTCGCCTTCGGCTTCGCCTCCCCGGCCAGGTAACGCGCTCGCGCGGTGGCTGAGGCCACTTTGAGACACCGCCTACTACGTCAGACGTGGCCTGAATAGAGGGCCGAGAGGAAGCGGACGAGCAGTTCCTCCCGGGTGCTGGGCGGGAGGGCGTTCAGGATGGCGTTGACGACGGCCATCTCGGGCTGCCCGCCGTCGCCGAGCCCCACTCCCACGGAGCCGAGGAGCCCTGCGAAGCCCTCGTCGTCCAGGTCTTCGAGGTCGAGGGTGGCCAGCGCGTCGGTCAGCTCGGCGGGGACTTCGGTGGGGCCCGCGTCACGTGCCGCCTTGGCGGACTCGTTGAGGGCCTGCAGGAGTGCCTCGACGCCTGCGAGGCTCACGCCGGTCAGCGTGAAGTGCACGTTGGCGGGACTGCCCTCGTACGAGAGCTGGGGCTGGAAGAACCAGCCGCGTGCCCGCGCCTCGTCGGCGATGACGAAGACGTCGAGTTGGGGGTCGTCGGAGGCGACGGCCACCAGGGGCGCGTCCGGGGTGCCCAGTACGCGCAGTCCGGGGATGTCTGCCACTCCTGCCATGAGCCGTTCGGCCGCCTGCATCGCACCGGAGGCCAGGTCACGGTAGCCCTGGGCGCCGATGGCCATCATGGTGGCCCAGGCCGCGCCAAGCGGACCCGCGGTCTTGCTGCTCTGGACGGTGGAGTTGATGACGGTGTAGCCGGGCCACTCCGCTGAGGCGAAGTAGGCGTGGCGCCGCAACGACTCGTCCCGGAACAGGATCACTGAGGCGCCCTTAGGCGCGTACCCGTACTTGTGCAGGTCGCATGACAACGAGGTGACCCCAGGTACGGACAGGTCGAACGGCGGTACGGCACGGCCGCTCTCCCTCAACCAGGGGAGCATCCACCCGCCGACGCACGCGTCCACATGGCACAGCACGCCCGCCTCGGCGGCGGCGGCAGCGATATCGGTGACCGGGTCGATGACGCCGTGCGGGTACGAGGGGGCGGAGGCGACCACCAGGACGGTACGGGATGTCATCGCCGAAGCCATCGCCTTGGCATCGGCCCTATAGGTCGTGGTGTCGACAGGGACCGACACGATATCCATGCCCAGGTAGTGGGCCGCCTTGTGGAAGGCGGGATGGACCGTGACGGGGACGACGATCTGGGGCCGTCCCTCGATCGGGCGGGCGTCCCTGGCCGCCTTGACGGCCAGCATGATCGACTCCGTACCGCCGCTGGTGAAGATGCCGGAGCCGCCGCCGAGCCGCTCGGTGACGGCGCCGAGCACCTGCCGTTCCAGCGCCACGATGCTCGGGAACGCGGTCGGGTCCAGCCCGTTGACCTCCAGCATCTCCAGGTACGCGCGGGACGCCAGATCGTGGATCTCGGCGCGGCCGGTGTCGTAGACGTAGGCGGTGACCTGGCCGCCGCGTACGGGAAGGTCGGCGGTCTTGAGGCGGGCCAGTTCGGCCAGGAGTTCGCCGGCCGGGCGGCCGCTTTCCGGCAGGACTCGGGGGGTCGGTTCAGACGGCATGGGCTTCCTTAGGGGGTCGGCTCGTTCCGGATGCGCTCGTTCCGGGCGGGTTCAGGCGGGGCGGGTTCAGTCGGGGAAGGCCAGGAGCCGGGCGATCATGCGGTGCAGATGGGCCCGGAACCGCATGATCTCCTTGGCGCTGCCGAGGCCCGTCCGCTGCCCTTCCGCGTCCAGGACCCCGCCCCGGCAGAAGCCGTGCGTGCACCAGATGATCGTCATCACGGCGTACTCGACGTCCACGTCGGCGCTCACCGCGCCCCGCACGGTCGCGCAGACGTCGTCGATCAGCGGCTTGACGTACTCGCTCTCCAGGTGGGCCACGTCGGCGGCGTCCGAGAGCCAGCGGTGCATCCACAGGGCGGGGATGTCGGGGTTGTCGACGCAGAAGTCCAGATAGCGGTCGATCATCTCGTGGACGCCGGCCGGGTCGGGCGTGAACGCGGCCGCGGCCTCCTCGAGGGCGTCGCGCTCGGCCAGATGGGCACGTTCCATGACGGCCAGGTAGAGATCGCGCTTGCCGCCCGCGTGGTAGGCGACGGTGGCGATGTTCAGGCCGGCGGCCTCGGCGATCATGCGGGTGGACGTGCCGTCGTAGCCGAGTGCGGCGAACAGCCGGGTGGCCACGTCGATGATCCGCTCACGGCCGGATTCGGTGCTGCTCATGCGTCCCACGGTAGGCGCCGCCCCACTCTCCGTCAATCACTTGATGGAGACTTTGCCACGCCTTTCACCTGGGGTTCCATCGGGATTGTCGCCGGACCCGGCGCCCGGTTTCTTGATCCTTTCTAGAGTTTCCGGCGGTCGGGCCCGGGCATTGTGGCTCATGATCGGGCAGCGGACGAGACCGGCCGGACGAGCCGCGGAGCCGACGTTCTGGGGGAGAAAGTGAGCATCGTGTACGACGGCACGGACGCGCGAGGCGTCCTGATCCGGCATCCGCGCGAGGACCCCCCGCCCCGCCGCGCGCCGTCCCCGCTCGCCCCCACCGTGGCCCGGACGCTGGCGAGCGCCCTGATCATCGCGGCGGGCCTGTTCTACGCGGTCGTCGCGATCCAGGGCGTGGCCGGGCTGCTGGGCCCGCCGCCCGAGATGGTGACGACGGCGGGCGAGAGCGGCGCGGCGACCCCGGCCACCGGCGACCCCGCGCGGACCGTACTGAACGAGCGGAGCGCGGCGACCGAGGAGCTGGACCTGCTGCTGCGCCCGCTGGCCCTCACCGGAGCGGCGCTGGCCGGCCTGCTCCTGCTGTGGTCCGGTGCCCGCGGCCTGTACTTCCGGAACGACCAGAGGCGCTGGCGGAGCAGGCAGGTGACCGCCCTGGCCGGTTGCGGCGCGGGCGTGCTCGCCTTCGCGCTCGGGATCGGCGCCGCAGGCGGCTCCGCGGCCGCCTACGCCGACGCGGCCTGGAACGGCCTGGAGCCGATCCGGCCGACCGCCGTGCTCGCCCTGCTCGTCGCGACGATCGCGCTGCTCATCCCGGTCCCGAGGCAGGCGCGGAGCCAGAACGGCCAGCACGGCCAGAACGGCCGGAGCCCCGCCCGCTCCTCCCCCGCGCACCATCGCCGCCGAGTGTCCTGACCGATCCTCGAAGCGCCTGCCACGGCTCGTCCGGGCAGGCGCTTCGGCCGTTGGGGACGTCCCCCGCCGCTGCGGCCGAACGCAGTTCTTTAAGAGAGATCTCCGCAGTGGTTACGCCCCCGATTCGAACCGTCGACCAGGCTGGTCGATAGCCACAAAGTGGACGAACCTCACCATGCACGATGAATTCGGGGGAACTGCATGACGATGCCGCGCATCACCCACCCGAGTAGGACACGCAAGCGGACCTTTCGGCAGCGGGCCGACGAGTGCCTGGTGGCCGCGTACACGACCGGGCTCACCAAGACGTTCGACCCCGCCACCGCGCCCGCCCTCGACAATGTGAACGTCGCGTTCCGGGCGGGCGAGCTCTGCGCCCTGATGGGGCCCTCCGGGTCCGGTAAGAGCACACTGCTGGCCTGCCTGGCCGGGCACGAGCCGCCGAGCGTCGGCCGCGTCTATGTCGGCCGCGGCGACGCGCGGCCCTGGCTGCCGCAGCAGATCCGGCAGATCTGCCGGGGCGAGGTCGGGTTCGTGCTCTCGCACGCCCGGCCGTTCCTGGACCGCTCGGTCGAGGAGAACCTGGAGTGGGCCGCCGCCCTCGCGGGCTCGCCCGCCGACGCGGTCCGGATCGAGCGGGTCACCGAGGTGCTCGGCCTGACCGGCGACCTGGGCACCCCGGTCGGCCGGCTGTCCGCGGACCGGCGGCACCTGACCATGTGCGCCGCCGCGCTGCTGCCGGACCCCGGCGTCCTGCTGGTCGACGAGATCGAGGGCGGCGGCGCGATGACCGCCGAGACGTTCGCGGTGCTCCGCGAGTGCACCGGCGAGTTCGGTACGACCGTGATCGCGGTGACCGACCGGCCGGAGGCGGCGGCGCTGTCGGACCGGGTGATGTTCCTGGCCTCGGGACGGATCGTCGGGATCGTGGCCAGGCCCGCCGAGGACGTGGTCCACGAGCTGCGCGCGTCGTTCTTCGCCGCGCGGCACCGGCCCCGGCCGTACGTGCCGGTCACCCGCCGCCCGCCCCGTACGGTCGATCCGCACGTGCCGGCGACGCGGCGCCCGGCGGAACGCTGAGAGGGGCGGGCGGGAGCGGCCCGTCAAGGACCGGAGACGAGGGGCGCGGCGGTACGTCGCGCCCCTTGCATGCGGCCCCCTTCCCCGCGCGCGCCGTCCGGCTGCGCGGCCCCGTTGTCCCGTTCCTCGGACGCCGGAGTAGTGAGCCACACGGTCAGCACCATCTCCATCTCCAGCCGGGACTCCGGCTCGTACAGGCGCGGGCCGAACAGCTCCTCCAGCTGATGCAGCCGGTAGCGGACCGTCTGCGGGTGTACGTGGAGGCGCCCGGCCACCTCGGTGGCGTTGAAGCCGTTCTGCAGGCAGGACAGCAGCGTCCGCATGAGCCGCTCGCGGTGCCGGGGCCGGACCGCCTTCAGCGGCGCCAAGCGCAGGTCCGCGACCGCGCGCACGAGTTCCTCGTCCTTGAAGACGACCAGTGTGGGCATGTGCTCGGCGCAGCGGATCAGCCGGTCGGCGGGCAGGACCCCGCGCCGCGCCAGGGGAAGCGCCTCGCGGGCCCAGCGCAGCGACTTGGCGGCGTCGCCGGTCCGTACGGTCGGCCCCAGGGCGGCGACCCAGTTGCGCAGCGCCGACTCCAGCATGCGGCCCCGGCCCGGGCCCTCCGGATCCGGAACGATCAGGCACGGCTCCCGCCGGTTGACGTCGGCGAGCACGTCGGGCGGCAGCGACGGGTGCGAGAACGGCTGCTGGCCCCGCTCGTACAGCACCACGACGGCCGCCGTGCGCGGGACGCGCCACTGGGCCAGCCTGGCCAGGTCGGCGATCGCCTGCGGGGCCGCGGGCGGCTCGGCCAGCAGCAGGTCCAGCAGCCTGCGGCGACGGTGCTCCAGCTCGCCCGCCTCCTGCGCCCTGGCCTTGGTGTAGCCCTCGGTGGCGGCGCGGGCGATCTCGTCCAGGAACGCGAAGATCGCCTCGGCGACGCTGGCCAGCGTGCCGCGCGACATGTTGAAGTTCTCCGACTCGGCGGCCAGGCGCCGCCAGGCCACCCGGGCGCCCAGCCGCAGCGAAGTCTGCAGCACGTCGAGGCTGCGCCCCTCGCGCGCCTCGGCCCAGCCGATCTCGCGGTAGACGGCCGCGACCGGCTCCCAGGAGCTCTCCGGGTCGACGATGAGGTCGACGAACTGCCGCAGCGCGCCCTCGACGGCCAGCCGGACGAGCCGGGAGTACTCCTCGTCCTGCGGCCGCGAGTATTCGGGGACGCCCGAGAGGATCTCCTGGATCATCTCCTCGGCCAGCGTCTCGAGGTGCGGCCGCATCAGGTCGGACATCTCGCAAGGGACGCCGACCCAGGGCTTCAGCGGTGAGCGTTCGTCAAGTGTCGTGGTCACCGATCACACCTCCCCGCCCCGATCGAAAACCAGGGGCGCAACGGAAGTTACCTGCGTGTGATCGGGAGCACTCCGCATCGGACCGCGCATTACCCCGGTTTCGTTGTCATCCAGGTGACAAAGCCACCGCGTACGGGAGCGCTATGCGACAACGCGCCAGCGATAGGACCAGCATCGCGGGGGTCAAGTCACGAGGTCAACGGCCGGCATGGCCCCTTTCATCGAACAAACAGAGCTCACCGGATGGACAGGGCTCATCGAATGGACGGGGCCGCCTTTCCCGGGGCCGCGAACGCCGCCACCAGGCCCAGCGCCAGGTAGACGGCGCCGGTCGCGTAACGCCCGCCGCCCCGGAGGCGGGCGGTCCCGCGACGGCGCAACCGGCCGCCGATCGAGGCCGCCACGATCGCGTACAGCAGGTCGCTGGCCAGCCCGATCAGCGCGACCGCCAGGCCCAGGACCGCGATCTGCGCGGGTACGGCCCCCGCCCGCTGATCCACGAACTGCGGCAGGAACGCCAGGAAGAGCAGGATCACCTTGGGGTTGAAAAGGTTGATCAGCAGGCCGTCGAGGTAGACCCGGCCCAGCGCGCGCGGCTCGGGCGCCTTGCCGGCCGCGTCGCCGGAGCGCCCGCCCCGCAGCGTCCGGACGGCGAGGTAGACCAGGTACGCGGCGCCCGCGTACCGGACCACGGAGAAGGCGGTCGCCGAGGCCGCGACCAGCGCCGACAGTCCCGCCGCCGCAGCGGCCACATGCACCAGCGTGCCGGTCTCCACACCGAGCGCGGACGCGATGCCCGCCCGCCGCCCCTCGGCGACGCTGCGCGCGGTGATGTAGAGGTGGTTGGGACCAGGGATCGCGATCAGCGTGGTGGCCGTCAGCAGGAAGAGCAGCGGATGCGTCATGGTCCGTAAATTAAGCCCGCGGACCCGGCCATCACAGATCCAATCGACGCTCACGAATCCGGTCCATCGCCCCGGCCGGCTCGGGCACCGGCGGTACCGCTGACAGGGGCGGGAGGTCGCGGTGGAGTAGGTCGAACAGCCATTCCCAGCGGTCCAGTACCGCTGCCGGGTCGAACCGGCTTATTGCACCAGGCGCCGCAGTGCCCAGCCGCCGGCGTAGCCCCGGGTCCAGGATCAGGCGCTCCAGCTCGGCGGCGAAGCGGGCGGTGTCGCCGGCCCGAACCAGCAGTCCGTCGACCCCGTCGGTGATCACGTCCCGGACGCCGGGCGCGCAGTCGAACGCGACCGCCGGGAGCCCGGCCGCCATCGCCTCCAGCAGCGCCATCGGCAGGCCTTCCTGGCGGGACGGCAGGGCCAGGATCGATGCCCGGCCCAGGGCCTCCATCACGTGGGAGGTCACCCCGGCGAACTCCACGGATCCGGCCACCCCGAGGCGCGCGGCCAGGTCCCGCAGCTCGTCCTCCTGCGGGCCCGCGCCGTACAGCCGCAGCCGCCAGCGCGGATGGCGCGCAGCGATCGAGGCCCAGGACTCGATCGCCATGTCCACGCCCTTCTCGTGGGACAGCCGCCCCACGCAGGCGACCACCGGCTCCCGCCGTATGGCCGCGGGGACTGGCATGACGGGCAGCGCGTTAGGGATGTGGTCGGCGTTGGAGAATCCGTCCCGTGCCCATGCGTCGGCGTCCTCGGCCGTTAGCGAGAGCATCCGGTCGACCCCCGCGTACAGCTCCTTGACGCGCGCGTACCGCGACGAGGCGCGGCTCGCCTGGTACGACTCGTGCGACATCCCCACGACCCGCAGCCCCCGGGTACGGGCCTGGGCGACCCATTCCATCGCCCAGACCTGGGCCACGATCACCACTCCACCGGGCCTGGCCTTGGCCAGGAGCTCCGACAGCCGATCCGCGCCGCGCCGTACGGTCGCCGCACGCCTGTTCTCCCTTAGCCGGGACCAGATGTCGGCGCGCGCGCGCAACGTACGAGGGCGCCACTGCAGGGTGGGCAGCGTCCAGGCCTCATGCAGGCACTCCACCCTGTACGGCAGGTCGGCCTCATGGTGATGTGGCTCAGTTCCCCGTGTGATGCCGACCAGGGTGATGCGGTGGCCGCGGCCCGCCATCAACCGGGCCGTGTCATGGGCCCATTGCTGGACGCCGCCCATCTCCTCGACGTTGTTGCACACGATGAAGATGTCCCTGGAATCAGGCACGCCGCGTTCCCTCCCTGAGGTTCCTGGAATCCCTGAAGAACCGGTCGACGACCGCCCTGGCGGCCGTGCCGCGGTCGTGCTCGCCATAGCGCGCCGCGAAGGCGCGGCGGCGATCGGCGTAGTCGCTCCGTACCGCGTCCAGGCCGGACAGCGCGGCGAACAGCGCGTCCTCGTCCGCCACCACCGGGCCCGGGGCCTCCTCGGCCAGGTCGAAGTAGCCGCCCTCGCTCTCCCTGCCGCGCGGTGCCCAGGATTGGCCGCGGGTGACGTTCGGGGGGCCGTCCCGCTCGGCCTCCCCCGGCGTGTAGAAGATCATCGGACGGTCCAGCAGCGCGTAGTCGAACATCACCGAGGAGTAGTCGGTGATCAGCGCGTCCGCCAGCAGCAGCAGGGGCGTGATGTCGGCGATGTGCCCGACCGTCCGAACCGCGTGCCGCAGCCGGCGCGGCAGGACCGTCCGGCTCAGGTAGTGCGGCCGTACGAGCATGATCTGCGCGCCGCCCAGCTCGGCGGCGAAGCGGGCGGCGTCGAACGGCAGCCCCGCGCGGGCGATCGGCCTGCCGTTGGGCCCGCCCCGGAAGGTCGGCGCGTACAGGACCACCTCGCGCCCGTCGTCCAGGCCCAGCTCGCGGCGCAGTTCGGCCAGCTCGCGCGCCAGTTCGGGGTCCCGATCACCGGTCACGAGCGGGTCGTTGCGCGGGTAGCCCACCGGCAGCAGTTCGGCGCTGACACCCATGCCCGGCACCAGCGTCCGCTCGTCATGCTCGGAACGGACGAGGAAGCAGTCGTACCGCTCGACCATGCGCCGGAACTTCTGCTGCTCGGCGCGCGAGGCGTTCTTGAGGCTCGGCTTGTCGAACCCCATCAGCTTGTACGCGGAGCCGTGCCACGTCTGGACGTACGTGGTGGCCTTCCGCTTACGCAGCCCCTCAGGGAAGCCCTGGTTGTCGACCCAGAACTGCGCGCGCGCGAGAGCGAGGTAGTACGGCCATGACCCGCGACGCACGAGTGTGGCGTCGGAGGGAAAACCCTTGGGGCTCCCCTCGTACGACCAGTACGCCCGCACAGGAATGCCCGAACGGCGCAGCTCCCGGTAGATGTACTTGGGATTGTCGGAGTACTGCTTGCCCAGATGGCTTTCAAAGACGACCGTGCCTCGCCGTACCGGAAGCCTTGAGAGCACCCGGTTGAAGACGGCGGTCTTGGTCTTGCGAGCCGTCAGGTTGCGCCGCAGGGATTTCCGTAGGGCGCGCGCCGACCGTTCCACCTGGAGGGCACTGCGCCAGGCCCGGCGGCCGGCGGCGCTGCGGCGGAACCCGCGGATCGCGGCCACGGTGGGCCGGGTCAGCCGTCCGCCTCCTTCGAGAACGAACGTCAGGTTCCCCGCCTCCGTCACGTACGACCTCAGGCTCGTACCGGCCAGGCGCGTGAGCCTTGGACGGACCGCCAACCGCACTCCGCTGATTCCCGGGTGCTCCGCCGTACCGGCGACCCCTGCCTCGCCCGCCCTTCCCTCGTGCCTGTCCACGGCCCCCCTGTCCACGGCGATCCGCAGGACGAGGCGGTCGTCGTTCACCCGCATGATCAGCCGGGCGTCCCAGAGCGGGTCCACGAAGCCGAGCGGGCGCAGCCGGTGCCGGGAGTCGAACGCGGCGCGCCATGCGATCCGGTCGCCGCGATGGTCGAGCCTGGCCGGAAAGCGGACGGCCCGCGCGCGGTGCCGCCGGTCCCGCAGCTCCAGCTCGCCGCGCAGCCGGGCATCGGCGGGTACGCGGCCGAGCGGGTTGGCGACCCATCCGGACATCCGGGCGCGTGACCCGGCGCGGCGCAGCTCGGTCACGATGGTGGCCGGCCGCAGCTCGTTCAAGGGCCGGGCGTGGATGCCCAGCGCGGTGATGTCCAGGATGTCCCGGCCCGGCCCGTCCTGGAGGTGCCGCTCGCCCCAGTAGATCCGGCCCTCCTGCTCGATCAGCTCGGCGCGGAGCTCGGGGACCTTCTTGCGGGCGAACTCGGCGGCGGCGATCGCGCTCTCCAGATCGCCCCGGCCCACCAGGTACGCGGCGATCGCGGGCAGCCGGTTGGCCGCCTCCAGCGCTCCGGGATGCAGCTCGGCGACGTACGGGGCGGCCAGCTCCAGAAAGCGCCGCCGGTAGCCGGCGTCGCGGACGCGCAGGTCGTAGAGGTAGAGCAGCAGGTCGTGGTTGACGAACTTGGCGTCCTTGGCCAGCTTGAGCTCGGTCGCCCCGTGCGAGCGGAAGACCCGGTCGATCCGGCGGTGGATCTCCAGCCGGTCGGCCAGGTTGCCCAGCTCGCGGCGGCGGTTGGAGATCGAGGGCCGGTCGGCGTGCGGCTCCACGTACCAGGTGTAGACCCGGTGCGGGACGACCGCGATCCGGCCCGCCGCGAGGTACGCCTCGGCCGAGAACAGCAGGTCCTCGTAGTGCAGGCCCTCGACGAAGCGGAGGCCGCCGGCGACCAGGAAGTCGCGGCGGTAGCACTTGTTGGTCGAGAGCGTGTCGTACAGCAGGTCGGGGTGATCGAGGACGGAGTCGTGCACGGCCCGGCGCCGGTAGAGCCGGGGGTACCAGAGCGTCTCCCTGGCGTGCGGGCCCAGATGTGACCGTACGCACAGGCCGGAGACGAGATCGGCGCCGGTCTCCTCGGCGGCGGCCACCATGGTCAGGCAGGCGTGCCGGTCCAGGACGTCGTCGCTGTCGAGGAACATCACCCGGGCCCCGCGGGCGTGCTCGATCCCGACGTTGCGGGGCCGGCCGCAGCCGCCGGAGTTCTCCGGGAGGTGGACGGCCCGGACCCGGCCGGGATGCGCGGCGGCGAACCGGTCGGCGACCTCGCCGGTGCCGTCGGTGCTGGCATCGTCGACGATCACCACCTCGACGCTGCGCAGCGACTGGGCCAGCACCGAGCGGACGGCGCGCGGCAGCCGCCCGGCGTCGTTGTAGGCGATCACGACGACGCTGACGTCGGGCCGGACCCGCATCCCATCCCCCTTCGCCCGCTTTCGACCGTTCCGGGGTAGGCATTTCCAGCCAGGCCCATTGCCGGGTCGATCTGGGATCAAGCGGACGTCAATGTTCGGGGGTGATCTCCGTTATGCCCCAGAACATGGGGAAACGCCGAGGGCGCCCGGCCACCATGATCATGGTGGCCGGGCGCCCTCGGCTCGGGTCCGTCAGCACGGGTTCATCACCCGCGCGGGATCACTTCCCGCGGTAGTCGGGGTAGCCGTAGCCGGCCACCTGCGACACCTTGCGGGTCTTCTCCTTCACGGCGTTGCCGGTGTTGCCCTCGACCGTGTCGATGGTGCCGTCGCCGTTGTCCTTGACGACCAGGCCGACGTGGTTGATGGACGAGATGCCGCCGCCGTTCCAGGCGAAGAACACCACGGCGCCGGGCTTGGGCTCCTGGCCCCAGCGGCCGGTCTTCTTGAACCACATGGCGTGCTGGACGGTGTAGGCGTCCCAGCCCATGCCCTTGACACCGGTCTGAGCGCCGACCCAGGACACGAACATGTTGCACCACTGGGCGCCGTTGTAGGCGGACACGTTGCCGCCGTCACGCTGGGCCGTCAGCTTGGCGTTGTCGGTGCCCACGTACCAGTCGTGGAACTTGGTCTGGCCGCCCTTGCCCTCGGAGATGCCGACCTGCTTCTTGGCCAGGCCGATCACTTCCTGGGCGGTGGCGGCCTTGGCGCCGGCGTTGGCGTCCTTGGCCGAACCGGCGTCCTCCTGGGCGTCGCCGGCCTCGCCGGCCACGGTGCCGGTGGCCTTCTGCGAGGTCGACTCGGTCTTGCCGGCCTTACCGGCCTTGTCGGTCAGCTGGTCGACGGCGGCGTGGCCGCCCTTGCCGACACCGGCCACGCCGGCGACGGTCTGCACCTGGTCGGCGGTCGGGGTGGTGGAGGCCACCGCGCCCATGGCCGAGCCGAGGGCCAGCACGCCCATCGTGGCGCCACCGATCACACCGGCGGCGGCGCGCCCGCGGAGGGCGAAGGTCTGGGAGGTCAGTTCGCTCGTACGGACGCGGAGAGCGGCGAGAGCGGGAGAGTTGCGGAACGACAAGTCAGAGTCTCTTTTCTTCCATGGCCGCCTACCGGGTTAGCTGTCGGATTCGGGCATGGAAGTCGCCCTACGGCACACGCGGACGTGCGCCGATTCACCCCAGGTTGGTTGGGTCCCCGGCTCCTGGCACCGCTGTGCGGTGCGGAACGGACTCGGCGGTCCGGCGGCCATGAAGCGCCACCGGCACTGCGATCAGATGGATGACGGTCGTGCGGGTTCATGGACCGCACACACGACCTCGGGTGGCGGGATCCGGCCGTCCGGCTCGGTCCGCCCTCCCGATGAGCGACGCATGGGGTGCATCGCGGAGGTGGTCAGAAGGTATCAAACTTCTTACTTGTGGCAAATCCGGGGCAAAGCACCCGGCCCTAGGTTCAAAACCACCCACACCTCGCATCTCTTCCCGACATCTGGGCATGATCCGGACGCGGAACCGCACCGCGCCCCAGTGGCGCCCGGGGAGGAGACGGATCGATGGGGTCGGATTTCGGGTTGTTGGCGATCACTCTGCTGGGACTCGCGGGGCTGGGCGTGGTCTGCCTCGCCCTCGCCGTGGCCGGGGGGCTGATGCTCGCCCGCTCCCTCGCGGAAAGGCTGCCCGTGCGGGCCTCCGGGGCCCCGCTGCCCGTCCGCAGGCCGGCGGAACGGCAGCGCCGGCCGGGCACTGAGGAAAGCGCCGGAACCCAGGGCGAGAAGCAGCGCGAGACGCCGGGCGAGAAGCGGAACGAACCGCGGAGCACGGCCCGAACGGCACGGTCAGCGTCGAACTAGCCGAGACAAAGGCCACACCAAGCCAGGGTCACGAACGGCCGCGAGACACACCTCACACCGCAGAGGCCCTTTACCTCTGCCTACACCCCGGTCTGCCTTCACCTACGGCCCCGGCTTCGCTTACGGCGCCGGCTTTGCCTACGCGCCCGCTCCGGCCCCTGCGCCCGCTCCAGCCTCGGCGTTCTGTCCCGCGATGGCGCCTGCCAGGACGAGCCGTCCGGCATCGCGGACCATCGCGGCGACCTCGTCGACCGGCGTGCTCAGTGAGGTCAGGCTGACCAGGGCCGCCAGCAGCACATGGCCGAGAACGATCTCCACCTGGTCCCGCTCGGGGACGGGGTCGCCGATCGCGGCGGCCAGCCGGTCGCGCAGGAACAGGAACAGCACCGTGCGGTCGTCCTCGACGCTGGAGTCGTCCGAGGTCACCGCCTGGACGATCGCCGAGGCCAGCGGGATCTGCTCCGCCCCGGCCCGGACGATCCGCTCCAGCAGGGCGGTGAGCCGCTCGACCGGGGTGTCGCCGACCGCGAGCGCGTCGATGTCGGCGGTCACCCGCTGCGCCCAGCTGGCGGCCACCTCGGTGAGCAGATGGTCCTTGGTCGCGAAGTAGCGGTAGACGGTGGCCCGCGCCACACCGGCGCGATCGGCCACATCGTGCATGGTCACGGCCGGATAGCCGCCCTCAAGCGCCAGCATCCGGGCGGCCTCGATCAGCCGCTCGCGACGGGCCTGCTGTTCCTTGCTGAGGGTCCGCGTGACGGTGAACCGCACATCGCCGCTCAACGCGCCTCCTTCGGTGACCGAACGTGTGACCGCGGCCATCCTCTCGTACATCCGTTCCCATCGCGCCCCCGGTACCGGCGGAACGGGCCTCGCACGCGTTCCAGGGCCGCCCGATTCCAGGGCCCGCGGCGGCCTTGTCCGGCCACCGCCCGGCGGGCGAGGATGCAACGGACGCGGCCGGGATTCGCCCTATCGCTTGCTTGGTTGCGACGCTAGTTTAGACACGGGTCTCCAGGTACCGGACGGGGACCACGAAACGGGAGCACGGATGCCGATGGAGTTGCACGAGGCCCTCTACACCACCCGCGCGATGCGGCGGGTCCGGCCGGATCCGGTCCCGGTGGAGGTCCAGCGCAGGATGCTGGACGCCGCCGTACGGGCGCCCAGCGGCGGCAACAGCCAGAGCTGGCGGTTCCTGCTGGTCGACGATCCCGGCCTGAAGGGCCGGATCGGGCCGCTCTACCGGGACGCCATGGACAAGCTGTGGAAGACCGTCTACAAGGAGCGGATCGACGCCGCCAACGCCGATCCCGAGGACCCCGACAGCGCCCAGATGCTCCGCGTCGTGAAGTCCGCGCAGTGGCTCGCCGACCACTTCGAGGAGGTCCCGCTGTTCCTGTTCGGATACACGCGGTTCGACCCGAACGGCGGCTCGATCTTCCCGGCGATCTGGAGCGCCCAGCTCGCCGCCCGCGCCGAGGGCGTCGGCAGCTCGATCACCTCCGTGCTGAGCTTCTTCCACCCGGACGAGACCAACGAGATCCTCGGCGTCCCCAAGGACGAGGGCTGGTCGATGGCGTGCTGCGTCTCGTTCGGCTACCCGACCGGCCGGTGGGGCGTGGCCGCCCGCCGTCCCGCCCACGAGGTCAGCCACCGGAACGCCTGGGGCGCCCCGGCCGGCTTCGAGACCCCCGAGCCGCTCTGGACCCCCGAATCGCTCAGGAGCCCGACATGACGTCATCGCGCCTCGACGGCACGTCCGCCCTGGTCACCGGAGGCGGCAGCGGCATCGGCCTGGCCTGCGCGCGGCGGCTCGCGGCCGACGGCGCGGACGTGATGATCTGCGGCCGTACCGCCGAACGGCTCCAGGCCGCGGCCAAGGAACTCGGCTGCCGGTACGTGGTGGCCGACGTCGTGGACGAGGACCAGGTGGCGGCCGCCGTCCGCGCCACCGCCGCGACCTCCCCGCTGCGGGCCGTGATCCACTGCGCGGGCGGTACCACCTCGGTCGGGCCCATCCCCCAGCTCGACACCGCCGCCTGGCGCGACACCCTGGAGCTCAACGCCACCGGCACCATGCTCGTGCTTAAGCACTCCGCGCGCCTGATGGCCCGTACGGGCGGCGGCGCGTTCGTGGCGATCTCCTCGATCGCCTCGTCCAACACGCACCGCTGGTTCGGCGCGTACGGCGTCTCCAAGGCGGCGGTGGACCACCTGGTCCAGCTGGGCGCCGACGAGCTGGGCGGGGCCGGGATCCGGGTGAACGGGATCCGGCCGGGCCTGGTGCGGACCGAGCTGGTCGCCGGGATCACCGACCCGGGACCGGTCCTGGACGACTACCTGGCCTGCATGCCGCTGGACCGGGTCGGCGAGCCCGAGGACATCGCCGAGGCCGCCCGCTTCCTGGCCGGGCCCGAGTCGTCCTGGATCACCGGCCAGGTCGTGAACGTCGACGGCGGCCACCACCTGCGCCGCGGGCCGGATTTCCGGGCCGTCTTCGAGCCGATGTTCGGTGCCGAGGCGCTCGGCGGAGTCATCCCTGAGGAGTGAGGCAATGCGCACGACCGTGGACCTGCTGGACGGCGAGATGTACGCGGGCGACCCCTGGAAGGTGTACGCCGAGCTGCGTGCCGGGGCACCCGTCTACCACGACGAGGCCAACGGGCTGTGGGGCATCTCGCGGCACGCCGACATCTTCGCGATCGAGCGCGATGCCAGGACCTGGACCAACTCCGGCGGGTACCGGCCGCAGCTGACGCCCGCCGATCCGTCCATGATCGGGATGGACGATCCCGAGCACGCCCACCGGCGCCGCATGGTCTACCGGTGGTTCACCCCGCGCGGGACGGCCCGCTACGCCGACCGGATCAGGGCCACGGCGATCGACTGCATCGACACCGCCCTGGAGGCCGGCACGGTCGACGCCGTCCCGGCCCTGGCCGCGCCGCTGCCGGCGCGCGTGATCGGCTGGCTGCTCGGCTTCCCCGACGACGCCTGGCCGCGCCTGGTGGACTGGTCGGCGACCGCCGTGCTGGCGGGCGGCGGGCTGCGCTACGTCACCCAGGAATCGACCGAGGCGGCGGCCGGGTTCGCCGTGGCGGCCCTGGAACTGGCCAAGGAACGGCGCGGTTGCCCGGCCGACGACCTGATGTCGATCTGGGCCAACGCCGGGCCGGACCAGCCCGCCTACGACGAGGAGCATCTGGCCCACGAGGCGCTGCTGCTCCTGGTCGGCGGCGCCGAGACGACCCGTACGGTGATCGCCACCGCGCTCGACGCGCTGATCACCCACCCGGACCAGTGGCGGCTGCTGCGCGACGACCCCTCGCTGATCCCGGACGCGGTGGAGGAGTTCGTCCGCTGGACGACGCCGATCCTCAACATGTGCCGGGTCGCGGCGGCCGACACCGAGGTACGCGGCGTACCGATCCCGGCGGGCGAGCAGGTCCTGCTCATGTACGGGTCGGCCAACCGGGACGAGGAGGTCTTCGACCGGCCGGAGGTCTTCGACGTCACCCGGCGCCCCGGCGACCACATCGCGTTCGGGCTCGGCCCGCACTTCTGCCTGGGCGCCTCGCTGGCCCGGCTGGAACTGCAGATCTTCTTCGAGGAGTTCATCGCCCGCGTCGGCACCGCCGAACGCGCCGACGACCAGGGTCCCAGAATCCTCCCCAACGCCTTCGTCAGAGGCGTGACGGAATTTCCCATCACCCTCACCCCGCGTTGACTCGTGGCGTGTTCGCCCCATCGCCGCCGGCGAAAGGCGAACACGCCACGAGTCAACGGGACGGCGTGATCAGGCGGCGTCGATTGTGCTGCGCCGCGACGCCCATTCCAGGGAATGGCGGATGGCGTCCTCGATGGAGAATTCCGGCTTCCAGTCGAGCATTTCCCGTGCCTTGGCCGGGTCGACGAAGGCTCCCACCACGTCGCCCGGCCGGGCCGGGGCCTCCTCGACCCTGAACCCGTCGCCCACCACCCCGCGGAAGGCCTCCACCAGTTCCCGTACGGTCGTCCCGCCGCCGGTGCCGAGGTTGATCACCTCGTAGCCGCGGCTCCCGTCCGGGCGCTCCGGCGGGATGATCGCGTCGAACCGGTCGGCGGCCTCGCAGAACGCCCGCGCGATGTCCCAGACGTGGATGTAGTCGCGTACCGCCGTACCGTCGCGGGTCTCCCAGTCCACCCCGGTGATCCGGAACGGCACGCCCAGCTCGTACGACTCGATCATCTTGCCGAGCGCGTGCGTGGGCTTGCTGCTCTGCAGGCCGGTCCGCATCAGCGGGTCGGCCCCGATCGGGTTGAGGTAGCGCAGCGAGACGACCCGCAGGCCGTAGGCGGCGCAGAGGTCCTCCAGCAGCAGTTCGGCCATCATCTTCGAGCGGGTGTAGGGGTTCTGCGGCTCCAACGCCGAGAGTTCGGTGACCGACAGATCGGGCTCGGGGCGGTACATCCCCGCGGTCGAGGCGAAGATCATCCGATCGCAGCCGTTGCGGATCAGATGGCCGGCCAGGTCCAGCGTCCTGGTCAGGTTGATCTGGTAGTAGCGCTGCGGATCGGCCATCGAGTCGGGCACCACGATCAGCGCCGCGCAGTGCACCGCCACGGCGATGTCGGGATGCGCCGCGAAGATCTCGTCGACCAGCGCGCCGTCGCCGATGTCGCCCTGGTAGAAGACCTTTCCCTGGGTGAATTCGTGTCGGCCGGTGACCAGGCTGTCGAGCACGACGGGGGTGATCCCCCGTTCTGCGAAGGCGGAGGCGATCGTGCTTCCGATGAAGCCCGCTCCCCCGGTGATCAGGACCTTCATATCGCTTCCCTCGAACGCATCGAGCCCCCTACGAATCGGTACGCACAGCTTCGGCACGCCACCGCGCGTGGTCAACGGGCCGATCGCGAGGTGACCGGGTCCGGACGGGCGTGAACTTCCGCCGCCCGGCACGCGTCCGCGCCCGGATCCCTTCCCGCGACCCTCACCTGCGCCGATCCCGGCGATACGGCCGGTCCGATGACGCACCGTTCCCGTACGTCCAGGTCCGGAGTACAGCGTTTGCGGGTTCCGGCCGGCCACCGCACCGTCCATGGTCGTCCCATGCAGCAGCCCATCCGCGTCCTGATCGTCGACGACCACGCCCTGTTCGCCGAGGCCCTCACCGCCCGGCTCGGCAGGGAACCCGACCTGGTGATCCTCCCGGTGGCCGGCGACGCCCGCCGCGCCCTCGCGCTGGCCGCCACGGAGCGCCCGCACGTCGTGGTGCTCGACCTGATGCTGGGCCCCGAGAACGGCCTGGACGTCCTGGACCGGCTGCGCGAGCACCACCCCGACGTCCGGGTGGTGATCCTGTCGGCGATGAGCGAGGTGGACGCGATCGTCCAGGCCGTCCGGCGCGGCGCGATCGGCTGGCTGTCCAAGACCGAGAGCGCCGACCTGGTCGCCCGCGTGATCCGCGGCGCCGCCCGGCGCGGCGGCTGGCTCCCGCCCGACATCCTCGGCGACGTCCTGCGCCGGCTGATGAACGACGCCCCCGAACCGAACGGCGGCGGCCGCCTGCTCGCCGAGCTGACCCCCCGCGAACGCGAGGTCCTCCAGTGCATGGTGGACGGCCTCAACCGCGCGGAGATCGCCGACCGCCTCGGCCTGTCCGCCAACACCGTCCGCACCCACACCCAGAACCTGCTGGCCAAACTCGACATGCACTCGGCCCTGGAAGCGATCACCCTGGCCATGCGATCAGGCCTGAAACCCCGCTGACCGCCACCCGCGCCGGCCACCCGCCCGTCCCGTCGACTCGTGGCGTGTTCGCCTTTTGGAGCGGTCCAGAAGGGCGAACACGCCACGAGTCGACCTTGGGGGCCCCTCAAAATGACGTAGCGGGTGATGGTCTCGTTGGGCGAGTCGGTTTGGTGATCGCGTTCCTACGCTCGGCTGGACGATGCCGGGAGGAAGATCGTGGAGATCGACGAAGTCGCCGCGCGGGTGGTTCGCAGCTACTGGGCGCTCCTGCTGGCCATGACGCTGCTTCCGCTGGTGCTGGCCGCGCTGGTGATGTCGGCGCAGGAACCGCCGCACAAGGCCGTGTCCCGGATCCAGGCCAGCAGCCAGGCCACCGACGCGGCGCCCGGGGACGCGGGCGTCAGCATCGTGGTGAGCCAGGTCAAGGCGTTCGCGACCAGCCGCACGCTGGTGGACCGGGTGCTGCGGGAGCAGCGGCTCACCCGGGATCAGGTCGAGCTGGCGAAGCGGACCTCGGTGGCCGGGCTCGGTACGTCGACGGTGGTGGAGCTGACGATCGAGGACGCCGACGCGGCGGTGGCCCGGCGGCTGACCGACGCGATCGGGACCGCCGTGGTCGCGGAGATCAACCAGTCCAACCAGGGCGCGATCACCGCGCAGCTGGCCACCATCGAGAAGCGGATCCGGGAGCTGGAGAAGCGGCTCGGGCCCCTGTCGCGGCAGGCCGGGGCCATTCCGGTACCCGACATCCAGGCGGCCAACGAGCGCGAACGGGTCGCGGCCGAGCTGAGCGATCTGCGCACCAGCCGCACCGAGCTGCGGACGCAGCTGAGCACGACCGGTACGGCGTCGGTGGTGCAGCCGGCGGTGCTCGCGCCCCGGACCAACCCGGTGATCATGATGGCGGCGGTGGCGGGGCTGGTCGGGCTGGTGGCCGGGATCCTGATCGCGGTCGTGATCGAGATGTTCCGGCCGACCGTGCCCGGCCAGTCGCGGGTGTCGCGGCGGCTGGGCGTGCCGCTGCTGGGCTGGGCCGATCGCGGCGACGCCGAACTCGCCGACCTCGGCCGCCGGATCCGGCTGGCCGCACGGCGCGAGCAGGTCGGCAAGGTGGCGCTGGTCGGGGCGGGCGGGCCGCTGCCGCCCGAGCTGGTCTCCCGGGTCGCGGCGGCCGTGTACGGGGACGACACCAAGGTCGTCAACGCCCGTCCGGGCAAGGCGTCGTCCAACGGGAACGGCCCCGCCGAGCCGGGCGAGGACGGCGGCACGAACGGCGGCGGCGAGGACGCGGGGTCCGACACCTCGGTCGTACGGGCCGGGGCGCGCAGTGCCGGGACCGCCGTCATCCCCAAGAAGTCCGGCGAGGTCACCTCTCCCAGTGAGGTCACGCAGCCGGTGCTCACCCGTTCGGTGTGCCATGTGCACGCCTTCGAGGACATCGACCCGGGCGCCGACGACGTGGTCGGCGTGGTCGCGGTGGCCGGGCCGGTGACCCGCGTCTCGGGCCTGGAGTCGGTCCGCGACCTGGTCACCGCCTCCGGCTGGCCGCTGCTCGGGGTCGCCGCCACCACGCGAAAGATCAAGGGGTAGCCATGGGTTCCGAGCAGCAGTCCACCGTCCCGTTCACCGTGCCGTCGTTCGCCGGCGAGGTACCGGACGCGGTGGTGAAGGTGCTCGACTCCGGATGGGTGACCACCGGGCCGCAGACCGCCGCGTTCGAGCAGGACTTCGCCGACCATCTGGGCGCCGCGCACGTCGTCGCGGTCGCCTCCTGTACGGCCGCGCTGGAGCTGTGCCTGCGCGCGATGGACCTGCCGCCGGGTTCGGCGGTGCTGACCCCGAGCCTGACGTTCTGCGGCGCGATCAACGCGATCCTGCACGCCGGGCACCGCCCGGTGCTGGTCGACATCGACGCGGCGACACTGGTCCCGAGTGCCGCCACGGTCGCGGCCGCGGCGGCCCGTTCACGGCCGGCCGCGATGATCGTCCAGAACCAGGGCGGCTACCCGGTCGACGTCGCCGCACTGACCGAGGCCGCGGGGCTGGACCGTACGCGGGTGATCGAGGACGCGGCGCACGGTCCGGGTGCGGCACGGGGCGGTGCCCCGGTCGGCTCCTCTTCCTATGCCGCCTGCTTCAGCTTCTACGCCACCAAGAACATGCCGATCGGTGAGGGCGGGGCCGTCGCGTCCAGCGACCAGGAGTTCGCCGACCGGATCCGGGCGACGCGGCTGCACGGGATGAGCAAGGACTCGTGGCGGCGCTACCTGCCCGGCGGCAGCTGGCGGTACGACGTCAAGACGATCGGCCTCAAGGCCAACATGACCGACATCCAGGCATCGATCGGGCGGGCCCAGCTGACCGCGCTGCCCGAGTGGCAGCGGCGCCGGGCCGAGCTGGTCGCGCGGTACGACGAGGCCCTGCTCGGCCTGCCCGGACTGGTCGTACCGCAGCGGGAGCTGGCCGGGATCCAGCACGCCTGGCACCTCTACCAGGTACGGGTGCCAGACCGGGACGCGATCATCGCCGAGCTGGAGTCGGCGGGCGTGGCGACGTCGGTCCACTTCATCCCGGCCAACCACATGACCGCGTACCAGGAGATCCTCGGCGCGGAGGAGTGCGCGACCGTCCCCGTGACGGATCTCGTCGCCGAGGAGCTGCTGTCGCTTCCGCTGTATCCGGGCCTGTCGGACGACGGCCTGGAAAGAGTGATCAGCGCGTTCACCGGGGCGTTGCGGGCGCGGGGATGACCGCGCGCCGGCTGCCGTGGCTCCGCCGTCCCGTACCGCCCCCGGCGCGCGAGGCCGGCCCGATGGCGGTGCTCATGGGCCGGGACGAGGTCGTGGTGGCCGGGCTGCGCGGCCGGCGCCTGATCGGCGGCCGGCGGGTGCTGGTCACCGGGGCCTGCGGGACGATCGGCTCCGCGCTGTGCCGCCGGGTCGCGCGGCTCGATCCGGACGCGCTGTGCCTGGTGGACCGGGACGCCCCGCGACTGGACGGGCTGGCACGCGAGCTGGCCGGACGACTCGGCGCGGAGAGGGTGACACCGGCGGAGGCCGACGTCCGCGACCGTGACCGGATCGACGGGATCCTCCGCGAGGCGCGGCCCGCGCTGGTCTTCCACACGGCGGGCCAGAACGAGCTGGCCAAGGTCGAGCGGGATCCGTGCGCGGGCGTGGCCGCCAACGTGTTCGGGACCCGGCATCTCGTGGACGCGGCCGTCCACCACGGCGTGGAACGGCTCGTGCTGGTGTCGTCGGACACGGCCGCCGACCCGACCTCGGTGTTCGGCGCGACGATGCGGCTCGGCGAGCTGCTGCCGCAGACCGCCACCCCGGGCCCGACCCGCTTCGCGGCCGTACGGATCGGCAGCGTCATCGGCGCGGACGGGCCGCCGCTGGCGACGCTGGCCGGCCGGATCTCCTCGGGCGAGGCCGTCATCGTCACCCATCCGGAGGTGGCGCGGCACTTCATGACGGTGGCGGAGGCGGCCGGGCTGCTGCTGGAGGTGGCGGCGCTGTCGGAGGAGGCCGAGACGTTCGTGCTGGACATGGGCAGCCCGGTCCCGGTGGTCGAGCTGGTGCACCGGTACGCCGAGCAGCTGCGGCTGCCGGAGGTGACGATCCGGTTCAGCGGGCTCGGGCCGGGCGAGAAGCTCGCCGAGAAGACCTTCGCCGACTCCGAGCGCCGGCTCCGTACCGCCCATCCCATGATCTGGGGCACCAGGCCCGCGCCGCCGCCCGCCGGGCTGCCGCGGCTGCTGGACGCGCTGGCCGGCGCCGCCGGGCGCGGCGACGCCGACGAGGTGCGGCTGGTGCTGCGCCGGCTGATGCCCGAGTACCGCCCCGTACGGCGGCCGCGTCCCTGCGGCGAGGCGACCTCGCCGTGCGAGGCCTCCCGCTCCGATCCGCCCGTGTTGTGAGCCCGTGTTGTGAGTCCCGTGTCGTGCGTGAAGGGCTCGTGTGAGTGAGGTGCTCGTGAGGACAGACCGCAAGCTCAGGGTGGCCACGGTGATCACCCGGTTCAACGGCGGGGCCGGCCAGGTAGCGCTGAACGGCGCGCTGGCGCTGGACCCGTCCGGGTACGAGCGCGCGATCGTCACCGGTGGCGTCGGCATGGACAGCCGGACGGCCGGCGACTCCCCTGTCAAGGAGGTCCTGTACGGGGATGACGCGGTCGCCAACGCCGCCGCCGGAGACCTGACGCCGCAGGCGTACAAGGCCGGGATGGAGATCGTCCAGGTCGGGCCGCTCGTCCCGCAGATCTCGCCGCGCGACGACCGGGCCGCGCTGCGCACGCTGACCCGGGTGCTGGCCGAGGGACGGTACGACGTCGTCCACACGCACAGCGCCAAGGGCGGGGTGATCGGCCGCATCGCGGCGGCGCGCGCCGGAGTGCCGCGCATCGTGCACACCTGGCACGGCTTCCCGTTCAACGAGTTCCAGTCATGGCCGCGGCGGTACGCCTACATCCGGCTGGAACGGGTCGCCGCCAAGCACACCGACGCGTTCCTGGCGATCGGGTCGGAGACCGTCACCACCGCGCTGCGCCTGGGCCTGGCCACGCCGGAACGGATCCGGCTGTCATGGCCCGCCGTGGACGTGGACGCCTACGCCGCCGCGCCCGGCTCGCGCGCCCAGGCCCGGCGGCGGCTCGACCTGCCGCTCGGGGTGAAGGTGGTCGGCTCGATCGGGCGGCTCACGTTCCAGAAGGGCCCGGAGATCTTCGCGAAGGCGCTGGCCCGGCTGCCGGAGGACGTGTTCGGGCTGTGGGTCGGCGGCGGCGCGATGGCCGGGGAGCTGGAGAAGCTGACGGCCAGGCTCGGCATCCAGGACCGGATGCGCTGGCTCGGCCACCGCGACGACGTCGCCGACGTGCTGCCCGCGTTCGACCTGATGGCGATGGCGAGCCGGTGGGAGGGCCTGCCGTGCGTGCTGGTCGAGGCCATCGGCGCCGGAATCCCGCTGGTCGCGACCGCCGTCCCGTCCAACCAGGACCTGGTGCTGTCCGGGGAGACGGGCCTGCTCGTACCGCCGCAGGATCCCGAACGCCTCGCCGGCGCCATCGCGCACCTGCTGGACGACCCGGTCGCGGCCGCCCGGATGGCCGAGCGCGCCCGGGAACGGGTGGGCGGCTGGTTCTCCCCCGAGTACCTGGGATCGGTCCTCGACGACACGTACCGGGGCACCTCCCAGCGGCCCTACCAGGCGTGATCGGAGAGCACAGGCCATGACGACGACCACCGAGCGCGCCCTCCCCAGGCTCGACGCCCCCGCGCCGGGGGACGGGCCGTCGACGCCTGAACCGCGGCGCCGGTGGCCGCTGGTGGGCCTGGTCCTGGTCGGGAGCATCGCCTCGCTGCCGATGCTGATGCCGTTCGGGCTGCCGCCGGGACCCGGCAACACCGGGCTGCCCGACCTCGCGCTCGTGGTCCTGACCATCACGGTGCTGCTGTGGGCGGCCACGCACAGGCATCCGGTGCGGTGGCCGTTCCTCATCCCGACGCTGCTGACCATCATCGCCGGCGGGATCGCGGCGGTCGTGAACGACGTCGGCGCGCTCACCCTGGTCAAGGACATCTTCGTGCTGCTGTGGGGCGTCTGCGTCGTCAACCTGGCCAGGGACGTGCGGTTCCTGCGGCTGGCGATCCGGTCCTGGGTCCTGATCGGGACGTTCTACGCCCTCGTCATGATCTTCGGGTTCGTGATCGGGAACGACGCGCTGTCGGGCAAGCAGATCGACGGCGAGCGGGCGATGTTCACCTTCGGCGACGCCAACTACGCGTCCAACTGGTTCATCTGCGTCTACTTCATCTCCCGTGCCGCCCGCTACCCGGAGAAGGCGTGGCGGCGCTGGGCGGTCTGCGCGACCCTGCTGCTCGCCGAGATCCTGACCGGTTCCAACGGCGGCGCGCTCGCGCTCGGCCTCGCGATCGTGGCGGGGTACGTCTTCCGGCTGTTCCGTGAGGGCAAGGCCCACCACGCCGTCGCGGTCGTCTCGCTGGCGGTGTTCGTCGGCGGCGGCGGGGTCGCGGCCCTGTCCCAGATCGACGTCCAGCCGCTGCTCGACCGCGCCAGCGCCGCCTCCCCCATCCTGCGCGACTCGATCGGCCGGACGACCGGGGAGAGCACCAGCTCGCGCAGCACGGTGTTCGCGACCACGGTCCGGATGATGGAGGAGCAGACCCATCCCTGGGGCATCGGCGCGGGCCACACCGAGGCCGCGATGCTGCAGAACCAGGAGACCTACGTCCGCGAGGCGCACAACGACTACATCGCGGCCGTCCTGGAGCGCGGCTTCCTCGGCGGGATCGCGCTGGTCTGCCTGATCTTCGTGGTGCTGCTCTACTGCCTGCGGATCGGCCGCCGGGACGCGCTGATCCCCTCGTACGCGGCGGTCGTGCCGCGCCCGGAGCTGTTCGGCGCGCTCGTCCTGGTCTTCCTGGTGTCCGGGCTGTTCTACGAGACCCTGCACTACCGGCACGGCTGGGCGTTCTTCGGCCTCATCGCCGCCCTCCACCTCTTCGGCCGCCGCGAGGGGAGGGCCCTGTGAGGGAGCCGGAGGGGCGCGGCGTCGCCTGGACTGACGAGCGCAGGGAGCGAGGAACGAGCGACCGGAGCGAGGAGGGCCGAGGAGGTCGGCGGGGTCGGTTGGTCGGGGCAGGCACGCGGCGCCAAAGGCGCCCCGGAGGCGACCGGGGAACAGAGCCCCCTGCCCGGACGATCACCGGGAAGATCGTCGCTTTGATGGCCGGGAACATGGCGGGGCGGGTCGGCGCGCTGGCCTCGCTGGGGATCGCGACGATCATGGTGGCGCGGATCGGCGGTCCGGCCCTGGTCGGCGCGTTCACGCTGGTACGGATCCTGCCCGGCCTGGTCTGCCACCTGTCCAACGCCGGGCTGCCCGCCGCCGCGCCGTACTTCCTGGCCGGTCACGACGGGGCGGGCAAGGCCCATGACCAGTCGCGCGTACGGCCGACGCTGGCGTGGCTGACGGCCGGGGGCGCGCTGACGGGGGCGCTGGGCTGGCTGGCCCTCAGCCCGCTGATCTACCTGGCGTTCTTCCAGTCGTTCGGGTACTGGGTGGCGCTGGTGGCGGCCGTGCCGACGTTCACGCAGGGGTTCGTGTCGGTCGGCAAGGGGCTGCTCCAGGGCACCGACGACATCCGTGGCGCGAGCCTGGCGATCGCCGTCGAGGAGTTCGTGTTCCTGCCGATCTACCTGGTGATCCTGATCGGCTGGTACGGGCCGGGCGCGCTGATCACCGGGCTGGTGCTGGCGGACGTGGCGGCGGCCGCCTGGATCGTGGTCCGGCTCGCGCGGCGCGGGTTCTTCGCCGGCTGGGGACGGCCCGACCTCAAGCTCGGCCGTACCATCGCCGGGTACGGCCTGCGCGGCTACTTCGGCCAGCTCATCGACCTGCTCCAGCTGCGCTTCGACATGGCGCTGCTCGGCGCGCTGGCGGGGCCGAAGGTGCTGGGCGTCTACACGGTGGCCAGCAAGTTCGCCGAGCTGGTGCAGCTGCCCGGGCTGGCGCTCAACTACGTGCTGTATCCCGACTTCGCCCGCGACGACCGGGCCGAGGCCACCCGCCGTACGAAGCGGCTCATCCTGCCCGCGCTGGGGGTCTCGGTGCTCACCGCGCTGCCGCTCGCGCTGATCGCCGGAACGGCGCTGCCCTGGGTGTTCGGCGAGGTCTTCGACGACGCGGTGGTGCCCACCTACATCCGGCTGGCCGGGGTCGTGACGTTCGGTGTCACCGGCCTGATCATGGCCTTCCTGTACGGCGTCGGCCGGCCCGGCGCCGCCTCGGCGGGCCAGGCGATCGGGCTGGTCGTCGTGGTGGTCAGCGGCGTGTACCTGATCCCCCGGTACGAGGCGGCGGGCGCCGCCATCGCCACGTCGGTGTCCTTCGTCGCGACCACCGTCGCGCTGCTGGCGTGGTTCCGCCACGTCGAGAGGAAGGGGTGACCGCGATGCCCGAGCGCGAGAAGGAACCGGGGCGCGAGAGGGATCCGGGACACGAGGGCGAACCGGGGCACGGGCTGGAGACGCGCCCGGTCGATCCGTCCGACGGCGTCCCCCCGTCCACCGCGCGGCGCGTCCTGGACATCGCCGGTGCGGCCGCCGGGCTGGTCCTGCTGTGCGTCCCGCTGCTGCTGCTGTACGCGCTCGTCCGCGCGTCCAGCCCGGGTCCGGGGGTCTTCCGGCAGACGCGGGTCGGGCAGGGCGGGCGGCCGTTCACGATGTACAAGTTCCGGACGATGCGGCAGGGCGTCGGCGGGCTGACCGTCACCGCCGGTTGCGATCCCCGGCTGACCCGGATCGGCAAGCTGCTGCGCGAGTGGTCGCTGGACGAGCTGCCGCAGCTGGTGAACGTGCTGCGCGGCCAGATGACGCTGGTCGGGCCGCGACCGGAGACCTACGACCTGGCCGTGCACTACGCCCCGGGCTGCCGCTGGATCTTCGACCACCGGCCGGGGCTCACCGGCGTCTCCGAGGTCCGGCTACGCGACTTCGACGTGCTGCCGCCCGGCGAGGAGGTCGACCTCGTCAACTACATCGAGCGGATCGTGCCCGCCCGGGTCGCGGTGGACTCGGTGTACCTGCGCGATCCGTCCATGGGCGCCACCGTCCGGGCGCTGTGGGACACGGTCCGGCACATCCTCGGCTTCACGATCCCGCCGATGGAGATCCCGCCCGCCGAGCCCGCGGCCCCGGCCAGGGCCGCGCCCGTCCCTCCGCCGGCCGCCGAGGAGCCCGGCTCCGCCGCCTGACGAACCGTTCGGGGAGACAGCATGCGAGCGTTGGACATGCGGGCGAAGATCCCGGCCGCCGTGGCGGCCGTCGCGCTCCTGGTCGCGGGCCTCCTCTTCTATGTGATGCGCGGCGGCTCCGGGTACGAGCCGTACACCGGTCCCCCGGCCAGCCCGGGAACGCCCGCCGCCGAGCCCGCCAGGACGCTGAACATCGCCCTCAACACCGAGCCGTCCGACTACCCGCGGCTGCGGGAGCTCGGCTACGACCTGGTGGACGTCAAGCCCGACGCCGCCTCGGTCGACGGGGTCCCGGACGGCATGCGCGCCATGCTCTGGGTCGGCAACTTCACCTGCGGCGACTTCGAGCTGTCGTACGAGGCGCTGACCGAGGCCGTACGGCGGCTCGCGCGCCACCCCAAGGTGTACGGCTGGTACCTGTCCGACGAGCCCAACCCGCGCGAGTGCCCGCGGATCGCCGGGGAGATCCGCCGCCGCGCCGACCTCATCGAACGGGAGGCTCCCGGGCAGATCTCGTTCATCTCGCTGACCGACTGGCCGATGAAGCCGGTCACGCCGGACAAGGTGAACGTGGACCTGGTCGGGCTCGATCCGTACCCCTGCAAGGGCTCGGCCCGGGTCCGGTCGCGCTGCGACATCGGCGCGATCGACCGGATGATCCGGATGGCCGACGACGCCGGCATCCCGCGGCGCGTGGTGGTCCCGGTGTTCCAGACGTTCGGGCAGGGCTGCTCCAAGGGCGACCGGCAGTACTGGCTGCCCACCGAGACGCAGCTGCGCCAGATCCTGCACCGGTGGGACCGGCTCGTCCCGCGTCCCCCGATGGACATCGCCTACTCCTGGGGACACCAGGAGCAGTGGGCCTGCCCGACCCTCGCGGACGCGTCCGGCGGAAGCCATCCGGACCTTCAGTCGATCATGAAGGCACGTAACACCAGATAGGAGCCGCATACCAGGGAGGACCCGCCGAGACGGGGTCCTCGGTACGGGATGTCAGGGCTTGGCGGGGTTCTCCGCCAGGGCCGGCGCGTTCGGCATGTCCAGCGGCAGCGAGCCGATCTGGAGTGCGAGCACCTCCATGGCCACGATGAGCAGCACGAAACCAGCGGCCAGCAGGCCTATTCTCTTGTTACCCAGCACTCCCCGAACCCCTTCACAACCCCCGCATGACCTTGAGAAACGTAGCATGACCGGCATATACGTAGGGGCGGAATAACCCTCTGTATCCGGGAATTTTCACGAGATCTGGCGGCTGCCCAGGTTGACGCAGCGGGCGTTCACGCAGTCGCCGGTGGCCAGGTCGAACGCGAAGTTGTGGGCCAGGCAGTGCACCAGGCCGCCGTCGACGACCGCGCCGACGGCCAGGTCCTCGCCCGCGTGCGGGCAGTAGCGCGGGATGTCGTAGGTGTGGCCGCCCGACTCGACGATGATCCGCTCGGACTCGTCGCGGCCCGTCTCGTACGCCTCGACCGCCCGCAGCGCGGGGGCGTTGGCGTGCTTGAGCAGGCCGACGAGGTGGTCGTTGTAGACGTCGGGGTCGCGGTAGAGGCTGAGCCGGAACGAGATGAGCAGGTCCTCCCAGGCGACCCGGCCGTCCAGCACGCCCTGTACCCAGCGGCCCGCCGTGGTGATCCGGTAGTGCGGGCGGACCTCCGGCCGGGACCGGTCCACCGTGATCCCGCCGGGCGAGAACCCGACGTCGAAGACCCCGCCGCCCGGGCCGGTGACATCGAAGCGGACGATCATGTCGATCTTGTCGAGAAAGTAGCCGCTGAGCCCGCCGAGATGGTGGAAGTGGGCGGCGAAGCGGTCGAACAGCCCCGGCCCGGGATGCGGGAAGTCCGCCAGCACGCCCTCGATGGCCGCGGCCCGGTCCGCCGCGTACCGCCGCAGGTAGCCGTCGCGGAAGTCGTCGTCGTACCGGAACTCCGCCGAGACCGGGTCGCGGACCACGCCGCCGGTGTCCAGGTCGAGCGTGTCCCCCGGCCTGAACGAGTCCCAGCGCTGGCCGGGCAGGTGCTCGCTCAGCCAGCGGACCGAGACGTCGGGGTCGCAGAACGCGCCGCCGTCCTGGTCCAGGACCCAGTTGAGATGCCCGACCTCCTCGTCCAGGAAGCAGGGCGGGCCGGCGAACGGGATGGCCAGTTCCGGCGCCGCCTGCCGGACCAGGCGGTGGGCGGCGCGCAGCTTGGAGATCCGCTTCTCCATCGAGATCCGGGCCATCTCCTCGGCCGGATACTCGTAGCAGATCGGATGCCAGGAGGCGCCCGAGGTCTGCAGCGCCATCAGGTCGAGCCGGCCGCCGGCCAGATGCTTGGCCCGGCGGGCCTGCGCGGCGGTGAGCCTGGCGTCGTTGCCGTGCAGGATCGCGCGGCCGTCCGCCACCACGAGAAATGCCGCGTCATGGCACATCGGCGAGAGTTCCGGAATGACGGTGAGCCAGGAGCCGCGATTGTCCAGTGGGAATTTCTCCCAGGCCGGCACCTCGATTACCTGGCGGGAACCGGCGGCCAGCGCCATCCGTTCTCTGAACGCGGGTCCCGGATAGCGCGGAATGAGGATACGGGTCCGCGCGGAGAGCCGTTCGATGAACCAGGGGTCGAAATGATCGAGGTGCTCGTGCGACACGGCGACCCAGTCGGCGTCGGCCAGCGCGCCGGCATCGAGATGATCGTTTCTCGGGTACTGGTGCCAGGCCCCGAGGAAGGCCCCCGCCGAGGCGAGCCAGGGATCCGCGAGCAGGCGGAACGCCCGCGCGCGCACCGCCATCCCCGCATGTCCGAGAAAAGTGACCGTGGGCATGCTGTCACCCTCTCGCCGGCACCCCTCGATCACACCCGCCGGAATGCGCAAGACGGCTACGCCGTAGGTATGAAAGAAATGCCCCGGAGGCCGAACACAATCCCCTTAGGGACACCGTTCTAGACGTACGCGGAAACACCTCGGTTTACCCTGCGCAAAAGCATGTCCACTTCCGGTCATTGACCGGTCGGTTGCGGTCAATTGTCTGGACATCGGAACGCTCGCGGGTGACCGTCGTCACGGTGCTGGTATTTACCGGACGGGGGTCCTTCGATGAACAACGGGCAGTCTCGGTCATCTCCGGTGGACGTGCCCGACCATGTCACGGCGCCCGGCGGCGAACCCGCCGGACCGCACCGGCCCCGGCCGGACGATCCCGGCCTGTGGCGGCGGCGGCTGCGCCATGACATCCGGCATGAGCTCGGCACGATCATCATGCTCGCCTCGGCGGTCGCGGTCGCCGACGACATCGGCGCCGGCAGCCGCGAGCGCGTCGAGCAGCTGCTCGGCGAGACCCGCTGGCTCGACCACCTGCTCAACCGGCTCGACGCGGACGACGGCGACGACGGGACGCGGCCGCTGCCCGCCCCCGAGCGCATCCGCGTGGACGACCTCGCCGCCGAGGTGGTCACCGGCATGCGGCTGGCCACCCCGCACGAGGTCGGCTTCACCGGGGACGAGGCCTGGGCCCACATGGACCCGGTGGCGCTGTGGCGGGCGCTGCGCAACATCCTCGACAACGCCTGCCGGGTCGCGGCAGGCCGGGTGGACGTGCGCGTCACGGCCGACCAGGGCTGGGTCGCCGTCCAGGTCGACGACGACGGTCCCGGCTTCGGCGCGGGCAAGGGCGGGCTGGCCTCGCTCGGGCTCGGCATCGTGCACGACCTGATCTCCGAGTACGGCGGCGGGCTGGAGATCCGTACCTGCGAGATGGGCGGTGCCCGGGTCCGCGTCCTGCTGCCGTCGGCGCCGCCCGCCGACGCCGTCCCGGCCGGGGCCGCGTGCGCCGACGACTGGCGGCCGCATCCATGAGGGTCATCATCTGCGACGACCACGCGGTGTTCGCCGACTCGCTGTCGCTGGTGCTGGCCGACGCGGGGCATACCGTCGCGGGAGTGGCGTACTCCCCCGAGGACGTGCTGCCGCTGCTGCGCGTCCGGCAGGCCGACGTGTGCCTGATCGATCTGCGGTTCCCCACGGGCACCTCGCTGGACTGGATGCAGCGGCTGCGCGCCGCGGCCCCGGCCACCCGGTTCGTGGTGCTGACCGGCTTCCTGGAGCAGCGCGTCCTGGACGCGGGGCTGGCGGCGGGCGTGCGCGGTTTCGCGCACAAGGGCCAGCAGGCCGGCGACATCCTGGCGGTGCTGCGCCGGGTCGCGGCCGGCGAGATCGTCGTCGATCAGGCCACCCGGCGCGGCGGGGCCGCCGACCGGCCGCGCAGCCAGGCCCAGGACTACGCGCGGTTCCTCACCCCGCGCGAGCGCGAGGTGCTGACCCGGCTGGCCCGCGGCGAGTCCACCCAGGCCCTGGCCAAGGCCATGGGGGTCACCCGCAGCACCGCCCGCAGCCATGTCCAGAGCGTGCTGAGCAAGCTCGGCGTGCACTCGCAGCGGGAGGCGGTCATCGAGGCGGCGCGGCACGGGCTGGTCAGCGTCGAGACCGGGGAGTGGCTCGCGGGCTGACCCCGCTCCCGAAGACCGGTCCCGGAGACGAGAGGACGCGTTCATGCCTCGACGGCGAGGCACCCACCCCGTCTCGGACGCGGACGCCCTGGCCTGCCCTGACACCTACGCGCGCGGCGTACCGTACGACCGGCTGGAGCGCCTGCGCGCCAGGACGCCCGTCGTGTGGCTCGACGAGCGGATCGCCGGCGGGCCGGGGTCGTGGGCGGTGCTGCGGTACGCCGACGTCCGGCACGCCCTCGCCCACCCGGAGCTGTTCGCCGCCGAATCCGGCACCGCTCCGCACGGCACGCCGGGCCCCACGGCCGGACCGCCGGCCGGGCCTGCCACCGGGCCTGCCACCGGCATGATCGATATGGAGCCGCCCGCCGGCGCCCTGCTGGCCCGGATCACCGCCGACCCCGCCGACTTCGCCGCCGAGGTGGCCGCCGAGCTGCCCGGGACGCTCCGCAACACCCTGGCCGGGGGCCTGTACGCGCTGCTGCGCGATCCGGAGCAGTACGCCCGGCTGCGGGCATCGCGCGCCGACGACGACCTCGTCGACAGCGCCGTCGAGGAGATGCTGCGCTGGTGGACACCGGTCATGTGCGTGCGCCGGACCGTCCTGCGGCCCACGATCATGGGCGGGGTCCCGCTGCTCGCCGGGGAGCGGGTCTCGCTGTGGCTCACCGCCGCCGACCATGACGACACGGTGTTCCCCGAGCCCGAACGCTTCGTTCCGGACCGGTTCAGGGTGGGTGCGGGAGCCCGCCCGCAGCTGGCCCTCGGGTACGGGACGCACGCCTGCCTGGGCGCCATGCTGGCCCGGCTCCACCTGCGCGCACTGGTCACCGCCGTGCTGGAACGGCCCGGCCGGCTGGCCTCGGCGGGCGATCCCGTACGGCTCCGCTCGACCGTCCGCCAGGGCTTCGAGCGCCTGCCCGTCCGCTGGATCGCGTAGAAGCACCGGATCACCCGGGCCCGCAGGCCCGGCCGCCTCTCCAGCAGCCCGTAGAGCAGCGGCGGCAGGAAGATCCGGGCGGTCCGTACCAGCATGTCGGCGCCCAGCAGCAGAAGGCCGCCGAGCAGCAGGCCGCGGCCGCCGAGCGTCCCGGTGATGTACGCGTCGCGGAACAGGCCGGCCCACAGGACGAGCGTCCACACTCCCGAGCCGTACCGGATCGCCGGCCCGGCCAGGGCGAGCGGGTCGGCGGACCTCATGCCGCGGCCCCCGCGACGACGTTTTCGATCATGGCTTCAGCCTGGCCGGAAGGGCGCGTTCCGGGCATCCCCCGGACGGCGGCTCTCGAAGATCGCCCGTACGGCTGAGGGAGTACGGCCGTTGACGCCCCCTGGGCGACGCCGGGACCTGTACCGATCATCTAGCTTGCTCACATGAGCAGTTCCCCGCCGAGCGCCCAGGTGCGATCCCACCTGCCGCTGCCCGGCACATGGCCGGTCTGGATCGTCCCGCTGTTCCTGGCGTTCTTCCAGGTCGTCGGGTCGATGGGCGCGCAGAGCGGGGAGAGCCGCAGCGGGCAGCCGGACGGCTCGAAGCCGTGGGGCGACCCGCACGGCGGATGGGGCGAGCCGGAGTACACCAGTACACCGCTCGACCCGCTCGGGTTCGCGCTGCTGCTCGCCGGCCCGGCCCTGCTCCTGCTGCGCCGCCGGAATCCGGTCTTCACGCTGGTGACGGTCGGCGCCGTCACCGGCCTCTACCTGCTGCGCGCCTACACGTACGGGCCCGGGGTGCTGTCGGTCGCCGTCGCGCTGCTGAGCGCCGTGGTCGCGGGCCACCGGCTGGTGACCTGGGCGGGCAGCTTCGCCGCGCTGGGCGGCTACCTCGCGCTGACCGCCGTGATCGGCGTGCCGTTCGAGGAGCGCGGCCGGGCCGGGACGGCCTTCCCGGTGGAGGAGCCCAGCCTGGGCGGGACGGCGTTCGCGCTCGGCTGGGCCCTGGTCGCGCTGATCAGCGGGGAGCTGATCCGGATGCGCGCCCAGCGGGCCGCCGCCTCCGCCCGTACCCGGGCCGAGGAGGAACGCCGCCAGGCCAGCGAGGAACGGCTGCGGATGGCCCGCGAGCTGCACGACGTGCTGGCGCACAACATCTCGATGATCAACGTGCAGGCGGGCGTGGCGCTGCATCTGATCGACGACGATCCGCAGCAGGCCAGGACCGCGCTGGCCGCGATCAAGGAGGCCAGCAAGGAGGCGCTCACCGAGATGCGGTCGGTGATCGGCGTGCTGCGCTCGCAGGGCGAGACCGCGCCGCGCTCCCCGACCGCCGGGCTGGACCGGCTGGAGGAGCTGCTCGGCCGGGCCCGGTCGGCGGGCCTGCGGGTGGAGGCCGAGATCACCGGCGACCGGCGGCCGCTTCCGGCCGGGACCGATCTGGCCGCGTTCCGCATCGTCCAGGAGTCGCTGACCAACGTGACCAGGTACGCCGGGCCCGGACCGGTGACGGCCCGGGTCCGGATCGCCTACCGTGAGCGGGAGGTCGCCGTACAGGTCGACGACGACGGCCAGGGCGTGTCCCTGCTGGACGACCATCCCGGAGGCAGCGGTATCAACGGCATGCGCGAGCGCGCCGCCGCCCTCGGCGGCGACTTCCAGGCCGGCCCGCGCCCCGGCGGCGGGTTCCGGGTGAGCGCCACCCTGCCCGTCGACGCGCCGTCCTCCGAAACACGGGCCGCCGACGCCCCGTCAGCCGAAACACGGGCCGCAGCCGAGGGAGACACCAAGTGATCAAGGTCCTGCTGGCCGACGACCAGATCCTCGTCCGCGCCGGGTTCCGGGCGCTGCTGGACGCCCAGGCCGACATCGAGGTGGTCGGCGAGGCGGGCGACGGCGAGGAGGCCGTGGCGCAGGCCCGCCGGCTGCGCCCGGACGTGATCCTGATGGACATCCGGATGCCCGGCCTCGACGGGCTGGAGGCCACCCGCAGGATCGCCTCGGACGAGCGGCTCGACGGGGTACGGATCGTCATCCTCACCACGTTCGAGCTGGACGAGTACGTGTTCGAGGCGCTGCGCGGCGGAGCCGGCGGCTTCCTGGTCAAGGACACCGAGCCGGTCGAGCTGATCCATGCCGTCCGGGCGGTGGCGGCCGGCGACGCGCTGCTGTCGCCCAGCGTGACCCGGCGGCTGATCGCCGAGTTCGCCACCCGGGCCAAGCAGCCCGCCCCCGCGCCCCGGCTCAACGCCCTCACCGAGCGCGAGCGCGAGGTGATGACCCTGGTCGGCGAGGGGCTGACCAACGACGAGATCGCCGCCCGGCTGGTGGTGAGCCCGGCGACCGCCAAGACCCATGTGAGCCGGACGATGGTCAAGCTCGGTGCCCGCGACCGCGCCCAGCTGGTCGTGATCGCCTACGAGTCGGGCCTGGTCAAGCCCGGATGGCTGTCCTGAGAACGGCACTCTATGCTGGCTCCCTGCCGTTCCGGTGCCGACGGCCTGTCGGTACCGGCACGGGCATGACAGGGTTGGGCGCAGGACAGGCCCCTGACCGATGCGCGGAGGAGCCGTTGCCGCACGCCACGAAGATCCTGGCCGTGGACGATCGCGAGGAGAACCTCATCGCGCTCATGGCCGTCCTCGACGCGCTCCCGGTCGAGGTGGTCACCGTCGCCTCCGGCCGGGCGGCGCTCAAGGAGCTGCTGAACGACGAGTTCGCGCTGATCCTGCTCGATGTCGTGATGCCCGACATGGACGGCCTGGAGACCGCCGGGCACATCAAGAGCCGGCCGCGGACCCGGGACATCCCGATCATCTTCCTCACCGCGGCGGGCGAGGCCGGCGAGCAGGCCTACCAGGGCTACGCGGCGGGCGCGGTCGACTACCTGACCAAGCCGTTCGATCCCTGGCTGCTGCGGGCCAAGGTCTCGATCTTCGTCGAGCTGCACCGCCGCACGCTGCAGCTGCGCCGGCAGGCGGCGCTGCTGCGGCAGGCACTGGACGACGACGCCGGCGCGGCCGGCGGCGAGCAGATCCTCAAGTCGCTGGACGACCGGATGACGCTGGTCGAGGACGATGTCGCCCGGCTGCGGGGCGGCGCGGGCCAGGCGGCCGGCACGCTGGACGAGCTGGACGCCCATGTCGCCGACATGCGGCTGGCCCTCAACGCCCTCATCGCCGGCAGCTGACCTGTTTTAAGACCCGGCCCAGGTACTCGCCTGGCGGCTGTGTTTCTAAAGACCCGGCCCAGGTACTCGCCTGGCGGCTCGTACCTGACCGGTTCTTGTGCGAGCGCGGCATCGCTTCGCGATCTGGCCGGTGAGGCTCGCCTCCGGCTTCGCCTCACCGGCCAGGTAACGCGCTCGCGCGGTGGCTGAGGCCACTTTGAGACAAGCCCTAGCCGACCCCCCGTCCCGGTGGCCGGCTCTCAGTCCCTGTAGCCGACCTCGACCCTGACTCCGCTTCCGTCCGAGGTCCCGCCCGAGGTCCCGCTCGCGCCGGAGTTGAGCTTGGTGCGCAGGATCAGCGCACCGCCCAGCACGGCCGCCACCACCAGGATCACCGCGATCGTGACGATCACGATGGTCTTGCGGCGCTCCCGTTCGCGATGGCCTCCGGGCCCCGGCCCCGGCCCCGGTCCCGGCCCGGACACGGGACCGGGCCCCTGGGGCTGCTGCCACTGCTGGAACTGCTGGGGCTGCTCCCACGGAGGCGGAGTATGCGGCACGTGCGGTGGCCTGCCCCCGTGCGGCTGAGACCCGTGCGCCTGGGAGCCGTGTGCGGGCGGGGGCGTCCACTCGGTCTCCAGCAGCGTCCGTACTTCCTCCGGATCCCGGGGGGCACCGCCCTGGCCCGTCCCCTGACCCGCTCCCTGGCCCGTTCCGTGGCCCGTTCCGTGGCCGGTGGAGGGCGGCAGGTCAGGCCTGAACGTGGCGCTGCTGGGCCCGTACGAGGGCGGCGGAGCCTGGGAGGCCGACGGGCCCGGGCCCGGGTCGTGCCGGGTGAGCTCCTCGAACTCCGACGCGTCCAGGATGGTCTCGGCGGGCTCGTCCACGACCGTCTGCTCGTAGCCGCTCTGCGGCTCGTCCATCACGGTGTCCTCGGAACGCCGCGTGAACATGGGCGGGATCGGCCGGGGCATCGTGGCGACATGGTTGAGCATGGGCTGCGCCTGCGCGGCCGTCATCCGCCTGGAGGGCTCGCGCGCGAGCAGACCCTCCAGCACCGTCCGCAGCGGCCCGGCGTTGCGCGGCGGCGGTACGGGCTCGATCAGCGCCGCCTGGAGCGAGGACATGGCATCGGACCGCTCGTACGGCGACCGGCCCTCCAGCGCCGCGTACAGCGTCGCCCCGAGCGCCCACAGGTCGGAGGCGGGGACCGCCCGCTCACCCTGCGCGCGCTCCGGCGGGATGTACGCGGGCGAGCCCATCACCAGGCCGGTCTGGGTGAGCGTGGCGTCGCCCTCGACCTGGGCGATGCCGAAGTCGGTGAGCACGACCCGGCCGGCGTCGGTGATGAGCACGTTGCTGGGCTTGACGTCGCGGTGCAGGATCCCCTTCTCGTGCGCGTGCCGCAGGGCGGCGAGCATCTGCAGCCCGATCTCGGCGACCCGCTGGTGCTCCAGCAGGCCCTCCTCCAGCACGTCCTGCAGGGAACGGGCGCGGACCAGCTCCATCACGATCCACGGCCGGTCGGCTTCCTCCACGACGTCGTGCACGGTGACGACGCCGGGGTGGTTGAGCCGCGCGGAGGCCCGCGCCTCCCGGAAGGTGCGCTTGTACGTCAGCTCGTGCTCGTCGGGACCCAGCCCCGGCGGCAGCACCACCTCCTTGACCGCGACCTCACGATCGAGCATCACGTCATAGGCGCGCCAGACCGTGCCCATGCCGCCACGGCCGACCACCGCGTCCAACCGGTACCGGTTGGCGAGCAGATGACCCTGTCCCATAGCTAGATGGTCCCCCGTGTCGCGCGGCCCTGCCTAGTCGCGCTCACGGCTGGAACGCGTCGAGGACATTGTTCACGGTCGGCTGGTATTCATTCCACCTCGGTGTCGGAACGACCACCAGGACGGCGAAGGACCGGCCGCCGGCGATGACGCCGCGATCGATCGCGCGGAACCTGCTCCAGGTGAACTCGATGTCGGCGGCCGGCCGGGCACCCACCCACGTCCTGCGCTGGTTGAGGCGCCGGAAGCCCGCCAGCGAGTTCTTGGCCTGGACCTCCCGCGCCCACTGCGTCCAGTGCTGGTACGGGTCGCCCGTCCAGCCCGTACGGTCCACCTGGACGTAGGCACCGGTCCGGGGATCGCGCCAGAACGTGCTGAGGCCCTGCTCTCGCCTGACCCAGCCGTCCGGTACCCCGATCGAGAAACCGGGGCCGCGCGCCCGCTTGTAGCCCGCGGGCAAGGCCGGCAGGTCCTTGCCCGGAGCCGTCGCGGGCGGCTTCGTCGGCCGGCCCGCTCCCGCCGGTGCGCTGCCCGTCGGGGCCGTAGGCGTCGGGACGGCATCGAACTCACCGCCGGCGGACTTGGCCTCCGGCCAGTACACGACCGCCGCGATGCCCACGATGACGGCGGCGACGAGCGCGCCCGCCAGAAGCGGCAGCAGCATCCTGCGCCGCTTGGCCGGCGTGCCCGGCGTGCCCGTCGTGGGCCAGTCGGGGGACGCGCGCTGGTCACCGCGGTCCTGGGTGGGCAGGTCCGGCATCGGCGGCATCAGCCCGGCCGTACGGTCCGCGGGCCCGCCCGCCGCCTGGCTCTGCTGCCAGGACGCCGTGGCCCCGTTCGGGGCGGGCGCGGCGCTCTGTGCAACGGCCTGTGCGGCGCTCTGTGCGGCGATCTGGCCCAGCATCTCCTCGGCCTGCTCGGCCCTCAGCCGGTCGACCGGGTCGCGCTGCAGCAGCCCGTACAGCACCGATCCCAGCGGGCCGGCGTTGCGCGGCGGCGGGGGCTCCTGGGTCATGACGGCGGCGAGCACGGCCATGGCCTCGCTCCGGTGGTGCGGCGGCCGGCCCTCGCAGGCGGCGTACAGCGTGGCGCCCAGCGCCCACAGGTCGGACGCCGGGATCGCGCGCTCGCCCTTCACCCGCTCGGGCGACATGTACGCGGGCGAGCCCACCAGCAGCCCGGTCTGGGTCAGCGTCGCGTCCCCCGCGACCTGCGCGATGCCGAAGTCGGTGAGCACCGCGCGGTCGTCGCCGGTGAGCAGCACGTTGGCCGGCTTGACGTCGCGGTGCAGGATGCCGATCGCGTGCGCCGCCCGCAGCGCCCCCACGACCTGCCGGCCGATCGCCGCCACCCGGCCGGGCGGCAGCGGCCCGTCCTCGTCCAGGATCTCCTGGACGGACCGGGCCGGGACCAGCTCCATCACGATCCACGGACGGTCGTCCTCGTCCACGACATCATGTACGGTCACCACGCCCGGATGGTTCAGCCGGGCCGAGGCCCGGGCCTCGCGCAGCGTGCGGCGGTGCCGGTCGGCGCGCTCGGCATCGCTCAACTCGTGCCGCAGCAGCACTTCCTTTACCGCGACCTCGCGGTCGAGCATCTCGTCTTGGGCGCGCCAGACGGTCCCCATGCCGCCCCGTCCCACCACCGACACGAGCCGGTAGCGCCCGGCGAGCACGCGCCCGTCCCCCCGCTGCGCGTGCGCCGATCCATCCCCGTCCGACATGAGTGGCGACCTTACCTATTTATCGTCAAGGACCGAAAACCGAGGGGCGGCGGCCCCGGGCGAGCTAGTTGTCGGCGGGCTTGAAGAACGTGTAGATCGGCGCCATCTCGGCGAACGTCCTCTCCCAGTCCTTGTCCGGCGCGACCAGCACGATCGCGTACCCGATGTCGTTCATGACGAAGCCGCGGTTGAGCGCGTGCAGCCGCCCGCCGCTGCCGTCGTAGGTCCACTCCCAGTCGGCGGCGTCCTCGCCGTCGGGGTCGCTGACCGGCTCGCCGTCGACCACCGGCGCGATCTTGATCTCCCGGTAGCCGCTGAACCGGCCGCTCGCCGTGGGCGCGTACTTCTCCCAGTCCTCCAGCGCGCTGTCGTTGGGATTGTCGGTCTGGTCGATCTGGATGTAGCCGGGGCCGCTCGGCGGCTCGAAGAACACGCTCGACGCGGAGGAACTGCGCTTCTTGGCCTTGCTCCAGTCCTTCGGGATGGCCATCGAGAACCCGGTCGGGTCCTCGTGCAGCCGGAAGCCCTCCGGGATCCCCGGCGTACCGCTCGGCGACGGCGAGGCGGGAGCGGAACTGGGCGCCGTCCGCTTGGCTTCGGGCGGGGCGGTGCTCCCCCGCGTCCCGCCTTCCTTGTCCTCGCCCCCGTTGGCCAGGGCGAACCCGACGACGGCGACGAGCAGGACCACCACGATCGCGGCGACCACGACGACGTTCCGGTTGCCCACCAGGGGCGGCCGGTCGCCGACGGCCGGCGGCCGTCCCGCGGGCTCGGTGGGCGGGCCCGGGCGCCACGCCATGGCGCTCGGCGCCTCCTCGGCGGAACGGGCGGTCTCGCCGGCCGAGGGGTCGGGCGCGTAAAGGGTGCGGCCCGGATCGTCAGGCGCGCCCTGCTCGGCGTAGGACTCCGCGTACGTCTCGTCGGCGTAGGTCTCGTCGGCGTAGGTGGCCGCGTAGGCCTCGTCCTGGTACGCCTCGTCCTGGGCGGTGCGCGAGGCGCCGTCCTGGCCCGCGTCCGTGGCCGCCGCGGCCCGGTACTCCTCCAGGTACTGCTCCGGCGGGACCTCGACGGCCAGCGTGCGCTGGGTGTCGAACGACTCCTGCCGGACGATGTTGTCGAGCAGGGCGCCGGCCTCGATGGCGTCCATCCGCTGCTCGGGGTCCTTGTGCAGCAGCCCGCGGATCACGGGCGCCAGCTTGCCCGCGTTCTCGGGCGGGTCGGGGTCCTCGGAGATGACGGCGACCAGCGCCGCCATCGGCTCGGAGCGCTCGAACGGCGACCTGCCGTGGGTCATCGCGTACAGCGTGACGCCGAGCGACCACAGGTCGGACGCGGACCCCGCGGTACGGCCGCGGGCGCGTTCGGGAGCGATGTAGGCGGGGGAACCCATGACCAGGCCGGTCTGGGTGAGGGTGGCGTCACCGGCGGCGGTGGCGATCCCGAAGTCGGTGAGCACCGCCCGGTCGCCCCGGGTGACCAGCACGTTACTGGGCTTGACGTCGCGGTGCAGCACGCCGGCCTCGTGCGCGGCGTGCAGCGCCGCCAGCATCTGGCGGCCGATCTCGGCGGAGCGCCGGGTGTCCAGCGGGCCCTCCTGCTTGATCACCTGATCGAGCGAGCGGGCCTGGATGAGCTCCATGATGATCCACGGCCGGCCGTCCTCCTCGACGACGTCGTACACCGTGACGACACCGGGGTGGCCGAGGCGAGCCGCGGTTCGCGCCTCGCGGAACGTCCGCTTGTGATGGACCGAGCGTTCCTCATCGGTGAGACCATGCGGCAGGATGACCTCTTTCACCGCAACGTCACGACCGAGGACCTCATCGTGAGCCTGCCAGACCGTACCCATACCGCCGCGTCCGACCTGGGTGACCAGTCGGTAACGGTGGGCGAGCAGACGCTCACCGGAGGTCTCATTAGGCATATCCGCGACCATATCGACTTTTGCTGACAATCTTGGACGGCCTTCGCAGGGAAGAGGGAGCGCGCAGGGAGGACGCCTCGCGGCGGGAAAGTGACCCGTACGCCATTGTCCCCCCTGTGACGGCGTCCCCTACCCGTAGGACGCGCGACGTGTCGCGGTGGTTCGCGGCACGGACGGCAAGCGAGCGACAGAAGTGTGGACGAACGTGACGAATCCTGGCACCGCGAGTAAGCCCGACCCGGAGGATGGGGCCGGCGCGAGCGGCCGCGCGGCGGCTGGACTGACGAGCGCGCGGAGCGACGAAGGAGTGAGCACGCGAGGAGGGAAGCCGCCGCGTGAAGGCGGCCGCGAGCCGGCGAGCGGAGGCGAGCCCATCAGCAGGGGCCTGATCCAGTCGGTGCCGACGATCTTCTTCTGGTACACCCGGCTGTCGGGGATCCTGTCGATCCTGGCCTGGCTGTCGTCGGACCTGATCCTCGAGGTCGCCGACATCTGGGCGCTGCGGTGGATCTACTACCTCGGCTTCACCGCCAGCGTCCCGTTCGGGCTGCTGCTGATCCTGCTGTCGATGGGCGTGCGGCGGCGCAAGAAGGCCGCCTGGCGGATCCTGGTGCTGCTGTTCGGGCTGTACTCGACCACCTCGACGCTGCTGCTGGTCGCGCTCATCCTCGATCCGGACGAGCCGACGCCGATCGGCGAGTGCATCACCACCGGCGTGTTCCTGGCCGTGCTGGGCCTGCTGATCGCGGCGCGGCGCGAGTTCACCACGCTGCCGGACCGCGCCAACCGCCGGGTCGCGGCGTTCATCTTCACCGGCCTCGTGGTGGTCAGCGGCGGGATCGGCACGATCCTGGTCACGGTCACCGACCAGGATCCGCGCGGCGGGCTCTGGTCCGATCCCTCGTACGTGGCGCTGCAGACGGTGCTGGGCGCGGGCGTCACCGGCGAGCCGCTCGGCGTGCTGGTGCCCGGCTGGGTCGACGTGATCATCGGGGTGCTCGGCACCGGGCTGCTCATCGTGACGTTCTGGGCGCTGTTCCGGCCGGGCCGCCGGGACGCGGTGCTGGACGCCGACGAGGAGATGGCGGCGCGGACGCTGCTGGCCGAGTACGGCGACCAGGACTCGCTCGGCTACTTCGCGCTGCGCCGGGACAAGGACGTCATCGTCGCGCCCAACGGCAAGGCCGCCATCGCCTACCGGGTGGAGGGGTCGGTGTCGCTGGCCAGCGGGGATCCGCTGGGCGATCCGGAGTCCTGGGACCAGGCGATCGCGGCGTGGCTCGGCGAGTGCCGCGCGCACGCCTGGATCCCCGGCGCGGTCAGCGTCGGCGAGCGGGCCGCGCACATCTATCGGCGGCACGGGTTCGACGCGTTCGAGCTGGGCGACGAGGCGATCCTGGACCTGGCCGACTTCAACCTCGAGGGCCGCGAGATGCGGCAGGTCAGGCAGGCGGTACGGCGGGTGGAGCGGGCCGGGTACACGGTCCGGATCCGGCGGCACGAGCAGATCGCCGGCTGGGAGATGGCCAAGCTGATCCGCAGCGCCGACGCCTGGCGCGGCGAGGAGACCGAGCGCGGCTTCTCGATGGCGCTGGGCCGGCTCGGCGACCCGACCGACGGCCGCTGCGTGATGGTCGAGGCGTTCGACGCCGAGGGCGAGCTGCGCGGGCTGCTCAGCTTCGTCCCCTGGGGCCGTACGGGCCTGTCCCTGGACCTGATGCGGCGCGACCGCGCGGCCGAGAACGGGCTGAACGAGTTCATGGTCGCCAAGCTGGCCGAGAAGGCCGCGACGGTCGGCGCGCAGCAGCTGTCGCTGAACTTCGCGATGCTGCGCTCGGCGTTCGAGCGCGGCTCGCAGATCGGCGCCGGTCCCGTGGCGCGGCTGTATTACCACCTGCTGTCGTTCGCCTCCCGGTTCTGGCAACTGGAGTCGTTGTACCTGGCCAACGCCAAGTACAACCCCGACTGGCGGCCCCGCTTCATCTGTTACACGCAGAACCGCGACATCCTCCGCCTCGGCCTGGCCTATGCCAAGGCCGAGGGCTTCCTGCCGAGCTTCAGCCGCCCCCGGCTGGACCGCGCCGCCCGTACGGTGCCCTCGCCCAACCTGGTCGCCAAGATCCAGGAGATCGAGGAGGCGGCCGAGGCGCGGCGCGCCCCGCAGCGGCGGCTGTCGGAGCAGGAACGGGTCAGGCACGCCAAGCTGGAGCAGATCCGCGAGGCCGGGATGGAGCCGTACGCGCTCGGCTTCGAGCGCACCGACTTCGCCGCCGGCATCCGCGAGCGCTTCCCCGAGTTGGCGCCCGACACCCACACGGCCGCGGCCGTCGCGATCGCCGGGCGTGTCGTGCTGGCCCGCGAGCACGGCCGGCTCATCTTCGTGACGCTGCGGGACGAGACGGGCGACCTGCAGGTCATGCTGACCGCCGAGACGATCGGCGCGGACTCGCTGCGGACCTGGAAGACGCTGATCGACCTCGGCGACCAGGTCGGCGTGACCGGCGAGGTGGTGACGTCCCGTACCGGTGAGCTTTCCGTGCTGGCCGGTAGCTGGAAACTCACCGCCAAGTGCCTGCGCCCGCTGCCGAACAAGAGCACGGGCCTCGCCGATCCCGAGGCGCGGGTACGGCAGCGCTACGTCGACTACATCGTCAACGAGGAGTCGCGCCGGATGCTGCGCACGCGCGGCGACGCGGTCGCGGCCGTACGGGACGGCCTGCGCGACCGCGGCTACCTGGAGGTCGAGACGCCGATGCTCCAGCCGGTGCACGGCGGCGCGACGGCCCGGCCGTTCACCACCCGGATGAACGCGTACAACATGCAGCTGTACCTGCGGATCGCGCCCGAGCTCTACCTCAAGCGGCTGCTGGTCGGCGGCGTCGGCAAGGTCTTCGAGCTGAACCGCAACTTCCGCAACGAGGGCGTCTCGCCCAAGCACAACCCCGAGTTCACGATGCTGGAGGCGTACCAGCCGTACGGCGACTACGACACCATGGCCACCCTGACCCGCGAGCTGGTGATCGCCGCCGCCGAGGCCGCGCTCGGTACCACCGTGCTGGTCAGGGACGGGGTGGAGTACGACCTGGCCGAGCCGTGGCGGGAGATCACCGTGTACGGGTCGGTGTCCGGCGCGCTCGGCGAGGAGCTGACCCCCGACACGCCGCTGGAGACCGTACGGGCGATCGCGGAGCGGTCCGGGATCAACGTCGATCCCCACTGGGGGCAGGGACGCCTCGTCCAGGAGCTCTTCGAGGCCCTCGTCGAGGACGGCCTCAAGGCGCCCACGTTCGTCCGCGACTTCCCGGCCGAGACCTCGCCGCTCACCCGGCCGCACCGCGATGACCCGCGGCTGGCCGAGAAGTGGGACCTGATCGTCTTCGGGCTCGAACTGGGTACCGCCTACTCGGAGCTGATCGACCCGATCCTGCAGCGGCGGCGCCTGACCGAGCAGTCGCTGCAGGCCGCGGGCGGCGATCCGGAGGCGATGGAGCTGGACGAGGACTTCCTGCGCGCGCTCGAGTACGCGATGCCCCCGGCCGGCGGCATGGGCATGGGCATCGACCGGCTGCTGATCACCCTCACCGGCCGCAGCATCCGGGAGACCATCCCGTTCCCGCTCGTACGGCCGGGCTCGTGAGTTAGAGAGTCAGAGCGAGCGGGGACCGGACCGGTAGCCGTGCGCGGCGAGCCACTGCCGGGCACGGCCCCGCTGCCGTTCCTCCGAAGGGTCGGACGACGGACCTCCGGGCCAGAACGTCAACCAGCGGCCGGGCTCAGTGTCGATATCAGGGTCGGCCTCGATGTCGGGGCCGATGTCGCCGGTGTGCAGGTCCACGATCTGCACCCCCTCGGCCTGGTCGGCGTCGAGCCGCACTCCGAGCGTGCCCAGATCCACCGGCACCTCGGCCAGCTCGCTCCGCGCGCCCTCCAGTGCGGCGGTCAGCTCGGCCGCCAGTTCCGCGTCGCCGTCCCAGCCGCGCCCGTCCAGCTCCTCGACGCATTTGCGCGCCGGCCGTCCGGCGTCCGGCTTCCCTTGCTCCAGTGCCGCGATCAGGACGTCCCCGGCGTACTGCAGCACCGGCCCGAGCGGACGATCGGCCATGACCGCGAGCCCGGCGCCACCGTCCCGCAGGTACGCGGCGGCGCGCAGCAGCGCCCGCGAATCCTCGTCCCAGTCGGCCACACGTCTCTTTGTACAGAACGCGGCTGACACCCGGCAGCCGAAAGCCGCAGGCGCGGGCTCCGCCCGCCGCACTGACCGCATGTGGGCATTTCAGCACCCTTCGTACATGTGCAGGTCAGTGGTGCTTTAACCTTCCGGCATGCAGCGCACCGACTCTCGTGAATGGGCGCTCGTCGATGTGGAGACCTCGGGTCTGCGCTCGTCCGAGCACCGCGTCCTGTCGATCGCGGTCGTCACGGCCGCCCCGGACGGCACCCAGACCGGGGAGTTCTCGACGCTGCTCGATCCGGGCTGCGATCCCGGGCCCGTGCACATCCACGGGCTGACCGCCGAACGGCTGCGCGGGGCACCGACGTTCGAGCAGGTCGGAGGGCACGTCGCCGATCTGCTGCGGGGACGCGTGCTGGTCGCGCACAACGCGCCGTTCGACTACGGATTCCTGCAACGGGAGTTCGCGCGGACCGGGGTCGCGCTGCCGGTCCAGCGGCGGATGTGCACGCTGGCGCTCAACCGGCGGCTGGCACCGCCGACGGCCGATCTCCGGCTGGCCACGCTCGCCGCCCACTACGGCGTCCAGCAGGGCCGCGCGCACGACGCGCTGGAGGACGCTCGCGCGCTCTCCGGCGTGCTGCGCGGCTCGCTGATCGCGGCGTCGCGGCTCGGGCTGTCGCTGCCGCTCGTGGCCTGCCCGCCCAAGCAGAACGGCACGTACCGGCCCCGCGCGCCCAAGCTCCGCTGCACGTACCGGAGCCCGGGACGGCTGGCGGACGGCGGCCCGCTCGTCCAGGGGATGAAGGTGGCCATCACGGGCGGGACCCGCGTCCCCCGCGAGGAACTGGTCGCCCGTGCCGTGACGGCCGGGCTGAACATGATGGAGATCGTCAGCGGCTACACGAGCGCGCTGGTCACCAACGACGTCTCGTCCGGATCGGCGAAGGCGCGCCGGGCCCTCGCGGAGGGCGTGCCCGTCCTCGACGAGCGCACCTTCCTGCGGATGCTCGACGACGTCCGCACCGGGGTCGCGCATGAGGAGACGAAGGCGCCGACCCAGGTAGCGGTCCCGGCGCCCCGTACCGAGGCCCCCGCTGAGACCCGTACCGGGAAGGGACCGCTGGCGGGACGGCGCGTGCTGGTCGTCGGCGGGAGCCATCCGGAGGCGTCGAGTGCCCGGACCCGCGTCGTCGAGCTGGGCGGCGCCGCGGCGGTGAACCTGTCGGCGAGCGTGACCGACGTGGTGGTGCTCGCGGGCGGCGAGGACGACCGGCGGATGGTGCGGGTGAAGACGCTGGAGCTGCCGGTGTACGAGGGGGCCTGGCTCGGCGCGCCCGTTCCGAGGCCGGCGCGCGAGCGGCCGGCGGACCCGTTCGTCCTGATCCGGGGCGCCGTCGCGGACCTTCCGGTGAGCGCGGCGGCGGCGCGGTGGACGGTCGCCGCCTCGTGGGAGCAGCAGACGGCCTGCGAGGTCGATCTCGTCGCGTTCGCGGTCGACGAGGACGAGCAGGTGACCTGCGACGAGGACTTCGTCTTCTACGGGGCGCCCGAAGGACCGGGCGGCGCGGTGGCGCTGTCGGCGGACGGGCCGGCCGAGCAGGCGGTCACGATCGACCTGGCCGCGCTGCCCGGCGCGGTCCGCAAGGTGGTGGTCGCGGCGGCGATCGACGGGAACGCGACGTTCGGTGAGCTGGGCGCGGTGGAGATCACGGCGGGCCAGGGCCGGCACGCGCGGCCGCTGGCGCAGGCGACGCTGGACGCGGGGACGACCGAGCGCACGATGCTGCTCGCGGAGATCTACCGCCGGGGCGGGACCTGGCGGCTGCGCGCGATCGGGCAGGGGTACGGGACGGGACTGGACGATCTCGCCCGGGGATTCGGCGTCGACGTCGAGGACTGAGCCGCCGCGCGCCTCGGCCGCCGCACGCGTCATTCCGTTCCGCGAAAGACCTCCACGGCGTACCGGATCCGGGCGCCGACCAGGAGCTGCTCGTCCGCGGGGCAGTCCAGCAGCGCGCTGACCAGCTCGACCAGCTGGTCGTCCGTGCGGCCGGATTCGCCGTCGGCGGCCCTGCGCACCAGCTCGACCAGCTCCGAGCGCTTGTAGGTGACGATGGAACGTCCCGGTCGCGGCAGCGCGACCGGGAGCGGTGTCGCGACCGGCGCCTCGGCCTGCGCGACCGCCCGTTGCGGAAGGGCCGCCGGGTCGAAGCGGTTCAAGAGCGCGCCGAAGAGGGTCGCCGTGGGGTCGGCGTACTCGGCGAGGTCGGCAGGGACGGGCCCGTCGGGGACGGGGAGGTCCGGCCCGCGCGGGCCGACCAGGATCACGCGCGGAGCCGGCCACAGGACGAAGAGCGCCTCCGCGCCCGCGCCGCTGTCGCCGTCCACGATCACGACGTCGAACGCGTCCGGGCGCGGCGGCAGCACGTCCGGGACCCGCCACAGCGGGACGATCCACGCGGGGACGACCTCCGCCGGCGCGGTGACCGACGGGACGATCCGGGCCAGGGCCGTACCCCAGGCCTGGGCCGATGCCAGCCGGGCGCTCGCCTCGTCCAGCCGTTCGGTGGCCTCGTCGAGTTCGTCGCGCAGGCCCGTCTCGGCGGTGGAGGGCGATATCTCGGCCAGCAGGGCCGTGGCGCGGGCCCACGCCCACGCCTCGTCCCAGCGTTCGGCGCGTACGTGCCAGTCGGGGTCGCCCGCCGTGGTGGCCAGCAGTTCGGCCAGGTCGGGATGCGCGGCGTGGACGCGGTCGAGGAGTTCCTCGCACCGGTTCTGCAGCACCCGCTCATGCCGGGCCTCGGCCAGTCCCCGAAGGCAGCGGCCGTACGCGCCGTCGTCCCTGGCATCGATCGCGGCGAGCGCGGCACGCAGCTCGGGCGGGTCCTCGCCGTCGCCGTCGCCGCGCTTGCCGATCGAGTCGCGCAGCGCGGCGAGGTCGGCGGCGGCGCGGTTCACGCCGAGGGCGTGGATGGCGTTCCCGAGGCCGGTGACGTACCCGTGCCACTGGATCGGGTGCGTCAGCGGGATGCCCAGCTCCGCACGGGTGAGCAGTTCGACGGTCTCCTCGATCGCGGGCAGCACGTCCCGGAGGCGGACCAGGCGTGCGTGCGCGCGGACGAAGCGGGAGACCCGGTCCTCCAGCGGGACGTCGGCCGGGAACGACACTCCGGCCGCCTCCCACACGTACTGCAGCTCGCGGCAGGCGATCCGCACCATGAGGTGGGTGAACAGGATGCCGAGCAGCCCGGAATCGGTCGGCGGCCGGTCGTCGACCGTGATGCCGTGCAGGAGGGGCTCGGTCTGGCGCTGCGTCGCGGAACGCAGCGGGCCGCGCTTCCACGAGCCGCCGTCGTCGAGGTAGTGGCGCAGCTGCCGTACGGCGTCGGCCAGCTGCCGCAGGTCGGGATCGCCGGGCGGCATCCTGACCCGGTGCCCGGCCTGGGACCGCAGGGCCCGTTCGGCCCATTGGGCCTGGGACGTCATCTCCGCGACCCGTTCCCAGACCGCCGGGCGGCGCCGGGCGAGGGCGTCGGTGAACGCGAGCACGGCGTGGTCGGTGGAGTCCCAGCCGCCGGGGTGGCCTTCCAGCCCCAGCTCGTGCAGCGCCGCGTTCACCGCGCTCGCGCAGCCGTCGAGGCGGGCGAGCAGGTGGACGTCGCACTGGCGCAGCCGCCGGGACAGGTCGGTCTCGGAACGTTCGGCGCGCGCGATCGCCGCCGCCTCCGCCTCGATCAGCGTCCGGACGTACGGGGGGCTCGGCAGGGTGGCCGGATCGACGTCGCGCTGCGCCACCCGCGCCCGCCGTTCGGTGGTCTCCTCGGCCAGCAGCCGGACGAGATCGGCGGCCTGCGGCCGGGTGATGGGGGCCTTCTCCGCCATCCCCGGGCGCGCCGGCATCCAGGCGAGACCGGCGGCCTCCGCGCGCAGCCGCTCGTCGAGCGCGACCCGGGTGCCCTGGTAGCGGGAGCCGAGGTCGTGGGTCTCGGCACCCTCGGAGTGCTCCAGCCGCTGGCGCAGCTCTGTGACGGCGGTACGGGCGGCGGTCTCCTGCCGGGTCAGCTCCGCGAGCCGCTCCCGGTGCTGGGACGGGTCGTGTACGGCGGCGCGTTCGAGGATCGCGGCGGCCACCGAGTCCGAAGCCGCCGGACCGCCCGTGCTCGCCGGGCCTCCAGCGTTCACCGGACCTCCCGTGCTCGCCGCGCCGGCGCCGGTCACTGCCGCGCACAGGCCGGCGATACCGGCGGGCAGGGTGGCGTGCAGTTCCCCGGCGGCCGGGCCGTCCGGGCTCGCCACCAGGACGCGGCGGCCCTGGGCGAGCAGCCCCGCGATCATGTCGGCGATCGTCGCGGGACCGCGGTCCTCGACGTGCAGGACCGGCGAACGGCCCCTCGGCGCCAGGAACGTGGCGAGACCGGCCGGCACGGGTCCCTCGTCCAGGCGGGCGATCAGCCGGTCGAAGTGCTCGGCCACCGCGGCCTGTCCGGGCGGGCGGACGACCAGCGCGGGCGCGAGCCGTAGCTGCGGGATCGAGGGCATCTGCCCCGCCGGGACGGGGACCCAGTCCTCCCGGAACGTCACCGCCTCGCTCCGGTCGCCGAACGCGACCGTGCACCATTTGCGCAGCACGTCGGCCACCGAGGCCTGCAGCCCGTACCCCTGCGTGGCCTGGATGGTGTCCCAGACCCACTCGGTACGGTCGTGCCAGAACCTGGACAGGCCCGCCAGCAGCTCGCGGTCGCGGGCGGAGGAGCGGCCGTCCAGGATCACGTCCAGCCGCCCGGACCGCTCGTCGACGGCGATCCGGACCGGGGTGGACAGCAGGTGGTCGCGGATGGCCGGGCCCTCGGGCGGCCGCCAGGCGAGCAGCCCGGTGGCCAGCACCACCTGGGTACCCTGCGCGGCGGCGCGCTCGGCCGTGTCGCGCAGGGCGCGGTACCAGTGCCGCATCCCGAGCCAGCCGTCGAACTCCTCCAGGACCGCGGGCGGCGACAGCGGGATGACCGGGATGCTGAAGATCACGTCGCCGGGGCCCGCGTCGGTCTCGACATAGACCTCGCCGGGCAGGTCGGCCAGCCAGTGCACCGGATCGTGCGCGCCGACGTCCCGCCCCGGCTCGTGCCGGGCGCGGGCCAGCTCGCGCAGTCCCCCCAGCAGCCGCCGCGCGGCGCCCGTGACTGTACCGGCGCCCGTGCCCGTGCCCGCGGCGTCGCCTGCGGTGTCCGCGCCGGGACCCGGCCCCGCGCCCTCGTACGGCACTACCGCTCCCTCCCCGGGCCTCTCGGAAACGCCGTGCCACGATCTAACACCGTGCGGTCGCCGGGACCAAGGGCCAGGGCGGGGAGATCGGCCGGAACCGTCAGGACCCGAGCGCCGGTAGGCCGTCGGTGGGCCGTCAGTAGGAGCGGGCGGCCTTGCGGTCCTCGTTGGGCAGCATGATCCAGAGCACCAGGTAGGCCACGAACTGCGGGCCGGGCAGCAGGCAGGACAGCACGGCCAGCAGCCGGACGGTCCCGGCCGACATGCCGAACCGCCGGCCGAGACCGGCGCAGACACCGGCGATCATGCGTCCGTCGCGCGGGCGGTAAATGCCGTTCATGATGGGCTACTCCCCGATTTCTTGTGAAGGATGCGTATCCACCAGCTGCGGATACGTCTTCCACGGTAGGAAACCGGGGCCGTCCGCGAATCACTCCAGCGGCCGGTCTTCATGCCCTACTCGCGGATTAGGGGATCGCCCCTAGGGGGAGGGCCGCCCGTCCTCGACCCGCGGTGCCGGCCCTCAACGCCGGCTCTCAACCCCCGTTGCGTGCCGCGACGAGGTCGGGGAGAACCTCAAGGTCGTCCAGCACGAACGTGCAGCGCGCCAGGGCCTCGGGATCGCGCTGGATGAAGCCCCACGGGCCCCGCCGCAGGAACGCCGTCTGCATCCCGAACGCCAGCGCGGGCAGCACGTCGTTGTCGATGCGGTCCCCCACGTACAGGATCTCCCCGGCGGGCACGCCCGCCAGGTCGGCGCAGCGGGCGAAGAACTCCTGCGCGGGCTTCTCGACCCCCCACACGTCGGAGATCCCCACCACGTCGGCCTCCAGGCCCAGCGCGGCGAACTGCTCGTCGGCCTCGACCGGCTGGTTGCCGGCGACGCCGACGTACAGGCCCTGGGCACGCAGCCGGGACAGGCAGGACCGCGCGTCCGGATAGAGGTCGGACGCGTCGAAGCCGTTCGGCATCCCGGCCTCGATCCGCTTCTTCTGCTCCACCTTCAAGTCGAAGCCGGGGCGGAAGTACTCCAGCAGGTCCAGGTGGCTGCCGCCGGTCGCGAGCACGGCGCCCAGCTTGGTGAGGAACGCGTGCCGCGGTACGCCGAGCCAGTCGGCCCACCGCCCGTAGATCTCGCCCTCGTTGATGAGGGTCTCGCCGATGTCGAAGAACACCGCCCGGATCTCGGTCAAGACGCGTCCAGCTCTACCGACTCGCCCGGCTTCAGGCGGCGGAACTCCTTGCCGAGCTGCTTGCCGGCGTTGGTCACGGCGTTCTCCATCACGCCCAGGCCGTTGGCGTTCAGCAGCCCGTCGTGGATGACGAACGCGCGCTCCGGCCGTACCTCACGGGTGTAGAGGAACAGCTCGGGCACCTTCATCCAGGGCGCGTTGCCGGGCAGGCACAGGGTACGTACGGGCTCGCTCGGGACGGTGAGCGCGTCACCCGGGTGGAAGACCTCGCCGTCGACGAGGAAGCCCGTGTTGGGGATCGGCGGAACGTCGGGGTGCAGGATCTCGTGGTCGCGCCCGTAGACGTGCACGTCGAATCCGGCGACGGTCACCGCGTCCTCGTGCCCGACCTCGTGGACGCGCCCGCCGAGGTCGGCGAGGTTCTCGGCGACGACGCGGGACGTCCACACCTCCAGCGCCGGGTTCTCCACCATGGCCTTGCGGAGCCGGTCGGGATCGAAGTGGTCGAAGTGCTCATGCGTGATCAGGACCGCGTCGGCGCCGTCGAGGGCGTCACCCTCGGGGGTGAACGCCCCGGGGTCGATGACCAGGGTCCGGTCGTCCTTCTGCAGCCGTACGCAGGCATGTCCGAGTTTGGTGAGACGCATCGTCCGATCTTTTCACGGCCGCCGGCCGCCGGCATCGGTGGGGAGCCGATGGGCGGGCGATGGCCGGCCGATGGGAAGGGCCATTGACCTTGGTGTGGGCGCGTTGATAGAACACGTTTCACTTTGAGTCCCCGGGACCTGGTCACCTCGACCCACCCCCACCCGGTGACGCGAGGAGGCGGCCATGCCCGTTCCCGACCAACGCGATCCGGACGTCACCCTGCGCAGCCTCACCGGCTGGCTGGACGGGCGCCTCCCCGGCGCCCGCGTCCCGCTGCTGGAGACCCCGACCACCAGCGGCTTCTCCAGCGAGACCCTGCTGTTCGACGTGGCCTGGACCGGTCCCGGCGGATCACCGGAGACCCGGGAGCCGTGCGTGGCCCGGGTCGCTCCGGTCAAGTACCAGATCTTCCCCGAGCCGCGCTTCGAGGAGCAGTACCGCCTGATGCGGATCCTCGACGAGCACACCGACATCCCCGTCCCGCCGATCCGCTGGTACGAGCCGTCCACCGAGCCGCTCGGCGCCCCGTTCTTCGTGATGGGACGGATCGAGGGCCGCGTCCCGACCGACATGCCCCCGTACCACATGGACGGCTGGGTCACCGAGGTCCCGCCGGAGGAGCGGGCGGCGATGTGGTGGTCGACGCTCGACATCCTCGCCCGCCTGCACCGGCTCGACCCGGACGCGCTCGATCTCGGCTTCCTCGACCAGCCCCAGTGGGGCGCCCCAGGGCTGGAACAGCGCCTCGCCTACTACGAGCACTACCTGCACTGGGCGTACGACGGCCCGCAGGAGACGGCCCTGCAGGCCCTCTCGTGGCTCAAGGCCAACCGCCCGGACGAGCCCGACCCGCCGCGCCTGCTGTGGGGGGACGCGCGCATCGGCAACGTCATCTTCCAGGACGGCGTGCCCCAGGCCGTCCTGGACTGGGAGAACGCCGTACTGGGCGCCCCCGAGGAGGACCTGGCCTGGTTCATGTTCCTGGACCGGCACCACTCCGAGGGCGTCGAGGCGCCCCGCCTGCCCGGCTTCCCCTCGTACGGCGCGACCGTCGAACGGTACGAGGACCTGCTCGGGCGGCCGATGCGCAACCTGGAGTACTACGAGGTGCTGTCCGGATTCAAGTTCGCGGTCATCATGGCGCGGATCGGGCAGGCGATGATCGACTTCGAGTGGATCGAACCCGACAGCGAGTTCCCCTACGACAACAACTGCAGCCGGCTGCTCGCCAAGATCATCGGAGGGGACCGCCCGTGACGCTCTCGCCGCTCGACGACTACCCCGTGCACCAGGCCCCGGAGGTGATGCGGCACGTCACCACGTCCGACCGCAACTTCTACGACCGCTACTACTTCAACCTGCACGGCTGCTCGGACGAGCTGATGCTGATCATCGGCATCGGGCAGTACCCGAACCTCGGCGTGATGGACGCCTTCGCGGTGGCGCGGCGCGGCCCCGCGCACAAGGTCGTCCGGGCCTCGCGCGAGCTGGGCGACGACCGGATGGACACCCGGGTCGGACCGTTCCGGGTCGAGGTCCTGGAAGGCCTCAAGCGGCTCCGGGTCGTCCTGGACGACAACGAGCACGGGCTCTCGTTCGACCTCACCTGGGAGGGGGCGATCCCGGCGACGCTGGAGCCGCCGCACTACCTGCGCTGGCAGGAGCGGGTGGTGTTCGACTCGCGGCGGCTCGCGCAGACCGGCCGCTGGACCGGATCGGTCGTGATCGACGGCGAGCGGATCGAGATCACCCCGGACCGCTGGTGGGGCTCGCGGGACCGTTCCTGGGGCATCCGCCCCGTCGGGGAGCCCGAGCCGCCCGGCATCCAGGTCAAGAACACGGGCACGTTCTACTGGCTCTACACGCCCATGCAGTTCGAGGACCACACCATCCTCTGCATCGTCCAGGAGGACGACAAGGGGCGCCGGCTACTGGAAGAGTCCGTGCGAGTCTGGTCGGACGAAACGCGCGAGAACGAGTATCTGGGCCGTCCCGAGTACCACCCCATCTACGTGGACGGCACCCGCGAGGTCTCGACCGCGACCATCGTGTTCAGTCCCCCTGGCGGCCGGCCGTTCGCCGTACGGGCGACACCGATCCTGCCCGTCCACATGATGGTGGGCACGGGATACGGACTGGAGCCCGACTGGAAGCACGGCATGTACCAGGGGCCCGACCTCAAGGTGCAGGGCGTCTCGTACGACACCCGCAAGGAAGAGGACGCGGCCCGCATGTGGGGGATGGTCGACTCCGTGGGCCGCTACGAGTACCTGGACGGCGCCGCGCCCACGTCCCACGACACGGGCTACGGGCTCTACGAGTACTGGGCGCTGGGCCCGCACCATTCCTTCAAGGACTGAGGACGTTCAAGGACCGAGTCCGTTCAGGGACCGAGTCCGTTCAGAACCGGGGGCCGTTCACCGCACGGCCAGCACCATCGCGATGATCGCGAGGCCGAAGGCCACCGTGGTCAGCACAAGGAAGGCGGCGACCACCGCGCAGGCGAGGCCGCGCGGCTGGTCGCGCCATCCGGATCCGTAGTGATCGCGCACCTGGCGGTCCAACTCCTCCCGCGACGGCGCCTCGGTCTCGTCCTGCTGATCTGGCTCGGGCGTCTCCGGCTCGGGCGTCGTCACGGCGCCCAGTCTTGCAAAAGCACGGCCTTCCAAAAAGCCGTGCGGCCGGGACCCCGGAAAAGGGACCCCGGCCGCACGGCTTTGAAGGACTCGCGCCGACGTTCCTGGCCGAACGGGGAGTTCAGGAACGCGCGGTGAAGCTTGCGGAAGCCGTGCTTTGGGAAGACTGGGCGGCTCAGACGGCCGCCGGGCCGGGGCCGTCCTCGCCCTCGGCGATGCTGAAGGCCACGTCGCCCTGGGGGTCGACCTGGGCGTCGAGGGTCTTGTCCTCGAGCATCTCGGCCACGACCGGCTCCAGGTAGACCCGGGCGCCCTCGGCCTCCACGACCTGGTCGCCCGCCTCGGGGGCCGGGGCCACCGACAGGCGGAGCGCGTCCGAGCCGTCGATCCCGGACTCGATGCGGATGCCGGTCTCCGGCGGCATCTCAGGGTTGGCCGTCACGGTACGGATCACCTGGACGGCGCCGCTGGTCAGGGTGAGCACTATGGGCTCCTTCACGTCTCGGTCTACGTCACGGTCGTTACGCGGCAGGTCAACGGACCTGTCCGGACGACCCTTTCCGAGACCTTCGGGGGGTAAACATCGATCCGCACCAATTTCGGACAGCGAAAAAGCCCGGCGCCACCGCGCACCGGGCTCCTCCGCCGTTCCGATCAGGCGCCCCGATCAGGCGTTCCGATCAGGCATCGCACTACGCGTTGGGTGCCAGCTCCCGTACCGCGTCGGCGGTCGAGAGCCCGCCGCCCGGGACGATCGCGAGCACCGGCGTGGTGAGGCCGTTGTCCACGTACTCGCGGATCCGGGCCCGGCACGCCGCCGGCGAGCCGTGCACGATCAGATCGTCCACGACCTGGTCCGGGATGAGCTCCAGCGCCTTCTTGCGGTCGCCGGCGGCCCACGCCTCGTTCATCGGGCGCAGCGCCTCGCCCCGGCCGAGCCACTCGTGGAAGGCCCGGTACACCGGCACGGTCATGTACGCGGCGATCATCCAGCGGCCGATCGCGCGGGCCTCGTCGGCGTCCGCGGTCGGGCATACGAACAGCCGGGCGATCAGCTCCGGGTCCTCACCCAGCTCGCTCCGTACGGTCGGGACATCCTTCGGCGCGAGCCAGTTGGTGATCGCGCCGTCGGCCTCACGAGCGGCCAGCCGGAGCATGCCCGGACGCAGCGCCGCCAGCACGATCGGCGGCGGCGTACCCGGGGCCCTCTCCAGCTTGAAGCCCTTGACCGTGAAGGTGTCGTACTCCTCCTTGACCTTCTCCCCCGCCAGCGCCTTGCGCAGGAAGCGCAGCGTGTCGCGGGTGCGCTTGTACGGCTCCTCGAACGGGATGCCGTTCCAGCGCTCGACGATCGTGTCGGAGGAGGTACCGATCCCCAGCACGAACCGGCCGGGGGCCAGATCGGCGAGGGTGGCGGCCTGCTGCGCCAGCAGCGCGGGCCCGCGCGTGTAGACCGGCACGATCGCCGGCCCGAGACGCAGCTCGGGTGCCCACTGCGAGGTCAGGGCGAGCGGCGTGAACGCGTCGGTGCCATTGGTCTCGGCGGACCAGGCGTCGGTGTAGCCGAGCGCGGGCAGCCCCGCGATGATCTCGCGGTGCTCGGCCAGCGGCAGCCCGGTCAGCGGTACGGTCAGTCCCCAGCGGCTCATGCTTGCTCCTTTGGCGAACGGGCGAACGAACTAGGCGATCGAGGCACGGATGGTCGTACCACCGTCGATGACCAGGGTCTGCCCGGTCATCCAGGACGCGGTGTCGCCGGCCAGGAAGACCGCCGCGCTGGCGATGTCCTCGGGCTCGCCGAGCCGGCCCAGCGGCATGTTCTTGCTGATCTGCTCCTCGTTCTTCTCCCACAGCGCGCGGGCGAGCGCGGTCTTGACCAGCCCCGGCGCGATGCAGTTGACCCGGGCCCCGGGCGACAGCTCCATCGCGAACTGCCGGGTGAGGTGGATGACGGCGGCCTTGGTGGCGTTGTAGTACCCGATCCCGTGCTCGGTGATCAGGCCGCCGACCGAGGCGATGTTGATGATCGAGCCGCCGCGCTCGGCCATCGACGCCTTCCAGGCGAGCTGGGTCCACAGGACCACGGCGAACTGGTTGACCTGGACGGTCTTCTCCGCGGCGGCCGGCTCGATGTCGACCATCGGGCCGAAGTGCGGGCTGGTCCCGGCGTTGTTGACCAGCACGTCCAGGGCGCCGAACTCGGCGACGGCCGCGTCCACGCAGGCCTTGGCCGCTTCCGGGTCGCCCACGTGCGCGGCCTTGGCCAGTACCCCGGCCTCCGGGTGCGCGGCGCGGATCTCCGCCGCCACCTCGTCCAGTGCCTCCTGCTTGCGCGAGGAGAGCACGACGTTGGCGCCCTCGGCCGCCAGCGCCAGGGCGGTCGCCTTGCCGATGCCCCGGGACGCCCCGGTGACCAGTGCGGTCTTTCCTTGAAGCCCAGTCCGCATGCGTACTCCTTAGAATCCGGCTCGGTTGCACTGTACCGAAGTGACTGACGCGTCAGTTAGGAAGCCCTGCCGGTTGGAAGGCGCGGTCCACCCGGCGGTCCGTTCCAGTGAGCGGGAGCGGCCGGATTCAAGCAGACGTTTGTTCGTTAGGCTGCGCCGGTGAATCGAGGGGCCGGTAAATCCAGGGAGGCGCGTTGAGCACGACCAAGGAACGGCGGCCCGCGGTAGAGGGCTGGTTCTCCACCGGAGACGACGTGCGGCTCATCGGGACCCGCTGCACGGCGTGCGGGACCCCGTACTTCCCGCGCAACGACCTGGCCTGCCGCAATCCCACCTGCGCCGGCCCCAAGGACGGCTCCGAGCTGGAGGAGTACTCCTTCTCCAACCGGGGGCGCATCTGGTCGTACGCCGACTCCCGCTACAAACCACCGCCGCCCTACGTCTCCCCCGACCCGTTCCGGCCCTACACGGTCGCGGCCGTCGAGCTGGAGACGGAGAAGATGGTCGTCCTCGGCCAGGTCGTCCCCGGTTTCGGCACCGCCGACCTCGAGGTCGGCATGGAGGTCGAGTTGGCCGAAGGCATCCTGTACGAGGACGACGAGGCCGAATACACCGTATGGATGTGGAGGCCGGTCCAGTGAGCAACGACATTGCCGTCATCGGCGCTGGGATGCATCCCTGGGGTAAGTGGGGGCGCAACTTCGTCGAGTACGGGCTGGCGGCCGCCCGCGCGGCGCTGGCCGACGCCGGGGTGAACTGGACCGACGTCCAGTACGTCGCGGGCGCCGACACGATCCGCAACGGCTACCCGGGCTTCATCTCGGGCGCCACGTTCGCGCAGGCGCTGGGCTGGTCGGGCGCGCGGATCTCCAGCAGCTACGCCGCGTGCGCCTCGGGCGCGCAGGCGATCGACAACGCGCGGGCACGGATCCTCGCCGGGCTGTGCGACGTGGCCCTCGTGGTCGGCGCGGACGCGGCGCCCAAGGGCTTCTTCAAGCCGGTGGGCGGCGACCGTCCCGACGACCCGGACTGGCTGCGGTTCCGGCTGCTCGGCGCGACGAACCCGATCTACTTCGCGCTCTACGCGCGGCGCCGGATGGCGATGTACGGGGCGACGCTGGACGACTTCGCCGCCGTCAAGGTCAAGAACGCCCGGCACGGGCTCGCCAACCCGAACGCCCGCTACCGCAAGGAGGTGACCCTGGAGGACGTCCGCGAGTCCGCCGTGGTCGCCGACCCGCTGCGGCTGCTGGACATCTGCGCCACCAGCGACGGCGGCGCCGCGCTGGTGCTGTGCTCGACCGAGTACGCCCGCAAGCACGGGATCAAGGACCCGGTCCGGATCTCCGGCCTGTCGACGGTCACGCCCACGTTCCCCAAGACCGTGGTGGACCTGCCCGACTTCGCGACCGACTCGGCGATGGCGGTACCCGCGCCGGAGCGGCCGTTCCGGGCCTCGCTGGCCGACGCCGCGTACGAGGAGGCGGGGATCGGCCCGTCGGACCTGTCGGTGGCCGAGGTGTACGACCTGTCGACGGCCCTGGAGCTGGACTGGTACGAGGACATCGGCCTGTGCGAGCCCGGCGGTGCCGAAGAGCTGCTGCGCTCCGGCGCCACCACGCTCGGCGGCCGCGTCCCGGTGAACCCGTCCGGCGGGCTGGCCTCGTTCGGCGAGGCGATCCCGGCCCAGGCGATCGCCCAGATCTGCGAGCTCACCTGGCAGCTCCGCGGCCAGGCCGAAGACCGCCAGGTGGAAGGCGCCCAAGTCGGCATCGCCGTGAACCAGGGCCTGTTCGGCCACGGCTCAGCCATCATCACCACCCGCTAAAGCGCCTCCACCGGCCTGCCCGGAAGTGAGCGGGGTGCTTAGCGGCCGTCTTTGGCGACGCGCATGGCCCAGGCGACGAGCGGGGCCTGGAGCGGCAGCCTCCCGTACGCGATCGCGCGCTGCGGGAGGGGCCGCCGCCGCCAGTCATAGGCCATCTTGACGTTGGCCGGGAAGACGGCCGCGAACAGCGCCGCCGTGGCGAACGCACCGGCGCGCCGGGTCTTCGGTACGGCGATCGCGGCGGCGCAGGCCAGTTCGGCCACGCCGCTGGCGTACGTCCAGGCCCGGGGGCTGCCGGGCAGCCGTCCGGGGACGATCGTGTCGTACGGCTTGGGCGCGACGAAGTGGGTGGTCCCGGCGGCGGCCATGAGGCCCGCCAACGCGTACGCGTTGCGCGTCGAGGAAGACATGGGACGCACGCTCTCACAGCGGCGGACCCGCGAGGAGCACCGACTCCGTATTACGGCATATGCCGGACTCGGTCGATGAGGCCGGGCATCGTCTCGTTGCTGTGCCGCATGTAGTCCGACAGCGCGCGCAGCTGCGTGTCGGAGTAACCGGCCAGGTGCTCGCCGAACTCCTCGGCGATGGGCTCGAAGTAGCGCGCGTACCGTTCGGCGTTCTCGGGGACCAGCTCGACGATCACCCGCCGGCGGTCGTCGGGATCCCGGCTGCGCCTGACGTAGCCCGCCTTCTCCAGCCGGTCGATCACCGCGGTGATCGCACCGCCGGTGGTGATCCCCATCATCTGCGCGAGCCGTCCCGGTGTCTGCGGGCCGTCCAGCGACAGCGCGTTCAGGCACTGCGCGTCGGTGACGTTCAGGCCCGCCTTGCTCGCGGTGGTGTGGTGCAGCAGCACCGTGTAGAGCGTGCTGCGCTGCATCGCCTCCCGCAGCTCGGCCACCGCCCGCTCGCGTTCCGGGGTCGACAAGCTCCCACCTCGATCTCCCTGTCTCCCCGGGAGCCTAGTGCCTGCCTCAAGCGGCCCCGGCCACCGCGCGAGCGCGTTACCTGCACGGGTGAGGCGACGCCGGAGGCGAGCCTCACCCGTGCAGATCGCGAAGCGATGCCGCGCTCGCCCAAGATCCGGTCACGATGCGAGCCGCCAGGCGAGCACCGTGGGCCGGGTCTTTAAAACTGGGCCTTCGCCCAGCGGTAGTCGGCCTTCCCTGCGGGCGAGCGCTTCATCTCGGTCACGAACGCGTAGGTGCGCGGCACCTTGTAGCCCGAGAGGTTCTCGCGGCAGAACGCGTCGAGGTCCTCGGGCTTGGGGGTCTCCCCGTGCGGCTGGATGACCGCCGCCACCCGGAACCCGAACCGCTCGTCCGGGATGCCGGTGACGACCGCGTCGAAGACGGCCGGGTGCCCCTTGAGCACGGCCTCGATCTCCTCGGGGAAGACCTTCTCGCCGCCGGTGTTGATGGCCTGCGAGCCCCGTCCGAACACCGCGATGCTGCCGTCGGCCTCGACCGTGGCGATGTCGCCGGTGAGCAGCCAGCGCCGCCCCTCGACCTCGGGGAACGTCTTGGCCGTCTTCTCCGGGTCGTTGTAGTAGCCCCGCGCGATGTAGCCGCTGCGGGCGACCTGGCCGAGCACGCCCGAGCCGGCCACGACGGGCTTGAGCGCGTCGTCCAGCACGGCGACGTTCTCCACGTCGGCCTCGAAGCGGAGGCCCTTCTCGGGGCTGGAGCCCGAGACGGCCGCCGCCGTGGACCCCGACTCGGTGGAGCCGAACCGGTCCATGATGATCACGTTCGGCATCGCCTCGGCCAGCCGGTCGCGCACGGTGCCGCTCAGGATCGCGCCGGTCGAGACGAACGCCAGCAGCGAGGACAGGTCGTACGGCGTGCGCTCCAGCTCCTCGACCATGGGGATGGCCATGGCGTCACCGGTGATGGTCAGCGAGTTGACCTTCTCGCGCTCGATCGTCCGCCAGATCCCCACCGCGTCGAACTTGCGGACGTACACCAGCGTGGCGCCGATGAACCAGCCGATCCAGCTGCCCACCTGCGCCGCGCCGTGCATCAGCGGCGCGATCGGCATCATCACCATCGGGCCGCCGCTCACGGCGTTGCCCACCACGTCCTCCGGCCGGTCCGGGCGCGGCAGCGCGGGGTTCCAGAACGCGATCAGCATGTCCTTCAGGCCCCACATGACGCCCTTGGGCATGCCGGTCGTGCCGCCGGTGTAGACGATGTAGGTGTCGTCCTCCGACCGGGCCGGGAAGCCCCGGGTGTCGGGCTGGGCGGCCAGTGCCTGCTCGTACTCCACCGCGCCCGGGACGCTGGACGCCCCGCCGACCGCGATCAGGTGCCGCAGATCCGGTGCCTGCGCGACGGCGGTGGCCACCCGGTCGTCGAACTCGACGTCGTACAGCAGCGCGACGCTGTCGGAGTCGCGGAAGATGTAGAGCAGTTCCTTCTCGACGTAGCGGTAGTTCACGTTGATCGGAACGGCCCTGATCTTCAGGGTGGCGAGCAGCGCGACGGCGTACTCGATGCCGTTGTAGAGCTGCATCGCGACATGCTGGCCGGGCTTGACCCCGGCCGAGAGGAGATGGTGCGCGAGCCGGTTGGCCTGCGCGTCCACCTCGGCGTAGGTGAGCCGCCTGTCCGCGCAGACGAGCGCGACGCGGTCCCCAATCGCGTCGGCGACTCCCTCGAAGATATCGGCGTGGTTGAACTCCATCGGACGGCCTCCGGAGGACGAGGGGTGGGTGGTGCTAGGGCTTTTCCGATCCGACGATCCACATCGAGTAGAACTGCGCGCCGCCGCCGTAGGCGTGCCCGAGGGCCCGGCGCGCGCCGTCCACCTGATGGTCGCCGGCGAGTCCGCGTACCTGCAGCGCCGCCTCGGCGAACCGGATCATGCCGGAGGCGCCGATGGGGTTGGACGACAGCACGCCGCCCGAGGCGTTCCACGGGATGTCCCCGTCCAGCGCGGTCGCGCCGGCCTCGGTCAGCTTCCAGCCCTCGCCCTCGCCGCAGAACCCGAGGTTCTCCAGCCACATCGGCTCGTACCAGGAGAACGGCACGTACACCTCGGCGCAGTCCAGCTCGCGGCGCGGATCGGTGATCCCGGCCTGCCGGTACACGTCCGCCGCGGCGTCCTTGCCGGCCTGCGGGCTCACGGTGTCACGGCCGGCGAACCCCATCGGCTCGGACCGCATCGACGTCCCGTGGATCCACGCGGGCTTGTTGGGCGCCTTGCGCGCCGCGTCCTCCGACGACAGCACCATCGCGCACGCGCCGTCCGACGAAGGGCAGGTCTCCAGGTAGCGGATCGGCTCCCACAGCATCGGCGTCGCCTCGACCATCTCGCGCGAGATGCCGGGGATCTTCAGATGCGCGACCGGGTTCTTCAGCGCGTTCTGCCGGTCCTTGACCGCGACCAGCGTGCCGATGTGGTCGGGCGCGCCGGACCGCCGCATGTAGGCGCGGATGTACGGGGCGAAGTAGCCGCCGGCACCCACCACCAGCGAGGTCGTGTACGGCCCGTTCACCGTCAGCGCCCACGTCGCGTTGGACTCGGACTGCTTCTCCCACGCGACGGTCAGCACCCGCTCGTGCACGCCGCTCTGGATCAGCCCGGCCGCCACGATCGCGGTCGACCCGCCGACCGAGCCGGCCGTGTGCACCCGCATGATCGGCTTGCCGTTGGCGCCCAGCGCGTCGGCCAGGTACGCCTCGGGCATCATCATGCCCTCGAACATGTCGGGCGCCTTGCCGACGACGACGGCGTCGATGTCCTTCCAGGTCAGCCCGGCGTCCTCGAGGGCCTTGACGGCCGCCTCGCGCAGCAGCCCAGCCATCGACACATCGAGCCGCTTGGTCTTGTACGTGGTCTGACCCACGCCGATGACCGCGCACGGGTTACCCATTGTGAAGCTCCCGGTTGATGACGTGGTCTGACCCCGAGCCCACCGATTCGGCGATGACCGCGCAGGGGTTACCCATTGTTGTCTCCCGAAAGGACGCAGACGAGGTTCTGCTGCAGGCACGGCCCCGAGGAGGCGTGGCCGAGCGTCCGGTTCGCCGAGCCGTCGTGGATGCGGGCCGCGGCCTCGCCGATCCGGATCAGCCCGGCGGCCATCATCGGGTTCGCCGACAGCGGCCCGCCCGACGGGTTGACCGTGGCGCCCTCGCCGAGCCCGAGCGCCTCGCGCAGGATCAGCTCCTCGTGGCTGAACTGCGCGTGCAGCTCCGCCACCTCGATCCCGGTCGCGCCCGCCTTCTCAGCGGCCAGCCGGGTCGACTCGGAACGGGACAGGTCCCTGACTCCCGGCGAGTGCGCCTCGGCGCGGTGGTCGATGCCGCGGATCCACGCGGGCCGTTCGCACAGCTCGCGCGCCTTGTCACCGGTGGCCAGCACGATCGCGGCGGCCCCGTCGGTGATCGGCGCGACGTCGTACGGGCGCAGCGGCGCCACGTCGTAGCCGGTGTCCTCCGGCTCCGGCAGGTGCACCGCGAACGGGTTGTCCCGTCCGGATGTCCGCGACCGCGCCGCGACCGCGCGCAGATCGTCCTCCTTGGCCCCCGAACGTTCCATGTACGCCCTGGCCTGGAGTGCGGCCAGCGAGACCTGGTCGACGCCGAGGGGCGCCAGGTAGTACGGGTCGAGCTGCTGCGTCATGACCTCGCGCAGATCGTTCTGGGTCGACTTGCCGAACCCGTACACCAGGGCCGTGTCGATCTCGCCGTGCTGGAGCTGGACCCACGCCTCGTACAGCGCCCAGGCCGCGTCCATCTCCACATGGCTCTCGGCGATCGGCGGCCACGCGCCGACCGTCTCCAGGGCCGACACGAACGCGAACGGCCTGCCCTCCAGGTAGTCGTTCGACCCGGAACAGGTGAACCCGAACCGCTTCAGCCCGGTCCGCTCCTTGATCCCGGTGATCACCGGGGCCAGCAGCTCGATGTCGGAGAACCCGGCCGGCTCCGCGGCGTGCACACTCTGCACGAACGCGACAACGGCGACGTCTCTGCTCATTTGCTCGCTCCGCTCGCAGCGACCGTACTCATACGAAATCCTTGATCGCGTCGTAGGGGGCGTCGGGCTCGTCGAGGGGCTCGAACCACTTGATGTTGTTCATGGTCTTGCCCCACTCCTCGCGCGGGCGCCACGCGGCCTTCACCCGCATGCCCTCCCTGACCTGGTCGGCGGGGATGCCGGAGACCAGGCTGAGCAGCGGCACGCCCGCGCCGTCCAGCAGCACGTACGCCGACACGAACGGCACCTCGGGGGCGCGCGGGTCGGGCAGGTTGTTGACCGCGTACGTGGTGACGGTGCCGGTGTGCGGCAGCTCCACCTCTTCGGTCGTGGGGACGCCGTCGCGCGAGCACAGGCCCTTCATCGGGACGATGACCTCGCCGCAGACGTCGCAGCGGTGGCCGAGGATCCGGCCCTCGGCGATGCCGTCCAGGAACCGGCTCAGCGCGCGGCCGGGCTGCAGCCGGTACTCCAGCCGGGTCGGCGAAGTGATCATCGTGACCTCGGGGAGGAAGCACGCGATGTCGCCGATGGCGCCGGTACGGTCCGTACGCCACTGGGCGCGCACGCGCATCCCGGTCCGCAGTTCCTTGGGCGGCTCGGCGCCCTCCTGGAACACGCCCATGTCGAGCGCGTGCAGCATCGCCGTGTCGGCGCCGTCCGGCTGGACGAGCGCCCAGGCGAAGGGCCGGTCGAGCGGGTGGGTCTTCAGCGGCCGCGGCACCCAGGACCAGGTCTTCACCGTGCCGACCGGGCCGACCTCGACGAACTCGCCGGTGACCTCCTCGCCGTCGGCCGGGTCGTACTCCAGCGGCGGGAACAGGACCTGGCCGGCGGCCGTCCGCACCCCGACCAGCCGGCCGTCGCGCAGCTCGCTCAGGAACCGCCCGATGACCGGCCCGACCGAGCGCGTGTAGCCGCCGGGGAACTCCAGGACATGGTTGGGCGCCTCAGATGGCACGCTCGTGGTCCTTCCAGTACGGGTCGCGCAGCTTGCGCTTGAGCAGCTTGCCGTTGGGCTCGCGCGGCATGACCTCGATGAAGTCGATGGTCTTCGGCCACTTCATCTTGGCCAGCCGGCCCTCCAGCGAGGCCAGCAGCTCCGCGGCCAGTTCCGGCCCCGGCGCGATGCCCGCGGCGGGCTCGACGACCGCCTTGATCTGCTCGCCCCACTCCTCGTCCGGGATGCCGAACACGGCCACGTCCGCGACCTTGGCGTGCAGGATGATCTCGTTCTCGATCTCGGCCGGGTAGATGTTGGCGCCACCCGAGATGATCATGTCCGACTTGCGGTCGGACAGGAACAGGAAGCCGTCCTCGGTGAGATAGCCGATGTCACCGACGGTGAAGTGGTCCTTCAGCCGGTTCTTCTGCGTCTTCTCCTGGTCGCCCTTGTACTCGAACTCGACCCCGGCCATCTTCATGTAGATGGTGCCGGGCGTTCCGGTGGGCACCGGCTCGCCGTCGTCGTTCACGATCAGCAGCTCGCTGATCGGCCAGGCGTTGCCGACCGTTCCGGGGTGCGCGAGCCAGTCCTGCGGGCTCGCGATCGTTCCGCCGCCCTCGGTGGCCGCGTAGTACTCCCAGATACAGTCGCCCCACCAGTCCAGCATCTGGTGCTTGATCGGTACGGGACACGGAGCCGCCGCGTGGATCGCCCACTTCATCGACGACACGTCGTACCGCTCGCGCACGTCCTTGGGCAGCGACAGCAGCCGCTTGAAGTGCGTCGGCACCATGTGCGTGTTGGTGATCTCGTACTGCTGGATCACGCGCAGGCAGTCCTCGGCCTCCCACCGGTCCATGTAGACCAGCGTGTGGCCCATGTTCAGCGCCGTACCGCCGAACTGCGTGACGGCGGTGTGGTAGTTCGGCGAGGTGATCAGGTGCGCCTGCGGCGCCTGCCCGGCGGGCCGGCCCGGCGGGATGCCGAACAGCCCCAGCAGGAACGTCAGCAGCTCCGCGCTGTCATCGGGGTCGAGCCCCATCAGCTTGCGCCGCACGCCCTTGGGCTGCCCGGTCGTACCGGACGTGTAGTGCATGGTGGCGCCGTTGCTGCGGTCGGCCGGCAGCGAATCGGGCTGCCCCGCGACCAGTTCCTCGTACGGCCGGAAGCCCTCGACGGCGCCGATCGCGAACCGCCGGCGCGGGTCGATGCCCGACTCCTCGGCTCCGCGCGCGCCCTCCGCGGCGTACCGCTCGTGGACGATGAACGCCTTGGCCTCGCTGTCGGCCACGATGTAGCCGATCTCCGGGCCGGTCAGATGCCAGTTGACGGGCGTGTAGTACCAGCCGGCCTGCAGCGCGGCCAGGTACAGGACGAGTCCGTCCACACCGTTGGGCACGAGCCCGCAGATGCCGTCGTTCCGTTCCAGGCCCAGATCGCGCAGCCCGTGCACGAGCCGGTTCGCCCGGCCCAGCAGCTCGCCGGCGGTGTACTCGGTACCGTCCGGGTCGACGGCGGCGATCCACTCCGGGTCGGCCTGTGCCAGCCGCCAAAAACCCAACGACCCCATCGGTTCTCCTCGGTGATCGCGGCGCACCCCACAAGGGTGCCGGGGGGCAAAGTAGATCACGTTCTCGTTTTGATCGGCAAGACCTGTTGACGAGCCGAACCTGTTACTAGAATCTGTTCTTGTTTTATGACCGGTTGAGTGGAGGAACGATGGCCGAGCGACTGCCGATCAGCACCGAGCACTGCACCGTCGAGCAGGACGGGCACGTCGTCATCGTGACCCTGAACCGACCGGAGGCCCGCAACGCGCTGAGCGGGTCGATGCTCATCGGGATGGCCGACGCCTGGGCCTACATCTCCGAGACCCCGGAGGTACGCGTCGGCATCCTGACCGGAGCCGACGGCACCTTCTGCGCGGGCGCCGACCTCAAGGCCATGGGCACTCCCCCATCCGACCCCGCCATCCAGGCGCGGATGGACAAGGTCCCGAACTACCACTGGAAGGGCCTGCTCCGCGAGGCCCGTCCCACCAAGCCGCTCATCTGCGCCATCGAGGGCTACGCCGTCGCCGGCGGCACCGAACTCCTCACCGGCACCGACCTTCGCGTCGTCGCCGAGGGCGCCACCCTGGGCCTGTACGAGGCCAAGCGCGGCCTGTTCCCCATGGGCGGCAGTGCGATCCGCCTCCCCCGCCAGATCGGCTACGCCGCCGCCATGGACATCATGCTCACGGCCCGCGCGGTCACCCCGCGGGAAGCACTGGACATGGGCCTGATCAACAAGATCGTCCCCGACGGCCAGGCCCTCACCGCCGCCCGCGAACTCGCCGACCAGATCGCCGCCTGCGGCCCCCTGTCCGTCCAGGCCATCCTGCGCACGTACCGCGAGACCGCGCACCTCTCCGAAGAGGACGCCCTCAAGATCAGCGACGAGATCGGCTGGCCCGTCTTCGCCTCCGAGGACGCCAAGGAGGGCTCCAAGGCCTTCAAGGAGAAGCGCCCCGCCGTCTTCCAGGGCAAGTGATCACCAGACCGCGCACGGTAGACTACCGAGGGTGAGCAAAAAGCAGCCCCCCGTCCAGAAGTTCGCCGAATGTCCCCGGCGCCGACGCTCGCGAGATGTCCACAGCAGAGACCCTCTGGAAGACGAACGCCTCGAAGGTAGGCTCGAAACCATGAGCGCCCAGCCCGTGGACCCGGCCCACCGCCACGATCCTGGCGACGATCCGGCCGCGATCTACAACGCCCTGCCGCACTCGTTTCGCAAGCAGTTCCGCGATGAGTACGACGCTGCCCTCGATGCCGCTCATGACTTCGAGCGGTATCGCCAGATTCGTGAAGTCGTGCGTCAGTGGCGGCTCCGCGCGATCGCGTACTCCGGCCCGTACTTCGAAGAGGGCGTCCGAGCCGCCTTGGAGGGCCGTGACGACGAGTTCGTAGGTGCCGATCAGATCGATGGGTGGGCCGGCCGGCTGTGACCTACGAGTTCGGAGGATTCTTCGGACGAGCGCTGTACGAACTGAACGGGCTGCCGGATGAGGTGCGGCACGGACTGCTGTTCGAGCGAATCCTGCAACTTCTCGACGCGCCTTGGGACGCCGTCCCGATCCGGCCTGGTCAGACCGCCGAGCGCCACGCCTTCTTCGGTCATGGCGACAGTCACGGGATGATCACGTTCATCATCGATGACGACGCCAAGGTGCTGAGGTTCACGGACATCGTCTGGCTCTGCTGAGCCCGATGGCCGAACGAACCTAGGGCGACGTGCCACGCACCGTCCTTCGACGCGACACCGCGTGTTGACGAGGGCGCCATCGAGGACCGACACCTTGATCGCGATGTCGTCCTACGAAAGGCCCTCCATGCGAATCGCCGCCCTGCGCGTCGCCCTCGCTTCCATGATCGGCCTGCCGGTGCTGATCGTCTCGGCCGTCCCGGCCAGTGCCGCCGGAGCGGACGTGATCGCCCATCGCGGGTCGTCCGGTGTCGCCCCCGAGAACACCGCGATCGCCGTCCGTACCGCGATCCGGCAGGGCGCGGACTCCGTGGAGATCGATGTCCAGCGCACCAAGGACGGGCGGCTGGTCAACTTCCACGACTGCACCATGGAACGGACCACCGACGTCGAGCAGCGCTTCCCCGGCCGCGCGTCGTACCGCGTATCGGACTTCACCTGGGACGAACTGCGCACGCTCGACGCCGGCTCGTGGTTCCACGAGCGCTTCGCGGGCGAGCGCGTCATCTCCGTACGCCAGGTCATCGGGCAGGTCCGGGGCAAGACCGGCCTGCTGGCCGAGATCAGCCCGTGCGCGCACTACGAGGGGCTGCCGGACGATCTCGCCGGCGAACTTCGCGCCGTACCGGGGGGCTACCTGCGCAAGGAACTCGCCAAGGACCGGCTCGGCGTCCAGTCCTTCGAGGTGGACGACGCCCGGCGCTTCCACGACCTGCTTCCCCAGGTCCCCGTCGGCGTGCTCGACGCCGAACGTCCGACCGACACCGAACTGGTCGCCCTGAGCAAATGGGCCGACGACGTGAACCCGCAGCACACGGTGACCAACCAGGCCCTGGTCGACCGGGTCCACGGTCTCGGTATGGGCATCAACGTGTGGACGGTCAACGAGCCCGGCGCCATGCGCAAGATGCTCGGACTCGGAGTGGACGGGATCATCACCGACTACCCGCAGTCCCTCACGCAACGCTGAACCGGCGACGGGCTCAGGCGAACTCGCCCGTGTCGAGGGTGAAGGAGAACGGCTCGGGCAGCTCGACCGGCTTCCCAAAGCCGACGCGTACATCCTCGCGATAGTCCTCGGCCGCCTGATCGGGCTCGTTGAACAGCGTCACCGTCTGCTCCGAGCGGTCGACCAGCAGGTAGAGCGGAATGCCGGCCTTGGCGTAGCAGTGCCGCTTCACCCCTCGATCACGCTCCGGCTTGCCGGAGGTCACCTCCACCACCATCAGCAGGTCGTGTGGGGGGATCCACGGGTCTTCGACCTCGAACACGTCGAACTCGAGAGGGGCGAACACCGTGTCCGGGATGAGGAGGTTCTTCGTGCACCGCTCCCCCCGGTCCAGTCGCAGGCCCACCTGACCGGCGAAGTCGATGGTCGCGGCGTGATCCCTGACCTGCATGATGATGCGAGCCACGATCTTCTCGTGCTTGGCGAACGGGGGTGGCGACACGACGATCTCTCCCTCGATGAACTCCGCGCGATAACCCTCCGGCGTGTCCAGTTCCAGGAAGCCGTTCAGAAGCCGCTGCTCCTCAACGCACCGCGGATCATGCTCCATGTCAGCGGCCATGCCACATCCCCTCTTGCTGCGCCTCCAGCATAGGGACCTGGTCGGCCTCGGGGGCGTAGGGCAGGCTACGAGCGGTCGCTGACATTGAGCACCTCACAGTGATCGGACCGACACACCGGGTATCGACCCTAGCGTCCGACTACGGTCCGCTAGCGAAGATTCGGCCAGGTCGGAAACCGAGTGGCGTCCGGATGTCTTTTAGGCGGCACCCTGTTCGTAGTGATGTCGTACGGCGGATCACGCCGGACGCACCACACCGCGACAGGAGACGATCATGAAGTACATGCTGCTGATCCACAGCCCGGCGAACATCGAGGACGCCACGTGCACCCCCGAGGACTGGATGAAGTACGACCAGGAGGTGCAGGGGGCGGGGATCGTGGTCGACTCGCACTCGCTGGCGGACCTGACCACCGCCACGACGATCCAGGTCGGCGCGGACGGTGAGCGCACCATCATCACGGACGGGCCGTTCGCCGAGACGCACGAGGTGCTCGGCGGCTACTACGTGATCGACGTTCCGGACCTGGACGTCGCGCTCGACTGGGCCGCCCGCTGCCCCGGCGCCCTTGACGGCGGCTCGATCGTCGTACGGCCGATCGCGGACTTCGGGGCCTGACGGCGATGGACGAGCGGACCGCGGGGCCGACCGTGGAGGCGATGTTCCGCGAGGAGCGGGGCCGGCTGCTGGCGTCCCTCGTCCGCCGCTTCGGTGATCTCGATCTGGCCGAGGAGGTCACCTCCGAGGCGATGGAGGCGGCGCTGGTGCGCTGGCCGGTGGACGGGGTCCCACCGAAGCCCGGGGCCTGGCTGATGACCACGGCCCGGCGCAAGGCCGTCGACCGGCTGCGGCGGGACAGGACCTACGCCGAGCGGCTGGCCGTCCTGCGGGTGGAGGCGGAACGGGCCGATTCCGCCCCGCCCCCGGACGCGGGACGGGACCTGCCCGACGACCGGCTGGAGCTGTTCTTCACCTGCGCCCATCCGGCCCTTCCGGCCGAGGACCGGGTGGCGCTGACCCTGCGGTGCCTCGGCGGGCTGGAGACGCCCGAGGTCGCCCGCGCCTTCCTCGTCCCGCCGGCGACGATGGCCAAGCGGATCGTGCGGGCGAAGAAGAAGATCAGCCAGGCGCGCATCCCGTTCCGGGTGCCCGGTGCGGACGAGCTGCCGGGACGGCTGCCCGGAGTGCTCCAGGTGCTCTACTCGATCTTCACCGAGGGGTACGCGGCCAGTGCGGGCCCGGATCTGCAGCGGCTCGACCTGGCGGAGGAGGCGGTCCGGCTGGCGCGGATCCTGCGCCGGCTGCTGCCGGACGAGCGGGAGGTCGCGGGGCTGCTCGGGCTGATGCTCCTGATCCACGCGCGGCGGGACGCCCGTACCGGTCCCGGTGGGGAGCTCATCCTGCTCGAGGACCAGGACCGCGGGCGCTGGGACCGCGCGATGATCGAGGAGGGCCGGGGGCTGGTGATCGTCGCGCTGACCGGTGGCGGGCCCGGCCCGTACGGGGTCCAGGCCGCGATCGCCGCGCTGCACGACGAGGCCGAGGACGTCGCGAGTACCGACTGGCCGCAGATCGTGGCGCTCTACGACGTGCTGCTCACGCTCATCCCGTCCCCCATCGTCGCGCTGAACCGGGCCGCCGCCGTGGCGATGCGCGACGGCCCCGAGGCGGGCCTGAAACTGCTGGACGGGCTGGCCGGCGAGCCGCGGCTGCGCGGCCACCATCCCTATCCGACCGCGCGGGCGGACCTGCTGCAGCGGCTCGGCCGGCCCGCCGAGGCCGCGGCCGCCTACCGGGAGGCGCTCGGCCTGGCCGGTACCGAACCCGAGCGCGCCCACCTGCGCCGCAGGCTGAAGACCGTCCAAGACGGTACGGCCACCACCTGACTGAGAAGGGGCCGAACATGGACAACGACAAGATCCTCGCCTGGACGAAGGCCGAACGGCTCAGCTTCGCCGACCTCCTCGAAGACCTCGACGAGCACGAGTGGCGGGTGGACTCGCTGTGCTCCGGCTGGACGGTACGCGACGTGGCCGCCCACCTGACCATGTCCACCCGCGACACGCTGCCCGGCATGATCAAGGGCATCGTCCGGGCCCGTGGCGACTGGAACCGGATGATGGCCGACCAGGCCCGCAAGCGCGCGGCCGAATTCGAGCCGGCGGATCTCATCGCGCAGATCCGCGAGACGGCCGGCTCCGCCAAGCGGGCTCCGTTCGCCGCCGCCCTGGACCCGCTCGTCGACGCGCTGGTGCACGGGCAGGACATCGCGCGACCCTTGGGGCGCGCACGCGAGATGCCTCCGGAGCCGACGATCGCGGCCATCGAACACGTCCGTGCCAGCGCCTTCTACGGCGCCCGGAAGCGCCTGAAGGGCATCACGCTGGTCGCCACCGACCTGGACTGGTCGGCGGGTGAGGGCCCGGACGAGATCCGCGGAACGACCGCCGACCTGCTCCTGCTGGCGTCCGGGCGGACCACGGGACTTTCCAGCCTGTCCGGACCTGGCACCGAACGGATGGCCCTGTCGTAGCCGGTCCGTACGATGTGGCGCTGTGGACGAGGGCGAATTCGCGGAGATGGCCGAGCGGCACCGGCATGAGCTCCGCGTGCACTGCTACCGGATGCTCGGGTCGTTCACCGATGCCGAGGACCTCGTCCAGGAGACGCTGCTGCGGGCCTGGCGGAAGCGGGAGAGCTTCGAGGGGCGGTCGACGTTCCGGGCGTGGCTGTACCGCATCGCGACCAACGCCTGCCTGGACGCCCTCGCGAGCCCGTCCCGTACCCGGGAGATGGCGGCGGCTCCGGCGCCGATGGCGGAGATCTCGTGGCTGGAGCCGTTCCCCGACCGGTTCCTGGACGAGCCGGGCGCGACGGTCGTGGAACGGGAGACGATCGAGCTGGCGTTCCTGGCCGCGATCCAGCATCTGCCGCCGAGGCAGCGGGCCGTGCTCATCATGCGGGACGTCCTGGGCTGGCCGGCCCCTCAGACGGCGGAGATGCTCGAGATGAGCGTCGCGTCCGTCAAGAGCGCCCTGCAGCGTGGACGCGGGACGCTGCGCGAGAACCTCCCGGAGAAGCGGTCGGAATGGACCGCACGAGCAGGCCTTGAGGAGCGCGAGGTTCTCCGCCGGTACGTGGAGGCCAGCGAACGCTCTGACCTGTCCGCACTGACGGAGCTCCTCAGGGAGGACGCCCGGCAGACGATGCCGCCGCACGGCCTGGTGTACGAGGGCCGCGAGGCGATCCTGGAGCTGTGGACGCCGGTGATCGAAGGCGAAGCGGCGTGGGGCGAGTGGCGCTCGCTGCCGATCTGGGCCAACCGGCAGCCGGCGGTGGCCAACTACGTGCGCCAGAACGGGGAGACCTTCACACCGGTGAACATCGACGTCCTCCGGGTGGACGGCGGGATCGCCGAGATCACCACCTTCGACGCGCACACCTTCGACCTGTTCGGACTGCCCGCCAGGCTCTGAAGCCGGCGCCCCTTATGGGATGTCCGGAAACACGCCCACCGTTTCCCACGCTCGGTCCGAGGCAGGCTCCCTGCGCGGAAGGAGCGTGACAGCAATGGCCGTATCCCTACTCCGGCGACGCAAGCGCACGAGCCCGGAGGGCACCGCCGGTCCGGCGACCGTGGTCGAGCGGAAGCCCTCCCGGTGGCGCCGCAGCCGCCCCAACCCGGTCAGCATGACGATCATGGCCGCGGGCTGGGCCGCAGTGATCGTCCTGGGCCTGGGCATGCTGCTCGTCTGGGGCGACGCCAATCCCGGCAACACCCTGGTCGACGCGACCCTGGACGCGGGACGCTGGCTGGCGACCCCGTTCCAGGACGCCTTCACCCAGACCGACCCCGAACGCCAGCTCTACGTGAACTGGGCGATCGCCGCCGGGGTCTACTACGTGCTGGCCCGCGTCCTGTCCTGGCTGACCCGCTTCTGAATCGATCAGCACGGTCACCGATTCCTTTTCGCCGGCCGCGCCGTCATAGGGCGGCCGACGCGAGAGGAGCGATCATGAACGAGGCCCCTGGACGGTGCCTGGGTCTACCCGGGCGGTGGCGGTTACGACTCCACGATGACCCGGGTGTCCTGACGGGGATGAACGTCCCCCCAACGTTCCGTTAACCACCCGGACTCACCGCCGATCCGGTGGGTCCGGGCGGTTACTCTCCGCCGTTAGGGCTGGTAGAGAGTTCGGGGGGCGTATGGCGACCAAGGTGATCCTGCATATCGGTCAGCAGAAATCAGGAACGACGTACCTGCAGGAAATCCTGGGGAGCTGTACGGACGGGCTCGCCGCCAAGGCGGGGATCCTCTTCCCGCCGTCGCTGCGCGAGATCCTGCCGGACGCGATCGAGAACCACGAGCGGGCGGCGTACGGCCTGCTCGGCACCGAGTTCCCGTGGGTCTCGGCCGAGCGCGCCGAAGCCGAGCAGCGCAAATGGGCGCGGCTGTCCGAACGCGTACGGGACTGGCCGGGGACGGTACTCCTGTCCGCCGAGGCACTGTCGGTGATCCGCGCTCCCGCCGTCCAGCGGCTGGCCGAGGAGCTGCGCCCCGCCGAGCTGGACGTGGTCATCACGACCAGGGCGCTGGGACGGACGCTGCCCTCGCTCTGGCAGCAGCACGTGCGCAACGGCCGGTCGCTGGGCGCGCGGCAGTTCTTCGAGTCGCTGGCCGAGCAGCGGGACCGTGGCGGCCGGGCGATCGAGGAGGAGCGGCACCTGCATCTGTGGCGCTCGTTCGCGCTCGGCGGGCTGGTCCGCCGCTGGACCGGAGTGGCCGGGCGGATCACGGTGATCATCAACCCCGGCACCCCACCCGACCTCCTCTGGCACAGATTCGCCGACACCATCGGCGCCCAGACGGACCTACCACCAGAAAACCTTCTAGTACGGCGCACCCACGCAGGACTCTCACTACCGGAGACGGAGCTGATGATGCACCTCAACCGGGCGATCGAGGCGGCGGGCTGGGACGACTTCGAGGCGCGGGCGCTACGCGAACGGATCCTGACCGAGAGCGCACAGCCGCGCGGCCCCCGGATCGGAGTCCCGGAGGCCGCGAGTGAGCTGGTCCAGCGATGGAGCGAAGAAGACCTCGACGATCTGCACCGTACCGGCGCCACCGTGCTAGGCGATGTGGACGACCTGCGCTTCCGTCCGGAACGCGATGTGCACCCGTCGGTCAGCGCCCAGCAACTGGGCGAGGCCGCCGCAACGGCGATCATGGCCGTCGCGGACCGGACCCACTTCAAGCCGCCCCACAGGCGCCGCCGCCCCCTCTACCGCAAATTGAACCCCAACCGCTGGACCTGACCCCTGGAAGCCCCCCGGAACCGTTCCGGGGGTCCAGGGGGCGAAGCCCCTTGGCGGGGGTGCAGGGGGCGGAGCCCCCTGCAAGGGGCGAATGCCTCCCAAAGCGAGCGCCAGCGAGCGCAGGGGGGCAGTCGCCCCTCCGGGGGGCGTGGGGGGTCGCCCCCCACAACTATTCTGCTTCGGTGATGGTGTTCAGGCGTTCCAGGGATTCGACGTACTCCTCGATCAGGTCGTAGACGACCTGGGCGGCGGGCTTGACCTGGTTCATGGAGCCGACGATCTGGCCGACCGGGAAGGTGACCAGCTCGCCGTCGCCGGAGCGCTGGATCCGGGGCAGGGCGCTGGAGATCAGCATGAACTGCATCGGCATCGGGAGCGTGCCGGGCGAGTTCTCGCTCTCCCAGGCCTCGGTCCAAGCGGTCTTGAGGAAGCGGGCGGGCTTGCCGGTCCAGGCGCGGGAGCGGACGGTGTCGCGGGAGGTGGCCGCGAGCATCTTCTCGCGGACCTTCTCGGAGGTGTCGGCCTCGTCCACGGTGAGCCAGATGGAGCCGGTCCAGACGCCGTCGGCGCCGAGGGCCATGCCGGCGGCCATCTGCTTGCCGCGGCCGATGCCGCCGGCGGCCAGGACCATGGTGTCCTCGCCGACCGCGTCGACCACTTCGGGGATCAGGACCATCGTGGAGACGTCGCCGGTGTGACCGCCGGCCTCGGTGCCCTGGGCGACGATGATGTCGACGCCGACCTCGACCTGCTTGCGGGCGTGCCGGGCGTTGGAGGCCAGGCCGGCGACCTTGACGCCGTGCCGGTGGGCCTCCTCGACGACGTCGGCCGGGGGCGGGCCGAGCGCGTTGGCCAGCAGGGCGATCGGGTGCCGGAGCGCGACCTCGACCTGCGGGCGGGCGGTGACGTCGGTCCAGCCGAGCAGGGCCTTGCCGGCGCCCGCGTCGTTGAGCGGCTCGACGCCGTGCTCGGCGAGCAGGTTCTCGAGGAACTCCTTGTGCCCGTCGGGGATCATGCCCTGCAGCCGGGACAGCAGCTCGCCGGCATCACCGGCGTCGGCTCCCTCGTACTTGGCGGGCATGACGACGTCGACGCCGTAGGGCTTGCCGCCGACGTTCTCGTCGATCCATTTGAGCTCGAGTTCGAGCTCCTCGGGGGTGAAGTTCAGGGCGCCGAGGACGCCCATGCCGCCGGCGCGGCTCACGGCCGCGACCACGTCGCGGCAGTGACTGAACGCGAAGATCGGGTACTCGATGCCGAATAGTTCGGTGACTCTTGTCCGCACGCCTCGACACTAGGCGCCGCCCCACGAAACTGCAACAGGTTCTAGTTAGGAAATTGGAACGGGTGTGGGACATGCGAAATCTCGTTAGAACAGGTACTAGATGTGCCGGCAGGCAGCAGCGGCGGACCGGCGGGCGGTCGCGGCGGGCGTCAGGTCGCGGCGGGTGTCAGTCGCGGCGGGCCGGGGCGGGGGCACCGAACTTGCCGTCGGAACGGCGCGGGGCCGGCGGGGTCCTGGGACGCCCGCCGCCGGACAGGCCGGTGAACGCGCCCACCAGCAGCATGATCAGCCCGGCCAGGACGGTGCCGAGGGGGATGTGCAGCCGGACCGCGTTGATCTTGAAGGCGTTGCTGTTCGCCATGTCCACCAGGCCCTTGATCGAGCCGGCTTCGGTGTTGAGGTCGGCCGAGGCGACGACCATCTTGCCCTTGCCGTCCGCGGTCTGGACGGTGCTGTGGATCTGCTGGCGGTGCTTGACCGGGATGCCGGTACGGGGGTCGACCCACATCGTGATGGTCGCCTGGGAGTAGCGGTCCACCTTCTGGTCGGGCGCCGACGCCTTCAGGCCCAGCAGCTTGGCCGGCAGCTTGGTGTCCAGGGCGGCGGTCTTGCTGTTGGGGACCTGCTGGACGAAGCGGTACGCCGTCAGGCCCCGGACCTTCTCCTCGCCGGAGTAGCGCATCGGGACGGACTGCTTGGTGGTCATGTCGAAGAAGTCGTAGTCCCGCTTGTGCACGTTCGCCAGCGGGAACAGCAGGCCGTATCCCGACATCTTCACCTGGGTGTCGCCGTCGACGTTGACGCCGCAGCAGTTGGTCAGCAGGGACGTCCGCCGGTCGAAGGCGATCCGGTAGCCCTGGAGCTGGATGGGCTTGTCCGGGTTCGCCGTGTCGACGATGTTGGTGGAGGAGTCCCAGACCGCGATCCGGTCGTTGCCGCCGTTGGCCCGGACGTCACCGCGCACGGTGTTGCTCGCCTGCAGCGTGGCGCCCGTCTTGGTCTTGAGCGTGGCGGTGTCGAAGTAGGTGGCGTTCTTGGCCTCGAGGCGGGTGACCTGGTAGCGGTTCAGTGGCGCCTTGACGACCTGGCCGGCCACGTAGAACCGCACGAGGGGCGCGAGAGTGAGACAGAAAGCGCCCAGGCAGATCAGGATCAATCCGACCGGTCGCCGCATGAACACCTCCGGAGGACGCCGCTGGTTCCACCGGCCAGGAGGCCGTGCTCGGCATGTGCGCGTTACCCTACAGGACCTCTCAAATCGCCCGTCCAATAGGACGTCCGACAAGACCGGCGACCTGCGGTACGACCGACATCTCGGGAAGGCCCCTATGGCACGCACCGGCGGTACGCCGCGGGCCCGCTGGCTCGCGCTGCTCGCGGTGCTGCTGGCGACGTTCATGGATCTGGTGGACGTCACGATCGTGGGGGTCGCGCTGCGCGAGATCCAGACCGATCTGGGCGCCTCGTACGCGGCCGGCCAGTGGTTCACCGCCGGGTACACGCTGGCCTTCGCGCTGCTGCTGGTCACCGGCGGCCGGCTCGGCGACATCCACGGGCGGCGCCGGGTGTTCGTGATCGGGGTGGCCGGGTTCACGGTGGTCTCGGCGCTGGCGGCGGTGGCCCCCTCGCCCGGGATGCTGGTGGCGGCGCGGGTGGCGCAGGGCGCGTTCGGCGGCGTGATGGTGCCGCAGGTGATGTCGATGATCGCCACCGAGTTCCGGTCCGGCCGGGAGCGCACGCTGGCGATCAGCCTGTACGGGGTGGTGCTGGGCGTCGGGCAGGTCAGCGGGCCGCTGCTGGGCGGGCTGCTGAACGGGGGCGGGCTCGGCTGGCGGTGGATCTTCCTGGTCAACCTGCCGGTCGGGGCGATCGCGCTCGCGGGCGCGATGCGCTGGATGAACGAGTCCCGGGCCGACCGGCCGCTGCGGCTGGACGTTCCGGGGATGCTGCTGATCTCGGTGGCCTCCCTGCTGCTGGCCTATCCCCTCGTGCAGGGCCGCGAGCAGGGCTGGCCGCCCTGGACGGCCGCGTCGATGGCCTCGGCGGGCGTGGTCCTGTACGTCTTCGTCCGCAACCAGCGCCGCCGCGAGCGCGAGGGACGGTCCGTGCTGGTGCCCGCCGGGCTGTTCCGGCGCCGCTCGTTCGCCGCCGGGAACGCGCTGCTGTTCGTCCTGTTCTGCGGGGTCTCGGCCTACTTCATCGTGCTGACCTGGACGCTGCAGTTCGGGCTCGGCTGGTCGCCGCTGCGGGTGGCGCTGACCGGGCTGGCCTGGCCGGCCGGGATCGCCTGTACGGCCCAGCTCACCAACCGGTTCGGGCAGCCGAGGGCGCGTGCCCTGGTCGCGGCGGGCACGCCGGTCATGGCGGCGGGGACCGCCGGGCTGGCCTGGACGGTGGCCCGGCACGCCGAGTTCGTGACGGCCGTCCAGATCGCGCCGTGGCTGTTCGCGGCGGGGATCGGGATGGGGCTGACGATCCCGATCCTGTCCAACCTGGTGCTGGGCGATCTCCCGGCGGCCGATGCCGGGGCCGCCTCCGGCGTGCTCAACTCGGTGATCCAGCTCGGCAACGCGATGGGGGTCGCGCTGGCCGGGGTGATCTTCTTCGGCGGGCGCGGGCTCTCCGGCGGCCCGGCCGGGTTCGCCGGGGCGGGTGCGCGGACCCTGCTGTTCAGTGCCGGGGCGTTCGCGCTCGCGGCCGTACTGGCCCCGCTGCTGCCGCGCAAGGTCGCCGCCGCCGGTCCGGATCCGGTCCCGGACGCCGAGACCTCCCATCTGCTCTCTACCGGTCGGTAAGATCCGGCCTACCCAGCCCCGACACCCGCGAGGTGGCCATGACTTCGGTCCGCCCCACACCGTCCGACCGGTCGGCCACGCTCGCGCGCTCCGTACGGCTGTTCAGCGCGTTCCGCAGGGAGACGGCGGATCCGGAGTCCTTCTACCGGCTGATGGCACGTGACACGGTCGCCCAGCTGGGCGTGTACACCGAACTGGACGGTGCCGCCGTCATCGATGTGGGCACCGGGACCGGGTTCTTCTCCCGCGAGCTCCAGGCGGCGGGGGCCCGCTGCGTGGGCATCGACCATGACGCCGCCGAACTGTCCTCGCTCGGCGTTCCGGCCGCGAACACGCTGGTGGCTTCGGCTCTGGCGTTGCCCTTCCGGACGGGCTCCGCGGACGTGTGCTTCTCCTCCAACGTCCTCGAACACGTACCGAACCCCTGGAAGATGGCCACGGAGATGGTCCGGGTGACACGGCCAGGGGGCATCGTCTTCCTGTCGTTCACGAACTGGCTGTCCCCCTGGGGCGGGCACGAGACGTCCCCATGGCACTACCTGGGTGGCGACCGGGCGGCGCGGCGCTACGAGCGCACGCACGGGCGTCCGCCCAAGAACCGCTTCGGCGAGAGCCTGCACGCCGTCTCGGTCTCGGCGGCGTTGAGCTGGGCCCGTTCCTGTGAGGAGGTACAGGTGCTGAACGCCATGCCGCGCTACCTCCCGCGCTGGGCCGGGGGCATCGTCCGCGTCCCAGGGCTGCGGGAGGTCGCCACCTGGAACCTGGTCCTCGTGCTACGCCGGCTGCCATGAGCAACGGCCAGTGGGGGTCCACCACCACCGTACGGGCCACCGCACGGCCCGCACCGGGCCTTCCGGCGGTGTCGGGTCATCAGGACGCGCTGGACGGCATCCGTGCCATCGCGGCCTTGGCGGTGCTGGTCTTCCACGTGGCCGGATCGTCCGGCAGCCTCTACCGGGAGTACGGCTGGCTCTACAACGGCGGCCAGATCGGGGTGCCGATCTTCTTCACGCTCTCCGGCCTGCTGCTCTACCGGCCGTTCGCGGCGGCCGTCCTGGACGTGCGGCGCCCCAAGCCCAGTACCAGGACGTACCTGCGCAAGCGCGCCTTCCGTATCCTGCCCGCCTACTGGGCCGTGGTCATCTGCTTCATGCTCACCGCGGGCCTGTGGCACATCGCCGACCCCATCTCGTGGGGCTCGCTGCTCACCCTGACCCACACGTACCTTCCCGAGCCGTGGTGGGACAGCAGCCTGGGGCCACCGCACCTCGGGCAGGCCTGGAGCCTGGCCGTGGAAGCGGCCTGGTACCTCTCCCTGCCCGCCACGGCGGCGGTTCTGGCCTGGTACGCGCGTCGCACCTCTTCCAATGACGTCGGCGTACGGGCCAAGCGGCTGCTGAGGGGACTCGCTGCCTATGCCGGGCTGTCGATGGTCTACGCGGCCGTCATCTTCCTGACGCCGTACCACCAGAACATCGGGCTGTGGCTGCCGCGCTTCTTCGCCTGGTTCGCGATCGGGATGGCGCTGGCCGTCATCACGGTCTGGGCCCGCCTGGAACCGTACGGGCCGGTACCGCGCCTGTGCCGTACGGTCGCCGCGTCATGGCGCGCGTGCTGGGCGGGGGCGGCGCTGCTGTACGTCATCGCCTCGACTCCGGTGACCGGCCCGCTCGGCCTGGGCGTCTGGTCGATGGACATGGCCTGGACGTCGATTCTGGACGTCGTCGTCAGCGGGCTGTGCGCCGCCGCGTTCGTCGCGCCCGTGGCGCTGGCTCCCGGCGGCGGCGATCCGGTGATGAACGCGATCCTGGGCAATCCGGTGATGCGGTTCCTGGGCCGGATCTCCTACAGCGTGTTCCTGTGGCAGATGCTCATCATCGTCGGCTGGTACGACTGGACCGGCCGGGCGTTCAAGGGAAGCGTCAAGACGGATCTTCCTCTTCTGCTGGCAGCGACCATCGCAGTGGCGACGGCGAGCTACTACCTGGTGGAGCGGCCGGCGCAGCGTCTGGCTCGTCCGCGCCGCGATCGGCCGAAGGCGAAGCCGGACCGGAAGGCGCAGCCGGACCGGAAGGCGCAGCCGGAGCCGGAGGCCAAGCCGACACAACAGGCGGAGCCGGAACCGGCTCGGAAGGCGGAACCGGAGCCGGAGCCGGCTCGGAAACCGGAGCCGGATCGTCCGGACCGGCCGGCGGAGACCCGGAAGGATCTGCCGGTGGTACGGCCGGCGGTCCAGGAGGATCCGCCGGACGGCGACCCGGAGGACGGGCGTCCGGGCCCGCCCAGTTCAGCTCGATCGACCCTTCCCGACCTGCCGGCGAAGCCCGGCGGGGCCGCCACAGCTGAACGGCCGCCCGGCCGAGAATGACCAGGCCGATGAGCTGAGGGACGACGTCGGCGAGCATTCCGGACGGGGCCGCCGGGTTCTCCACCGTCTTGGCCCAGAGGCCGAAGGCGAGGCAGCCCGTTCCGGCGATCATGAGGATCGCGACGATCCAGGGTGAGGCGATCGCCTGGAGGAGCCGGGACCGGCGCGTGGCGGCCCAGCCGCAGATCAGGGCCGTGCCCGCCGTGGCGGCGAGGCCGGGCGGCCCGGCGATCCAGAGGCCGAGGGCCGCCGCGAGCGTGATGGCGGCCCAGGCGGGCCAGCCCTTCGCGGCCGTGTCCAGGGGCGTGCGAGGGCGCTGGTCCCGCCTGCGGCCACCGGGCCAGATCGCGACGAGCAGCATCAGGAGCAGGAGGTTCAGCCCGGCCACGACCGAGATCCGGTGGGCGCGGTCCGGGCGGAAGGTCATCTCGGCCGTGCCGCTGGTGCCGGCGGGCACGATCCAGCCCTGCTTCCATCCGTCCAGGCGGACCGCGCGCAGCTTCTTCCCGCCGATGCGCGCTTCCCAGCCGACGTTGTAGTTCTCGTTCACGGTCAGGAAGGAACGCCCGTCGGCGTTCACCTGGACCTTGCGCTCGCCGGGCGTCCAGCGCAGCACCCGTACCGGCTCCGTCGCCGTCTCGCCGGGCCCGATGCGCGGCCCCACCAGGGCCGTCTCGATGCGGTAGCCGTCGAACGGCAGCGAGGCCAGCCGATTGGCGCCGGCCTGGAGCGGCGTCTTGCGGCACGCCTGGTACGCGATGGGACGCCCCTCCAGGAGATCGCCCATCGTGCCCGTGGCCTTGGTGTGGACCGTGCTGCCGCCGACGCGGAGCCGGGGCCCGAACCCGCATTTCAGCCCCAGTGCCAGGCCCCTGACGTCCCGGAACGGCCGGACCCCCGGGATCTTCAGCTCGCTGATCTGGACGGGCTGCAGCCGGCCGCCGCGCCGGATCGTCAGCTTCAGCCGGTCGGTCTCCATCGGGGCGAACACGATCTTCCCGCGCGCGTCCGAGAGCGCCTCGCGGGTCTGGCCGCCGCGGCCCTCGATCTGGACGTGAACGGGGCCCGAGACGGCGGGCGGCCGATCCAGGGTGAGCTGCGAGACCTCGGTCGCGCGGCCCCACTGGACGGCGTACGTCGGGGCCCGCTCGCCCTCCCCCGCGATCCAGGCCGTCGCCGGATCGCCGTCGAACGCCGATCGGGCCTGGGCCGCGGGATGGTCGGTCAGGACGCTGCTGGCCGCGACGCGGGGATCGCCCCTCAGCCCCGTGTACCGGGCGATCAGCCGGGGATCGGTCATCGTGGCCGTGCCGGAGAGGCTCGCCTGGTGCGGCTGCGGGACCGTGATCGTACGGTCGAAGCCCGTGCCCTCCTCGTCCCGCGCGCCGAGGGTCTCCGAGCAGACCCACCGCGTGGCGCCCTTCATGCACTCCGGCCGCGCGCCGGGGGCCCGGCTCAGCACGTACGACGGCGTACCCGAGACGCCCTCTGGTGCCGGGAGCACGTAGGTGCGGCCCGCCGTGACACCGCCGATGCGCAGGTCGCTGATCCCCGCGCCGGTGAACGCGGCGGAGCCGCCGTTCGGGGCGACCTCGGTGATCCGCAGCCGCAGCCACCGCGTCGCGCCGGGCGCGGCGCGCAGCGGCTGGGCGGCGGTGGTGGCGTTGACCCGCTGCTCGACGATCCCGCTCTCGGTCTCCACCGCGATCTTCGTGACCGGCGGCCCCTCGTCGCGGTCCTGGACGAGCGCGGCCGTCAGGCTCGGGATCTCGCGCGGCATGCCGAAGTCGACCTTGAGCCACTGGCCGGCCGCCCCGTTCCAGCCGCCGGTCCGCCAGGCGCTGAGCGGGTCGTCGTCCAGGGCCGCGAACGGGACCGCGTCGGGCCTGCGGGCCTGCGGGATCACGTCCTCTCCCCCGGCCGATGACGACGCGGTGACGTTGCGGATGCCGCTGTAGGCCACCGTCGTCGCGTAGTCGCGCCAGCCCTCGGCGAGGACGTCGGAGCCCTTCTCGCGCTCGTCGGCGGTCAGCGTCTGGGACGTCTGGTGCAGCTCGCCGAACCCCCGGCGCAGCAGCCGGGGCGAGTCGGTGATCACGGGCGTGCCGCCGAGGTCGGGGGCGTCGCCGTTCAGCAGTACGGGCGGTCGTGGCAGCGCCCGGGTGTCGGCCATGGTCAGCAGCGACTCCGGTCCCCCGTACACCCGGAGGGGGTCCCCGGCGTCGGCCAGCCCCGCCACCGGCGCCGCGCCCTCGACCTCGTACACCTCCAGCGGCTGGTACTTCTGGTTCACCGCCGAGGTCGCGTCGTCGGAGAAGTCCCCGCCGACCGGTTCTCCGAACGCCGCCACCTGGCGCAGTCCCGGGGAGGCGTCGAGGGACTGGTGCAGGCGCGCGGGCCAGCCTCCGCGCAGGGTCTCCCGGCGCAGGTCGTTGCGTACGAGGACGTAGCGCACGCCCATGCGCCCTAGGAATTCCGCCAGTCCGGCCGAACTCTGCCCGGACCGTACCTGATGGTCGACCGCGTCAAGCGCGCGCGTGTAACCGGGCGAACCCGCCGGGACCAGCTGCCGTACGCCCCAGCGCGCGGTCAGCAACGGCTGGACGATGTCGTCCATGGGCCGTCCCCAGAGGTACTCACCGAACGCGGACCCGGGTAGAGCCAGCACGCCCTGCTGCCCCGCGCGCGAGTTGAGCCAGGAGGCGGCGTCCTTCCAGTAGCGCGGTACCTCTTTGAACTCGCCGGGCCCCGAGAGGCCGTGGGAGACGGCCGTGGCCCCGATACCGCTGAGCGCCACGATCGCGACCACGGGCGCGCTGATGAGGGCGCGCGCGCCGTCGCGCCATTGGAAGCGCCCGGTGGCCCTCGTACGGGCGGTCACGGTGACCAGGTGGGCCAGCCCCAGCGCGAGCGGCAGCCGGATCACGGCGTCGAACTTGTGCAGGTTGCGCAGCGGCGCGAGCGGCCCGTCCAGGATGTCGCGGATCTGCGGCGCGAACGGCCCCGGCAGGTCGCTGAGATGCCCCGCCGAGATGATCGCCAGCCCGGCGACCAGCGTCAGCAGCAGGAAGGTGCGCTCGGGCAGCAGCCGGGTCAGCAGCCCGGCCAGGCACAGCGCGGCGACCACCCCGGTACAGATCACCGGCAGCGGGCTGAGCGACAGCCCGTGCCCGACCGGCCACCACACCTGCCCGTCGATGAACAGGTAGTTGACCCAGCGCTCGGCGCCGCGCAGCACGTTGATCAGGCCGGTCGGCCCGGTCGTGGTCGCGGCCTTCTCGGTGTAGGTGAGCCAGGAGAAGCCGTACGTCCCGGTGAGCAGCAGCGGGATCAGCCACCAGGCCATGGCCGCGCCGACGGCCGCCGACCACCAGGCGAGCAGCCGCAGCCGCGGCAGCCGCTCGCGCTTCCGCCCGCTCTTGGCGGGCTTGCCCTCGGCCTTGGCGGGCTCGTCCGGCCGGGGAGCGCGCGGCCGGGTGATCAGGTAGATGAACGGGACGACCAGGACCGCCACGGTCGCGGTCGCGTTGATGCCGCCGCAGCAGGCGACCGCGATGCCGGACCGGGCCGCCGCCCGTACCCGGCCACCGCCCTCGGCGGCGGTGACCAGCGGCAGCACGATCCACGGCAGCATCGCGGCGGTCAGGTACTCCGAGGACAGCTGCCCCATCGCGGCCAGGGCGTTCGGGGCCAGCGCGTACGCCATCGCCCCGGCCAGCCGGGCCGCCGGGCCGCCGACGCCCAGCCGGGCCGCGAGCTTGCGGACGCCGAGGAACGCCAGGCACATCAGCAGCGACATCCACAGCCGCTGGGTGATCCAGGCGGGCATCCCGGCCAGGTCGCCGAGCGCGAAGAACGGCCCCATCGGGAACAGGTAGCCGACCGCCTGGTTCTGCAGCTGGCCGAACTGCTCGGCGTCCCACAGGTGCATCGCGCGGCCCAGGAACCCGAGCGGGTTCACGGCCATGTCGATCTTGGTGTCGGCGAGGATCGCGCCCGGCCGGGTGGAGAACGCCAGCGCGGTCAGGGCGAGACAGCACACCACCGTCCGCAGCCGGTCGCGCAGCCGCGGATCGACCTCGTCGGCCGCCGCGTCCGGGAGCGCGGGCATGGCGGGGCGGGGGGCGGGCGCGTCCCCCTTGGTACGAGGCTGTCTCGCCTCTCCCACGGCCATGGCTCCGCGGACTCCTTCCGATCATGTCGCGGCGGTGCAGGATCAGGCGTCCGTGCCCGCGTCCTCGTCTGTTCCCGCGCCGGCGCCGGCGTGCCCGAGCAGCCGCTCCAGCGCGGTCGCCTCCCGTACGAGCCAGGCTCCGTCGCCCTCGGCGAGCAGCAGGTCACGCACGGGTCCCTCCACGACCCTCGGCTGACCGTCACCCGTACCGCCGCCGGACGACCAGGGCCCGATCGGCATCGCTCGACGACGATCCGGCCGCCGAGGACGCCGCGATCAGCTCCGCCCAGCGCTCGGCGGTCCGTGCCCAGTCGAAGGCACCCGCCCACTCCCGGCACGCGGCGGCCGTCTCGGCCCGCCGTTCCGGGTCCGCCAGTTCCTTGAGAGCGCGCTCGACCACGCCCGCGAGATCCTCGTCGGAGTGGGCCAGCCAGCCGGTCACACCGTCCCGTACGGCGTCCCGGAGCCCGTCGACGTCGTACGCCACGGTCGGTACGCCCAGGGCCGCGGCCTCGATGACGCTGAGCCCCCAGCCCTCGCCCTGCGAGGTGCTGAGGTGCAGGCACGACCGCGCGACCAGCGCCGATTTGGCCTCCTCGGAGACGTATCCGTGCGCGATGACGGTCTCGCCGAGATCGCGCCGGACGATCTCCGCCGCGAATCCGGCCGCCTCGGGACCGTCGCCGATCACGTTCAGCCGGAGTCCGGGGTAGCGGGGCTTCAGGTGCTCGGCCAGGTCGAGCAGGCGTTCTATCCGCTTGTGCGGCACCAGGCGGGTGACGCACACCAGATCGGGGTCTCCGCCAGGGTTCTCCTGTGCGGCGGCCGGAACGGTCTCCTCTGGACGGGGCTCCTCTTGTACGGACCCAGTTGGAGGGGACACTGTCCCGTTGGGCACCACGTAGGCCGATCCGGTCCAGCCGAGCCGTTCCCGTACGGCGCTCAGCGTGGAGGGGGAAACGCACACGTACGCGTGCCTCCGGTAGGCCCAGCGGCTGACAGGCCCTTCCAGTACGCGGCCGAACCAAGCCATCCAGCGCGGGAAGTAGAGCCCGAACTGTGCGTCGTGTACGTGGTGGATCACGCAGAAGACGGGGACGCGCCTGGGCAGCGCCCAGGGAGTGAAGAACGGGATGCCGTTCTGGCAGTCGATGACCGCGTCAAAGGAGGACCGGCGCGAGCGGCGCCTGAGGAACATCCAGAGCAACACCAGCGGATAGACCGTGAAGCGGCCCCCGAGCCGTACGAACTCGACGCCTTCCACACGGTTACGGCGCTGCTGTCCGCGCGCGCGCGACGTCACGTACCGGACCTGCGCTCCCTCAGCCGCGAGGCGCCGCGCGACCTCCCACGCATAGCGTTCGGCACCGCCCGCCGCCGGATGCCAAGGGTCCCGCCAGTTCACGACCGCCAGTCGCGTAGTGCCGATGCTCATCCCGTCTTGGCCTCAGGACCCTTCGGCAGCACGAGGGGGGACGGCGCTGGTGCGGGCTGTACGGCGAGGATCTGGGGGACGACCGGTGCCGACGCGGGGATCAGGCCCCCGAAACGGGTCGCCCGGGCGCGGATGCGGGCGAGGTCGAGCACGCATTGGGAGGTGTGGCGCCGTACCGAGAACGTCGTCCCGGGGCAGTCGGACCACACCACCGGGATTCCGGTGATCTCGGCGCCACGGCGGACGCAGTGCATCAGCAGTTCGACGTCGAACGCGAACCCGGCCGTACGCAGATCGGCGGCGGCGGCCCGGGCCAGCGGGCCGAAGAAGAACTTGAAGCCGCACTGGGTGTCGGCGATGTCGCCGACCAGGTCGCGGACCATCCGGTTGAACGTGATCGCGCCCAGCCGGCGCATGAACTGCCCGTACCCCTCGACCACCGAGTCGGGATGCCGGCGGCAGCCGACGACCACGGGACGGCCGGTGCGCAGCAGGTCGAGCGCCTCGTCGATGGCGGCCAGGTCGGTGGCCATGTCGGCGTCGCAGAACCCCACGTACGGGGCGCGGGTGGCCAGCAGGCCGACCCGTACGGCCGCGCCCTTGCCGCGGAGCTCGCAGTGGAGGCCGCGGACCGGGACCGGCCCGTCCCAGCCCGCGATGACATCGGCCGTACCGTCGGTACTGGCGTTGTCGACGACGAGGATCTCCGACCGCACGCCGAGGCCGGCCAGCTTGTCGCCGAGCAGGGTCAGGCCGAGCGGAAGCCGCTCGGCCTCGTTATAGGCAGGGACCACGATCTCCAGCAGGGCGGGTTCCCCGCCCAGGGTTCCCACGGGACCTCAGTGACCCGGTGCTCAGCGCGAGCCGTAGTTGTAGAGCGGCTTGATGACCGGGTCCTGCTGGGAGGCGTTCGTGATCTGCACCACGCCGAACGAGGCGAGGGAGGCCAGTAGGACACCGACGATCGCGGCAACGGCAATGCGCATCAGGGGGCCCTTCGATGGGGGGAACGTCGACGGGGAGTACTCCCGAGTAACGGGAGGCCCAGAGTAGTACCTGGGGTCAGCATTGACCAGGAAATCGCCACACTTACGACAATCCAGGCAATCACCACGGCACCGACCGGCACCTTCTCCTCTGCGGCGTAGGCCGATACCGGTATTCGGTACAGGACCAAATCCCGTCCCTGGACGATGGGTTCGGCCCCGGGCAGCCGTTCCGGACCCGCCGCCGGGTCCACGGTGTCCACCGCGACGTACCGGACCCCCGCGTCCCGCAGCACCTCGGTCAGCGGGCCGCCGGAACGGACCGCCGCGTCCAGGCGCATGGCCTTCGGGTCCTCCGGCGCGACCGTCGAACCGTCCACCATCACCGCGTCGTTCACGATCACCCGCCGCTGGTGCAGGTAGCGAGGCAGCGGGTCGAGCGAGCGCCGGCCATCGTTCCAGGGGTAACTGCGGTAGAGGGCCCACGGCAGTACGAGGATGTCCCCCTGCGTACGGTCGGCCTCGATGACCTGCCGCGCGCGCGCCCAGTCGTCCGGGTAGTCCACAGAACGCAGTTGCCCGGCGGCTCCCCAAGCCAATGAGGGCAGCAACACCACGGGGGCCAGCAACGCTCCATAGGCGACGGGCGAATACTTCGCCTCGATGGCTCGATCGGCCGCCACTCCCAGGCCGACCGCTATGACGACGGCCAGTGGCGCGACGAACTGCTGCCCGTCCCGGAACACGGCCAAGCCCGACCACAGCCCGATCGCACCCTCCAGTACGGACGGGAACACCGCCCCTAGGGCCGCCACTGCGAACCCGGCCGCGGCCGCCAGCGCGACGGGGCGCGCCCAAGGGCCGATGCGCTCGCGGTACTTCCCGTACGCGAAGAGCCCTCCCGCCACGACCAGGGCCCAGAAGATGGCCGTGATCGGGGCTCCGTAGCCGACGGGTACGGTCTCCCCGTTCCAGATACCACCCAGGAGCAGCAGACTGCCGAGCGTGCCGAACGGAGTGTCCGCGCGTGCGGCGAACGCTTCGACGGCCAAGCCGTCCCCTGGCACGCCCCCAGGCCGCAGTAGCCCCGGCACCAGCCACGGCAGGCTCAGTACGGCCAGGACCGCGACCACCTTGAGGCGCCGCCGTCCGACGATGAGCGCGGCAAGCCCTGATACGGCGAGGGCCGCGAACCCTCCGATCGCCGCCGGAATCAACGTACGGAGCAGGCGGCGCCCGCCACCGCGCTCGTCCGTCCTGAACGCGGCGGCCAGCACCCAGGGCAGCGCCGCGTACCCCAGCAGCAGCGCCCACTGCCCCAGCAGCAGGCGCTCGGCGACGAACGGGTTCCAGGCGTAGCAGACGCCCGCGACCAGCCTCGGGACCATCCGCCGGGACGGCACCAGCGAGGCCGCCGACGTGCAGGCCATCACGAAGATCGCGAGCAGCACGAGCCGCTGCACGATCCACGCGGGCATGATCATGGCGAGCGCGGTGACGGCGGCGTCGCTCGGGACGTGCCGGGCGACCGTTCCGGTCAGCCCGAACGTCATCGGGGTGAACGCCGGATCCGGGACGAACACCATGTCGTACGACAGCACGAAGCCCGGGGCCAGCGCCGGCCCCAGTGCCGCCAGGCCGAGGCCCAGCCCGGTAAGAGCGGCCACCAGGTGCCGCGTTCGCCCCCTCATCAGGCGAAGCAGGCTATCCCAGCCAGGGCGGCCCGGATCGGGATGGCCCGGATGCTCACGTGTCGCGGGGCAGGCCGAGGATCCGCTCGCCGATGACGTTCAGGTTGACCTCGGTCGTCCCGCCGCCGATCGTCATCGCCCGCGACGCCAGCAGGTAGCGCGTCCACTTGCGGCGCAGCTCGCCCTTCCAGCCGCCGGTCAGCGCGCCCTCGGCGCCGAGCAGCGTGAAGCCGTACTCGGTGACCTTCTGGCCGTGCTCCATCGCGACGAGCTTGCGGACGTTGGCGGTGGCGCCCGGGTCCGTACCGGACAGCTGCTTGAGCGTTGCCCGCAGCCCGAGCAGCGCGAACGCGTGCTCGTCGCAGGCCAGCCGGCCCAGCTCGTCCCGTACGAGAGGGTCGGCGGACAGGTCCATCTCACCGGCCAGCTGCACGAGCTTCGGCAGGTCACCGCCCAGCTGGAACGAGCTGGTCAGCCCGACCCGCTCGTTGGCGAGCGTGTTGCGGGCGACCCGCCAGCCCTCGTTCACCGGGCCGACCACCAGCTCGTCCGGGACGAACACCTCGTCCAGGAAGACCTCGTTGAAGACCGCGTCGCCGGTGCACTCGCGCAGCGGCCGGATCTCGATGCCCGGCGACGCCATGTCCACAAGGAAATAGGTGATGCCGTCGTGCTTGGGGCGGTCCGGGTCGGTACGGGCGATGCAGATGCCCCACTGGGACTCGCGGGCCAGCGATGTCCAGATCTTCTGGCCGGTGATCGCCCAGCCGCCCTCGACCCGTTCGGCCCGGGTCTTCAGCCCGGCCAGGTCGGACCCGGCGCCGGGCTCGCTGAACAGCTGGCACCAGATGATCTCGCCGCGCAGCGTCGGCGGCAGGAACCGCTCCTGCTGCTCGGGCGTGCCGTACTGGACCAGCGACGGCACCACCCAGGCCGCGATCATCAGCGGAACCGGACGGACCTCGGCCGCCTTCAGCTCCTGCTGGATCACGATCTGCTCGACCGGCCCGGCGGCCCGCCCCCACGGCCTGGGCAGGTGCGGCGTGACCCAGCCGCCCTCGGCCATCGCCGCCCGCTGCCCGAAGATCTCCATCGCGGCCAGCTCCGCCACCTCGGCCCGGATCGCGCCGCGCAGGTCCTCGGCATCCTCGGGAAGCTCGATGGCCATCGGCCGCCGCACGCCCGCCACCGCCAACTCGGCGACCCGGGCACGGTGCTCACTGCCGCGCCCCAGCACGGCGCGCAGCGTCAGAGCGCGCCGGTAGATCTGGTGGGCTTCATGCTCGTAGGTGTAGCCGATGCCACCATGCACCTGGATGTTGCCCTCGGCGCACTCCACCGCCGCATCAGCGGCCAGTACGGCCGCGACGCCCAACGCATAGGCGCGCTGCTGCTCGTCCTCGTCCAGCGCGCGGATCGCGTCCCAGACCGCCGCCCGAGCACGTTCCGTGGCGATGAGCATGCGGGAGCACTTGTGCTTGACGCCCTGGAACTGGCCGATAGGGCGACCGAACTGCTCCCTCAGCTTCGCGTACGCGACCGCGTCGTCCAGGGCACGCCCGGCAACGCCGCACGCCTCGGCCCCTAGGAGCACGACCGCCAGGGCGTCGACACCGTTCAGGACACGCTCTTCCGGTACGGAGAGCCCCTCAAGAGCGATCGATCCCACCGAACGGGTGAGATCGAGCGACTCCGCCTCCTGAACGGTGACCCCGTCCAAGACCGCCCATCGCCCGCCGACGTTCACGACCACCAGGTCGACGCCGGGCCCGCCGAGCACGAGCCCGTCACCGAAACCGAACCCGGCGCTCAGCTCACCGGTCGCGAGCCTGGGCAGGAACTCCGCGCGCACCCGCTCCGACCCGCCGGCCGCGATCATCGCCGAGGCCAGCACGGTCGGCGCGTACGTCCCGGGCACCAGGGCGCGGCCCAGCTCCTCCAGCACGACGGCCTGCTCCAGCAGCCCGAACCCCTGCCCGCCGTACTCCTCGGGCAGGTGCAGTCCGTACTGCTCGGGAGCAGTGCCGTTCCGCTCGACGGATCCGCGCACCGACGCCGCCAGCGCCTCATGTTCTTCGGTCAACCCGATCGCCATGGCGACAGCGTACTAGAACGCCATTCGGTCAGCCGGAGAACTTCAGCTGCCCCAGGAAGCGGTTGATGTCCGGCCACAGCTTCTTGTGCGTGTTGGGCACCGCCGCGAACGCCACCGCCGGCGCCGGCTTGCCGTTGTCGAACACCGCCGTGGCGACCACCTCGCCGGTCGCCCGCACACCCTCGCGCTTGTAGGTGATGTACGAGGCGACGAGCCAGCCCTTGCGCCCGCCCACGTTCAGCTCCTGCGAGGCCAGCGGCGTCGTCTTGTGCGGGAACGCGTAGTACTGCGCCTCGATCCCCTTGGCCGCCAGCACCGCGACGGCCGGAACGCTCTCCGGACCCGTGTACGAGCTCTGCAGGTTGGGGTTGAGCACGCCGGTCATCAGCTGGCCGTACCACATCTGGCTGCCGCGCCGCTCGGTGACCAGCACCTGCTGCCCGGACCAGCCCGGCGTGGCGAGCTTGTTCTGCTTGGTCGGCAGCTGCCACGGCTTGCCCATCCGCGGATAGACGAGCCCCGACTGCTTGTCGGGGACCATCCCCAGGACCTGGCTCGGCGTCCCCTGGAACCGCTTCAGCGGCTTGGCCGCCGGCATCGCCACCTTCGGCGTCTGCGGCTGCTGGTCGGTCGCGGACTTCTTGTTCTCGGCCTCGGCCTGCCCACCGCCGCCCTGCTTGAGCAGGTAGACACCACCGGCCGCCAGCAGGGCCACGACCAGCAGCCCCACCCCGCCGTACAGCGCCAGCTTGGAACGCCCGCCGCCATCGAGGTCACCGGCCCTGTCCCGCTTGGCCTGATCCTTCTTGGCGTCCCTTTTGGCGTCCCTCTTGGCGCGCCGGCCATCGTCGAGATCACCGGCACGGCCCAGCTTGGCGTCGGCGGCCTCCTCGTCGGCCATCCAGTCCGGCATCTGCCAGTTGCCGCTGCTCGGCTTGCCGGGCTTCACCGGACCCGAAGGCGCTGTGGAGGCCACCCCCGCGTACTGCGGGTCACCCTCCCCATCGAACAACGGCTCGTCGTCGAACTCCTGCGGTGTCGGCGCCGCCATCACGGGCGCCTCCATCACGGGCGCGACCTTCACATCGTCGGCCTGCCTGGCCGCTTCGGCGGGCGACGGCCCGGAGAAATCCGTCCGTCCCTCAGGCTCGGGCATATCGACCTCGGGAACGGTCACCCGAGCGCTCTCCTCGCGGTCGGCGGAGTCATCACTCATCTCGGCCCAGCGCCCCCCGCGCTCCCCCTCATCGGACATGCGGCACAGGTTACGGCAAGATCAGGGCGCCCGATGGGGCGGGCCATCACACTCCGGACACATCTTCCGGGCCGCTCAATATCCCTGCCGAGCCCCCATGACCTGCGGATCGGCCGCCAGCCGCTCCCGGGCCAGCAGCGTCCCGCCGGCCACCGCACCGGGCATCGCCAGCACCGCGCCCAGCGGGATGAGGAACATCACCACGGTCGCCACCCCGAACCCCAGCATCAGTGGCCGCCGCCGCTTCATCAGCGCGAACCGCTCCTTGCGCAGCACCCCGCGCCGGTCCATCGCCACCGAGGTCAACTCGCCCGCCAGGAAGTACCCCGACACGAACGCCGCCACCACCGGCACCACCGTCTGCCCGATCACGGGCACGAAACTGCACACGAAGAACACCACCGCGAACGCCAGCGCCACCACCGCGAGCAGCAGCGCGTCCTTGATCGCCCGGCCGATCTGCGTCAGCACCGGAACCTCGGGATCCGGCGGCGCACCGCCCTGCGAGTCCTCGACCTTGACCGCGATGCTCTCGTAGAACGGGTCGCCCACCAGCAGCGTCAGCGCCGTGAACGTCAGGATGGCCACGAACAGCGAGGCGCCGAACAGCGCCAGCCCGGCCACCACCCGCGTCGCCTTCCGCATCCACTCCGACCAGCCGTCGGCGAACGGTGTCAGCCACCCGGCGACGTCGTCCAGGTTCCACGCCAGCGCCCCGAGCGCCGCCCCGTACGCCAGCAGGACGATCAGCGCCGGAATGAGCCCGAACAACCACTGCACCGGATGCCGGGCGATCCACCCCAGCCCGCGGAACAGGTACCCGACACCGTCGAAGAAATCACTGAACGCCTGTTTCACACGCCCCAAACTAGCGGCCGCGGGCCGCGGGGGCGCCCTCTGGACGGGGGCCTTGCGCCCGGGTCGTCGGGTGGGCCTCGGTGATGGTGAGGGTGCCGGTGGTGGGGATCACCTCGTGCAGGAGCAGGTCCGCCTCGGATAGGAGGGCGGCGAGTTCGTCGCGGGTGCGTTCCCTGCCGCCGAACACGGCCATCACCAGAAGGTCGGAGAGCATCGTCGCGGGAGGAATGTCGCCGCCGGCCGGGACCAGCGGGTCGACGATCAGGAGGCGGCTCCCGTCGGGCATGGCGTGCCGGACGGCGCGCAGGACGCGCAGGCAGTCGGTGTCGGTCTTGTCGTGCAGGATGCGTTTGAGCAGGTAGACGTCGGCGCCGGGTGGGACCTGGTCGTAGAAGTCCCCGGCCGCGGTCTCCCAGCGGCCCGCGATGGCCGGGTCGTCCAGCCGGTGATGGTGCAGGACGGGTTCGCGGTCGTACAGGACGCCGCGCAGTCCTGGGTTCCGGGTGAGGATCGTACGGAGCATCCCGCCGAGGCCACCGCCGATGTCGACGATGGTGGCCCGCTGGGGGAGGTCGCAGGCGGCGGCGATGCCGTCCTGCTCGATCTCGCTCAGCGCGGCCATGGCATCGGAGAACAGTTCGGCGCCGGCCTTGTCGGTGGCCAGGTGGTCGAAGATCGGCGCGCCGAAGACGTCGTCGAACGCGGTACGGCCCGCGCGGACGGTGTCTTCGAGGCACCCGGCGGGCAGCCAGTAGAGCGGGTCGGTGAACAGCAGGACCAGGGACCGGACGGGCAGGGGCGAGTCCGAGCGCAGCAGGGACGCGGCCGTGGTCAGGTGGAACGCGCCGTTCTCGTCCTCGCGGAACACGTCGCGGGTGGCGAGGAAGCGCAGGACGCGGCGCAAGTGATCGGGCTCCGCACCGGCCAGGGCCGCCAGGCGGCCGGGCGGAAGCGGGCCGTCCGCGAGATGGTCGGCGATCCTCGTCCGTACCGCCACCCGCAGTGCGGCGGGATACAGGTACGCCAGCGAATCGCCCAGCAGTTTCCTTACCGCGTCCACAGCGACCTCACCAGGTGACGGGAAATTCCTCGAAGTTGCCGAGCACCGCGTAGTCCCTCCACTTCAGCTCGTCCTCGGGTATCGCCAGGGCCAGCTCCGGGAAGCGCTCGAACAGGGCGGGGATCCCGATCCGCAGCTCGGCCCGGGCCACCGGGGCACCGAGGCAGAAGTGCGGGCCGTACCCGAAGAAGACCTGGGAGGCCTGCTTGCGCCGGATGTCGAAGCGCTCCGGGTCGTCCTGGACGCGCGGGTCCCGCAGCGCGGTCTCGTACTGGACGATCACCGCGGCGCCCTTCGGGATCTTCTCGCCGGACAGCTCGACATCGGTCAGCGCGATCCGCGGGAACGGGGACAGGCCGGGCAGGCCCACCCGCAGGAACTCCTCGACGGCGCCCGGCAGCAGCGCCGGGTCCGCGCGCAGGGCGGCCAGCTGGTCCGGGTGCCGGATCATCCGGTGCACCGCCGCCGTGAGGATCGTGATGCTGGTCTCGTGCCCGGCGACCAGCAGGAACGTACCGAGGCTGACCAGTTCGGACTCGGTCAGCCGGCCGTCCTCGCCGGACCGCCGGGCCAGCACGCTCAGGAAGTCGTCGCCCGGCTCGTCGCGCTTGCGGCCGACCAGCTCGACGAAGTAGCCGCGCATCTCGATGTACGTGGCCATGATCTCCTCGGCGGTGGAGCCGAGGGTCATGATGATCTCGGCCCACCGGACGAACCTGGCCCGGTCCTCGAACGGCACCCCGATCAGGTCGCAGATGATCCGCAGCGGCAGCGGCCGGGCGAACGCCGTGATCAGGTCCACCGGCGGCGCCATCTTCGCCATCTCGTCGAGCAGCTCGCGCACGGCGTCCTCGATGCACGGCCAGAGCCGTTCGAGCCGTTCGGCGGTGAACGCCTCGGCGGCCAGCCGGCGGATCCGGGAGTGCCGGGGCGGATCCATGTTGATGATCGTTTCCGGGTTCGGCCGGATCGCCTGCAGCCGGGGCGCGCCCTCCTCGCACATCGCGGCGCGGCTGAACCGCCGGTCGGCGAGGACGGTCTTGAGGTCCTCGTGCCGGGTGACCAGGTACGCCGGGTCACCGGTCGCCAGGGTCACCGGGCAGACCGGCCTCTTCTCCCGGAGCTCGGCGTACTCCCCGGGGATCTCGGTCGGCACCGTGCGCTTGAGCGGCAGGGCGAGCGGCTCGCCGTCGTGCCCGTGGTCGGTCATCTGCTGTCACCGCATTCCGGGAGGTCAGGCCGCGACGGCCTCGACGATCGAGAGGGTGCCGGGCGTCGTGACGACCCGGTTCAGCCGGAGGCCCGCCTGCGCGAACAGCCCGGCGAGCTCGTCCTCGGTCCGCTCCTTGCCATCGAAGACGATCATCATGGCCAGGTCGGAGACCTTGCTGGTGTGCGGCTCGTTGCCCGGCGGTACGACGGTGTCGACCACCAGGACCCGTCCGCCGCCGGCCATCGCGTCGCGGCAGCCGCGCAGCAGCCGTACGGCGTTCGCGTCGTCCCAGTCGTGCAGGATGCGCTTGAGGACGTAGACGTCCGCGCCGGCCGGCATGTCGGTGAAGAAGTCGCCGCCCACCAGCTCCCAGCGGCCCGCGATGGCCGGGTCGTCCAGCCGGTGCTCGGCGACGACGGACTTGTCGTCGAGCAGGACGCCGCGCAGGTGCTCGTTCCGGCTCAGCGCCTCGTGCAGCAGCCCGCCCCGGCCGCCGCCGACGTCCACGACGGTCTTGGCGTCGGCGAAGTCGTAGCTCGCCACGATGCCGCCGTGCTCGGTGGCCGACAGGTCGTCGAGCGCGGTGTGGAACAGCGCGCCGCGCTCCTCGTCTCCGGCCAGGTAGTCGAACAGGGGCGCGCCGAAGATGTCGGCGAACGCGGTGGTGCCCTTGCGCACCGTGTCCTCGAGGCGGCCGGCCGGGAGCCAGTAGAGCTCGTCGGTCAGCAGCTGGACGACCGAGCTCATCGGCAGCGGCGAGTCCGCGCGCAGCAGGGAGGCGGCGGTCGTCAGGTGGAACGCGCCGTCCTCGTCCTCGCGGAACACGCCGCGAGTGGCGAGGAAGCGCAGCACCCGGCGCAGGTGGTCGGGCTCAGCACCGGCCAGGACGGCCAGGCGGTCGGGGGGAAGGGGGCCGTCCGCCAGATGGTCGGCGATCTTCGTCCGTACCGCCACCCGCAGCGCCGCCGGGTACAGGTACCCGAGCGAATCCCCCAGCAGCTGCCTTACCGCGGCACCCACGGCCGCGCGTTCCGCGTCACTCAACGGCTGTCTCCGTCCATTCCAGCGCGAGCTTGTGCCGCGATGTACGGCAAGTCTGGACTTCGATGCTGACCGGCGACTGACGCCGCATTGACGGCCCCGCACTGGACCGGGCCGCCGCCGGCTGCAGCGCGGCGACCAGGGATATCCCTACTGCCCGTGGCGGCGTACGCGATTTACGTTTGCGCCGAGCCCCATGAATTCCTGGAGGAAAGACGCGTGAGCAAACGCCTGTACGCGCTGCCGGTCGACCAGACGAAATGGCACGTCCCCGGCGGGAACACCACCATCTTCGACTGGGAGTACGACGAGGGCCGCGACCGACTGCTCAGCCTCTACGAGAAGGGCAAGGAGAAGCAGTGGAACGCGTCGGACCGGCTCGACTGGTCGATCGACGTCGACGTCAACGACCCGATGGGCGTGCCGGAGCAGACCATCGCGATCTACGGCTCCCGGGTCTGGGACCGGCTCGGGCCCCGCGAGCGCGGGACCGTACGGCACCACCTGGCCGCCTGGCAGTTCTCCCAGTTCCTGCACGGCGAGCAGGGCGCGCTGATCTGCTCGTCCAAGATCGTCAGCACCGTGCCCGGCCTGGACGCCAAGTTCTACGCGGCCACCCAGGTGATGGACGAGGCCCGGCACATGGAGGTCTACTCCCGCTACCTGCGGGAGAAGCTGGAGCTGGCCTACCCGATCAACCCCGGCCTGAAGTCGCTGCTCGACGACGTGATCTCCGACTCGCGCTGGGACATGACGTACCTGGGCATGCAGGTGCTCATCGAGGGGCTCGCGCTGGCCGCGTTCGGTCTCATCCGTGACAACGCCACCGAGCCGCTCGCACAGGCGCTCAACACGTACGTGATGCAGGACGAGGCGCGGCACGTCGCGTTCGGGCGGCTGGCGCTGCGCGAGTTCTACCCCGAGCTGACCCGGTCCGAGCTGGCCGAGCGCGAGGAGTTCTGCATCGAGGCCTGCCACATGATGCAGGAGCGCTTCGTCGGCGAGGAGGTCTGGCGCAACCTCGACGTCGACGCCGACGAGTGCATGGACTACATGCGCGGCTCGGAGCACTTCCGGCTGTTCCGGACCCACCTGTTCTCGCGGATCGTGCCCACGCTGAGCGACATCGGCCTGTTCGGCGACAAGATGCGGGCCACCTTCGCCGACATGGGGATCATCGGCTACGAGAAGCACGATCTGGACGGCCTGATCGACCAGGACGAGCGGATCGCCGGCGATCTCGACCGGGCCCGGATCGAGCAGGTGGAGGGCGCGATCGCCGCCGGGGCCGACGACGAGACACCGATCAGGAGCACCCCTTGACCGATACCAGGCCCCGCGCGGGCTACCTCGCCATCATGCTCACCGCCTCGGGCGGCGCGTTCCTCTCGATGCTCGACTCGACGGTCACCAACCTCGCGATCCCGAACGTGCAGGGCGCGTTCCCGAGCGCGTCGGTGACCGACATCTCGTGGATCATCACCGCCTACGCGGTGCTGTTCGCGGCCCTGCTGGCGCCGTCCGGCAAGCTGGCGGACGCGCTCGGCAGGCGCCGGCTGTTCGTGATCGGCATCGGCCTGTTCACGCTGGCGTCGCTGGCGTGCGCGCTGGCCCCGAACCTGCCGTTCCTGATCGGCGCCCGCGCGGTGCAGGGCGCCGGCGCGGCGGCCATGATCCCCTCCTCGCTGGCGATCCTGCTGCTGGACGGACCGGCCGAGCGGCGGGCGGGCTCGATCGGGATCTGGAGCGCGGCCTCGGCCATCGGCGCGGCGGCCGGCCCGATCGTCGGCGGCGTCCTGGTGGAGCTGTCCGACTGGCGCGCCGTGTTCCTGATCAACATCCCGATCGGCGCGGTCCTGATCGTCTCGGCGCTGCGGGTGCTGGAGCCGCCCGGCAAGGCCTCGTTCGACCGGATCCCGGACCCGCTGGGCACCGTGCTGATCGCGCTCGGCATCGGCGCCCTCACCCTCGGCGTGACCGAGGGCGGCGACTGGGGCCGGCTCGACCCGCGGACCCTGGGGACCTTCGCGTTCGGCCTCGCCGCCCTCGCCTACACGGTGCTGCGGTCGCGGACGCATCCCAAGCCCGCGATCGACACCGAGCTGTGGAGCAACCGCACGTTCACGGCGACGAACGTCACCTCGCTGCTGTACGGGATGGCGCAGTACACGTTCATGCTGGTCGCCATCCTCTACATGACCGACGTGTGGCGGTACTCCGAGCTCGAGGCGGGGCTGGCCAACACCCCGGGTGCCGTGTCGGCGTCCATCATCGCGGTGGGTCTCGGCCGGTACGCGGCCAAGCTCGGCGGTCCTCGCTTCGCGGTCCTGTTCGGGCTGGCGGTGTTCCTGGTGACGGCGATCTGGCTGACCGTCGGTCTCACCGAGCAGGCGTCGTTCCTGACGCTGTGGCTGCCCGCGAGCATCCTCACCGGGATCGGCATGGGAGCCGCCACGATGGGGACGTCCGCCTCGGCCGCCATGTCCGCGCCGCCCGCGATGTTCGCCACCTCCAGCGGCCTGAACACCACCGCCCGGCAGTTCGGCGGCGCGCTGGGCATCGCCGCGATGGCCGCGATCCTGGAGCAGAGCAGCCGTTCCGGGAGCCCGACCGACCCGTACAGCAACGTGTACCTGTTCTGTACGGTCCTGCTCGTCCTGGCCCTGGCCGTCGCCGCGATCTGGATCCGGCTCGCTCCGCCGCCGGCCGCCCCGGCACCCGCGACCGCCGCCGCCAAGCCCGCTGAACCTGCCGAGCCTGCGGAGACGACGTGACCACGGACCAGAAGGTCGCCCTCGTCACGGGCGCCAACAAGGGAATCGGCAAGGCGGTATGCAGGCAGCTGGCCGATCTCGGGATGGTCGTGCTGGCGACCGCGCGCGATGCCGATCGTGGCCGGGCGGCGGTGGCCGACCTGGTCGCGGGCGGCGGCGACGTCCGGTTCGTACGGCTGGACGTCACGGCCGAGGACACGGTGCGAGCGGTCGCCGAGCATGTGGCGGCGGAGTTCGGCCGGCTCGACCTGCTGATCAACAACGCGGGAGTCACCGGCGTCACGCCGGGCCGCCGCAGGCCGCTCGACGAGGTCACGGTCCAGGACCTGCGGGACACCCTGGAGACCAACTTCGTCGGCGTGTTCGCGGTGACGCAGGCGCTCCTGCCGCTGCTGCGCGGGTCGGGCGGCCGGATCGTGAACCTGACCAGCACGCTGTCGTCGTTCGCCCGGGTGGCGGACGGCCCGCCGCCGGCCGACCTCATCCCGTACTGCACCGCCAAAGCGGCGACCAACCTGCTGTCGGTGATGTACGCGGGGCTGCTGCGCGACTCCGGGGTCACCGCCTGCGCGGTCTCCCCGGGGTTCGTGGCCACCGACATGAACAACTTCACCGGCCCGAAGACCGTCGAGGAGGGGGCGGAGGTCGTGGTGCGGTACGCGACCGCGGCGCCCGAGGACCTGCCCGACCGCGCGTTCCTCACCGGAACGGGGACCCACCCCTGGTGACAGGGGCGGGCCCCCGGGCCCCGGCACGGTGGCTCAGGGGCGGCCGGCTCAGAGCGGGATGTTGCTGTGCTTCTTGCCGACCGGGACGACCCGCTTGTTGCGCAGCGCCCGCATTGCCTTGACCACGCTGATCCGGGTCTCGGACGGCTCGATGATGTCGTCGACGCAGCCGAGCTCCGCCGCGACGAACGGGCTGGTCAGCGTCTCCTGGTAGCGGCGCGTGAGCGTCCCGCGCAAGGCCTGCGGGTCCTCCGCGCCGGCCAGGTCCCGGCGGAAGAGCAGCTCCACGCCGCCGCCGGCGCCCATCACGCCGATCTCCGCCGTGGGCCAGGCGAAGCACACGTCCGCGCCGAGCTCCTTGGAACCCATCACCGCGTACCCGCCGCCGAACGCCTTGCGGACGATCACCGTCACCTTCGGGACGGTCGACTCGATGTAGGCGAAGCCGAGCTTGGCGCCCCGGCGGATGATGCCCGCGTGCTCCTGCTCCGTACCCGGCAGGAACCCCGGGACGTCGACCAGCGTCAGGATCGGGATCCCGAACGCGTCGCAGAACCGGACGAACCTGGCCGCCTTCTCGGAGGCGTCGATGTCCAGCGATCCGGCCAGCGCCATCGGCTGGTTGGCCACCACGCCGACCGAGTGGCCCTCGATCCGGCCGAACCCGCACAGGATGTTGCGGGCGAAGTCCTGGTGGATCTCCAGCAGGTCGCCGTCGTCGACGATCCGCCCGATCACCTCCCGCATGTCGTAGCCCTGCTCGGTACGGTCCGGGATCAGCGTGTCCAGCTCCGCGTCCCGGACGGTCGGCGTCATGGCCGCCGCCACGGGATAGCTCGGCGGCTCGTCCAGGTAGTTGTCCGGCAGGTAGGACAGCAGGTCCTTGACGTAGGCGATCGCGTCCGGCTCGTCGGCCGCGACGTAGTGCGCGTTGCCCGTACGACCCGCGTGCACCCGGGCCCCGCCGAGCTGCTCCAGACCGACCACCTCGCCGGTGACCGAACGGATCACCTCGGGCCCGGTCACGAACATGTGCGAGGTCCGGTCGACCATCACGATGAAGTCGGTCGCGGCCGGGGTGTAGACGGCGCCGCCCGCGCACATCCCCATGATCAGCGAGATCTGCGGGACGACCCCGGACGCGGTGACCACCCGCCGCGCGACCTGACCGTACGAGGCCAGCGCGAGCACGCCCTCCTCGATCCGGGCACCGCTGGAGTCGTTCACGCAGATCACCGGGCAGCCGGTGCGCATCGCCAGGTCGAGGACCTTGCCGACCTTCGCCCCGAACGCCTCGCCGACGCTGCCGCCGAACGAGGTGACGTCCTGGGCGTACACGCAGACCGGGCGGCCGTCGACCGTACCGGAGCCGGCCACCACGCCGTCGCCGTGCGGGCGCCGGGCCTCGATGCCGAAGTTGGTCGAGCGGTGCCGGACCAGCGGATCGATCTCCAGGAACGAGCCGGGGTCCAGCAGCATCGCGATGCGCTCGCGCGCGGTGTGCTTGCCGAGCGCGCGCAGCCGCCGCGCGGCCCGGGGCGATCCCGGCTGCCGCGCGGCCTCCTTGCGCCGCCGGGCGTCCTCGATCCGCCCGCTGGTCGTCGCGGCCGGGTCCCGTTCCGCCTGGTCCCGCTCGACCGGGTCCCGCTCGACCTGGTCCCGTTCGATCGTGACGTCCGGGTCGATGCTCATCGGACGGCCCCCGTCCCGGCGGGCAGTTCGGCCGTGGCCGTACCGAACGCCATGGCGAACTCCACCACCTGATGCCCGACCGCCCGCAACTGCGTCTCGCTCGCGTCCACCACGTCCCCGTTCCCGGCCTGGAGCGACCGTTCGGACGTGGTCACGGTGGCGCCGAGCGGGGTGGGCCAGCCGCGCAGCGCGTGCACGATCGAGCGCAGCGCGGCCAGCGTGACGCCGCCCGCCTGGCCCCCGGCCGCGGTGACGACGCAGCCGACCGCCCGCCGGTCCAGGTACGGCCGGGGCTCCTCCCGCAGCAGCTCCATATGGTCCAGCGCGTTCTTCACCAGCGCGGAAACACCTCCGTGATAGCTGGGGCTGGCCACGATGAGCCCGTCCGACCGGGCGACGGCGGCCAGCAGTTCCCGTACGCGGGGCGACCCGGCGGCGAGGCCGGGCCTGAACAGCGGAAGCTCGGCGAGGAAGGCGCCGTCGAACGACACGACCTCGGCCCCGCCGTCCTCGGCCCCCCGCAGCGCGAGAAGCAGCGCGCGTTCCGTGGTCGAGCCGAAGCGGCCCGTCCCCCCGACGCCCACGATCAATGGCCTTCGCCCGGCCGTCCGGACCGCCATGCCCGTCCCCCCTCGCCCGGCCCGCTCAGCCTGCCGTGCGCAGGCTCAGCGGGCGCATGTCGGTCCAGATCTCCTCGATGTGGGCCAGGCAGTCCGCCTTCGCACCGGCGAATCCGGCCGCGCGCCACCCGCCGGGCAGGGGCATCGTCTCGTCCCATAGGGAGTACTGCTCCTCGTCGTTGACCACGACCAGGTATCGCGGCTCGCTCATCGGCTCTCCTCCGGTCACTTGCGGGTGTCCTTGACGATCCGGCCGCCCTTGACGACCAGGACGACGCGGTCCGGGTCCTCGAACCGGTCCGGCTCGGCCAGCGGGTCGAAGTCCACGGCGACCAGGTCGGCGTACCGGCCGGCCTCGATCGCGCCGACCTTGTCGGCGACCCGCATGATCCGGGCGTTCACCGAGGTCGCGGACTTGATCGCCTCCATCGCGCCGAGCAGCCGCGCCTTCAGCGCGATCTCCAGCCCGCGCCGCTCCTGGACCGGGCCGATCAGGTCCGAGCCCGAGCCCACCGGGACGCCGGCCGCGCGCGCCGCGAGCAGCCCGTCGGTCATGCCGCGCATGGTGTCGCCGACCCGGTCGCGGATCTGCGGCGGCAGCCCGTGCCGCTCGAAGTTGTCGACCAGGTCCTGCGCGATGGTCAGGGTGGGCACGACGCTGACGCCGCGCTCGGCCATCATCGCGGCCGTCTCCTCGTCGATCCCGGTCCCGTGCTCGACGCACTCGACCCCGGCCATGACCGCGTTGCGGATCCCGGCGACGTTGTGCGCGTGAACGGTCACGTACGTGTTCCTGGCGCGCGCCTCGGCCACCGCCGTGGCGATCTCCTCGATGGTGAACTGGGTGTCGCCGAGCGAGTCCGTCAGCGACACGACGCCGCCGGTCACCGCCATCTTCAGGAACGTCGCGCCCTGCCGGAAGCACTCCCGCGCCGCCTTGCGGACCTCGTCGGGGCCGTCGGAGATCCGGCCGACCGCGGTGAGGCCGCGGACCCGGAAGGCGAACGTGGCGTCCGGCGGCAGGAACGGCGACCCGAGGTGGCCGTGCCCGCCGCACTGGACGAGCGGCGAGGCCGACGCCCAGATCCGGGGCCCGGGCACCAGCCCGCGGCCGACGGTACGGATCACGCCGTGGTCGATGCCGCCGCAGTCGCGCACGGCGGTGAACCCGGCCTGCAGCGTCTCGTTCAGGTTGCGGAAGATGTCGGCGGCGCGCTCGGCGATGGACAGCTCGTTGTTGAGCATGGCCCGCATCTCGCTCGCGTAGCCGAGATGGACGTGGGCGTCGATGAGGCCGGGGAGCAGGGTCAGGCCGCTGAGGTCGACGACGTCGGCGTCGCCGGCGACCTCGCCCGTCCCCACCTCGGCGATCCGCTCGCCGTCGACCCGGACCGAGCCGCGCGGCAGCGGATCGGGGGCGAGCCCGTCGATGATCGTGGCACCGGTCAGCAGGAGAGACACGTCAGTTCCCTTTCGTGGGCAGGTTGGCAGGGGCCGGGTGAGTGGTCGGGGGCAGCAGTCGCGCCCGGACGAGGAAGCCGAGCATCCGGTCGAAGAACGCCTGGTCCAGCGGGGGTGCCGGAGCCGCCTCCGGGGGCAGCGCCGACGCGACGTTCGCGCAGTCGATGACCGGCATGGCCCGGTCCGGGGTGTCGCCCACCATCGCCATCAGCGGGGCCAGGGCGTTGTCGTCGCCCGCGCTGTCGACCTCGTCGATGAGCGCCGTCCGCCACTCGTCGAACGGCACGCCGCGTACCGGATGGCCGAACGATCTGATCTCGTCGAAGATCCGGTTCCAGGCCAGCGGCTCGGGATCGATGGTGTGGTACGTCCGGCCCAAAGCCTCGGGCCGCAGCGAGAGGGCGACGACCTGGCGAGCCAGATGGTCGACGGTGCCGACCGACAGCTCGTACCGGCGCAGCGGTGCGAGGCCGAGCTGGACGCAGCCCTGGATGACCTTGGTGACGTAGTCCTCGGTGTTGGCGGCGCCGCTGCGGCTGTCGGGCAGGACGCCGCCGGCCCGGTAAACCGACACGGGCACGCCGCGTTCCCTGGCGATCCCGGCGAGTCCTTCGGCCACCCACTTGCTCTGGCTGTACGAGGTGTCATGGCCGATCGGAGGCGGCAGCGGGTCGTCCTCGCGCAGCACGTCCGCGTCGCCGGTCATGGCGCCCGCCAGCACGGCGAGCGTGGAGATGTGGTGGACCGGCTTGAGTCTGCTCCGCGTGGCCAGCCGCAGGATCTCTTGAGTGCCGAGCACGTTGGCGGCTTTCAGTGCCCGGTAGGGGCGCACGAAGTTCACCCATGCGCCGCAGTGGTAAATGGCGTCGACCCGTTCCGCCAGGTCGGCGAAGCCGTCGTCGCCCAGGCCGAGCAGTGGACGGGCCAGGTCGCCTGCGACCACCTGGAGGCGTCCGGATCCCGCGCCCGGAAGGCCATAGGAGTCGAGTGCGGCGTTCACGCGTTCGGTACCTGCCGTGGCGTCGGCCGCGCGTACGAGGCACACCACGGTCGCCTTCGTACGGGCGAGCAGTTCGGCGCACAGGAACGCGCCGACGAAGCCGGTGGCGCCGGTGAGCAGCACGGTCTCGGGCGGTCCCGGGGCGGGTGCGGGCAGGCCGTCGGCGCGGATGGTCTCGTCCAGGACCACTTCGTCTTCGAGGCGCGGGCCCGTCCGTACGGGGGCCAGGGGCTCGCCGCCGAGGGCTCGTTCGACCAGCGCGGCCATGTCCGCGACCGTGGAGGCCTTGAGAACGTCCGCAGCGGTGAGCTGGGTGGCGCCCATCCTGCGCAAGTCCCGCGTCACCTGGGTGACCATCAGCGAGTGGGCGCCGAGATCGAAGAAGTCGTCGTCCATGCTCACCCGGTCGAGCCCGAGCAGGTCGCACCAGATCCGCGCGACCTGGCGTTCCCGTTCGGTACGCGGCGGGACGAAGCCGTCATCGGCCTGCGGTTCCTCGTGCGCGTCAGGGCTGGACGGCTCGGGCTCGCCTGCCGTGTTCGCGCGGCCCGGCTCGACCCAGTAGCGCCGTCCCTCGAAGGGGTAGCCGGGCAGCGGTACGCGGCGCGGGTCCGCCTCGCCGTGGAAGGCCCGCCAGTCCACCGGGACCCCGGCCTGCCACAGGCCGCCGACCGCCGAGACCAGGTGGGCGAGGTCGGGCAGGGTGTCGCGAGGCAGGCCCATGGTGGGGATCGCGATCGGGGCCGGAGCCAGCCGCTGCGCCGCCGCGAGCGCGGTCAGCGTACGGCCGGGGCCGACCTCCAGCAGCGCGCGGCCGGGCGCCGCGAGCACCTCGGCGACGCCGTCCGCGAACCGTACGGGCCGGCGCAGGTGGCGGGCCCAGTACGCGGGATCGGTGGCATCATCGGCGGTGATCCAGGTGCCCGTCACGCTGGACACGAACGGCAGCTCGGGCTCGGTCAGCCGCAGCTTCTTCACCTTCATGGTGAAGTCGTGCAGGTACGGCTCGACCATCCAGGAGTGGCTCGCCACCGGCACGCTCACGTTGCGGCAGTCGACGCCGCGTGCGCGCAGCTCCGTGCGCAGCGCCTTGATGTCCTCGTCCGGTCCGGCCACGACCGTCAGCTCGGGCGCGTTGACCGCCGAGACCGAGACCCGGTCGGGCAGCAGCGCGGCGACGCGTTCCTCGGACTCCTGGATCACCAGCATCCGGCCCGGCGGCATGGCCGCGAACAGCTCCCCGCGCGCCAGCGTGATGTCGAGCGCGCCCGGCAGCGTGAACACCCCGGCCAGGCAGGCCGCGACGTACTCGCCGAGGCTGTGCCCGATCATCGCGGCGGGCCGGACGCCCCACGCCATGAGCTGGCGGGCCAGCGCGTACTCGATCGTGAACAGCGCCGACACGACGCCCGCGCCCTGGTCGCGTCCCATGGTCACCCGGCCGCCGGTGAGCGCGCCGCCCTCCAGCGGCGGGAACGCGGCAGGGAACAGCAGCCTGCGCAGGTCGAAGCCGAGGCGGGGTTCCAGCAGCTCGGCGCACTGGTCGACCTCGGTGCGGAACACCTTCTCGGAGCGGTAGACGTCCAGGCCCATGTTCGGGTGCTGGGTCCCGCCGCCGGGGAACGCGAAGACGGCCTCGCGCGCGTCGCCGGAAACGGTCCGGGTCGGCAGCCGGTTCGGCTCCTCGCCGCGCAGGGCCCGCACGGCGTCGGCCGCGTCCGCGCACACCGCGTACCGGCGGACGCCGAATCGCCGGCGGCCCTCCTGCAGCGTGTACGCGACGTCGGCCAGCTTTGGGGCGCCGGATTCGAGATGATCGGCCAGCCGCCCGGTCGCGGTGTCCAGCGCGGTTCTCGTACGCGCGGACAACGGCAGCAGTTGCCACGGACGCGCGGGCCCGGCGTCGTCGGCCTCCGCCTCGGGTGCCTGCTCCAGTACGAGATGCGCGTTCGTACCGCCGACGCCGAACGAGCTCACCCCGGCGCGGCGCGGCTCGCCGTCCGCGTGCCAGTCGCGGGCGGTGGCGGGGACGTAGAAGGGCGTACGGTCCAGCTCCAGTTCCGGGCCGGGCGCAGTGAAGCCGCCGTTCGGCGGGATCCGCGCGTGGTGGACGGCCAGTGCCGCCCGCATCAGACCGGCCGCGCCCGCCGCCGCGTCCAGATGCCCGATGTTGGCCTTGACCGAGCCGAGCGCGCACCGCCCCGGCTCGACGCCGTCCCCGAACGCGCGGGCCAGTGCCGTCACCTCGATCGGGTCACCGACCCGGGTCGCGGTGCCGTGCGCCTCCACATACCCGACGGTCGCCGGATCCACTCCGGCCACCGCCAGCGCCGCCGCGATCACCCGGGCCTGGCCCGCCACGCTCGGTGCGGCGAACCCGGCCTTCATCGAGCCGTCGTTGTTGACGGCCGAGCCCCGGATCACCGCGTAGACGTGATCGCGGTCGGCCAGCGCCTCCGACAGCCGCCGCAGGACCAGCACGACCGCGCCGTTGCCCGGTACGGTCCCGCCCGCCCGCACGTCGAACGGGCGGCAGTGCCCGTCCGCGCTGAACAGGCCGCTCTCGGCGACCGGATAGCCGCTCTTCAGCGGCACGTTGACCGTGACACCGCCCGCCAGCGCGACATCGCAGTCGTAACTCAGCAGCGACTGGCACGCCAGGTGGGTGGCGACCAGCGAGGTCGAGCAGGCGGTCTGGACGGTGTAGGCGGGCCCGGTCAGGTCCAGCAGGTGGGCGACGCGGGTGGCCAGGAAGTCCTTGTCGTTGAACATCCGGGCCAGCGGCGCCATCGGCGAGCGCTGGAACCGCGCGCTGGTGGCGAGGTTGGCGGTCAGGTACTTGTTCATGAACGCGCCCGCGAACACGCCGACATCGCCGCCGCCGAACCCGCCCGGGTCGTGGCCGCTGTCCTCGACGGCCGCCCACGCGGTTTCGCAGAACACCCGGTGCTGCGGATCCATCGTCTCGGCCTCGGCCGGGTTGAAGCCGAAGAACGCGGCGTCGAACAGGTCGGCGCCCTCCAGATGGCCGGAGGCGGGGACGTAGTCGGGATCGGCCAGGACGTCCTCGGCGACTCCGGCGGCGCGCAGCTCGTCCGGCCCGAACGTGGTGATCGACTCGATCCCGTCCCGCATGTTGCGCCAGAAGTCCCCGACCGTACGGGCGCCGGGGACCCGGCAGGCCATGCCCACGATCGCGATCGGCTCCACGCCGTCCGGTTCGCCGTCAGTCGTCACGAGGTGCCTCCCGTCTTCCTGTCCGTGACCGCCTTGCGCAGCCGCGCTTGCTTCGCCTGCCGCGCCTGCCGTGCCAGCACCCGTGCCCGGCGGCCCGCCGTGGCGCGCGCCCGGTCCAGGCCCTCACCGGCCGTACCGTCGCCGGTCAGCGCCGTGACCAGGCCCCGTACGGTCGGGTACCGGAAGATGTCGACCAGCGACAGCCGCTCGCCGAGGACGGGCCCCAGCAGCGCGCGGGCCTGGACGGCCAGCAGCGAGTTGCCGCCGACCTCGAAGAAGTTGTCCGCCACACCGATCCGGTCGGCCTTCAGGACGCCGGCCAGGATCTCGGCGACCCGCCGTTCGATGTCGTCGCCCGGCGGCTCGTACTCGGCGCGGGCCGGACGTTCGGGATCGGGCAGCCGGTTGCGGTCCACCTTCCCGTTCGGTGTCATCGGCAGCTCGCCGAGGAAGACCAGGTCGGCGGGCACCATGTAGTCGGGCAGCGACCTGGCGGCGAACGCGCGCAGCTCGGCCGCGGTCGGCGCGGCGGCCTCGTCCTGCCCGGCCGGTACGCAGTACGCGACGATGCGGCGGGCCGCGTCGTCCCCGTGTACGGAGGCCACCGCAGCGCGCAGGTCCGGGTGGCCGCGCAGCACGTTCTCGATCTCGCCCAGCTCGATCCGGTGCCCGTGCACCTTCACCTGGTGGTCGAGCCGTCCCAGGAACTCCAGTTGCCCGTCCGGCCGGCGCCGTACGAGGTCACCGGTGCGGTAGAGCCGCGCGCCCGGCTCGCCGGAGAACGGGTCGGGGACGAACCGTTCGGCCGTCAGCGCCGCCCGGCCCAGGTAGCCGCGCGCCAGACCGAGCCCGCCGAGCAGCAGCTCCCCCGGCGCGCTCGCGGGAACGGGCCGCAGGTAGGCGTCGACGACGTACGCGCGCACGTTCGTCATCGGACGGCCGATGGTCACCGGTCCGGAGCCGGAGCCGCCGACCGGCGCGGTGGTGGCCCATACGGTCGCCTCGGTCGGCCCGTACATGTTGTGGACGCCGTCCGGCAGCAGCTCCGCGAGCCGTTCGGCCAGCGGCGCGGGCAGCGCCTCGCCACCGACCAGCAGCCTGCGCAGTCCGGCCAGAGCCGCGCCGCCGTCGGGGTCCTCGGCAAGGACTCCGGCCATCGAGGGCGTGCACTGGAGATGGGAGACGCCGTGGCGGCGGAGCTGGACGGGGATCGGCTCGTCGGCCAGCGCGGCGCGGCGGCGGTCCTCGCTCAGCTCCCGTACGGTCGCCAGGTCGTCCAGCCCGGCCAGCACCCGGTCGTGCGCGACACCGAAGTCGACCAGGCACGCGGCCTCGTCGACACCGATCGCCTTGAGCCGGTCGACGACATCGGCGCAGTGCTCGGGCGTACCGAGCAGCCCCGAGGTCTCGAAGAACCGGTCGAACGCGCGCGCGACCAGCGCGTCCACCTCGTCCTCGGGCAGCGTCCGCGGGTCCGCCTCCTGGCCCATCGCCTGGCCCAGCCCGGACAGCAGGTCGAACGACGACTTGATGTAGGCGCTCAGCGGCTCGCGTACCAGCTCGCGGACCGCGTCCTGGTCCGCGCCCGCGAACGTGTGCAGCATGACCGTGACCTGGCCGTCGCCCTCGTGACCGGCGTCCCGCCAGGCCCGCCGGTAGACGTCGATCTTCTCGGCGAGCTGCTCGAACGTGTGGCCCAGCAGGTGCGTGAGGACGCCCGCGCCAGCCTCGCCCGCGCTCCGGAACGTCTCGGGGCTGCGCGCGCTGGTGACCCAGACGGGCAGCTCCGGCGTCACCGGCGGCGGGAAGATCCCGACCTCGGCGTCCGCGCCCACCCCGTTGCGGCGCCGGACCGTACCGCCGCGCCACAGCTCGCGCAGCTCGGCCAGCCCGGACATCATGATCTGCTTCCGGTCGGCGTAGTTGCCCGGCGCGAGCGCGAAGTCGTCGGGCTGCCAGCCGGAGGCGACCGACAGGCCGGTCCGGCCGCCGGAGATGTTGTCGACCACCGACCATTCCTCGGCGACCCGGATCGGGTCGTGCAGCGGCATCACCACGCTCCCCGCGCGGATCGCGACCCGTTCGGTGACGGCCGCGATCGCGGCGGCGGTGACCGACGGGTTGGGGTAGAGCCCGCCGAACTCGTGGAAGTGGCGTTCGGGCGTCCACACCGCCGCGAAGCCGTTGCGGTCGGCGAACTTGGCGCCTTCCAGCATCAGCCGGTAGCGATCTCCCGGGTCGCCGCCCCGGTCCCCGCCGAAGTAGAAGAGGCTGAAATCGATCGGCCGGGCCTGCACCGAGGCGGGCACCACCTCACCACCGGCCGCCCGTGCGGGCTCGTCGCCGCGTACCGCGACCCGGTGTCCCCGGGCCAGCGTCCACAGCAGCTCCAGCACCGAGATGTCGAACGAGACGCTCGTGACGGCGAGCCAGGTCTCCGCGTCCTCGCCGGTCAGGATCTCGTCCATGCCGGCGAAGAAGTTCAGGACGTTGCGATGGGAGATCATCACGCCCTTGGGGTTGCCGGTGGACCCCGAGGTGTAGATCACGTACGCGAGGTTCTCCAGCGTGATCGGCGGCGCCTCTGCGCTTTCCGCCGAGCCCGCTCCAACGGTGTCGATGTCGACCGTCGTGGCGGGCAGGGCACCGGCTCGCCGGGCGAGACCGCCGCGCGTCACGATCACTGGCGCCTGCGAGTCGGCGACCATGTACTCAAGCCGCGCCCAGGGGTAGGCCGGATCGAGCGGCAGGTACGCGCCGCCCGCCTTGAGGATGCCCAGCAGCGCGACGACCAGGTCGGGTGACCGGTCGAGATACACCCCGACCGGGACGTCCGCCCGTACGCCGTGCTCCCGCAGGACGGCGGCGAGCGCGCCGGCCCGCCGGTCCAGCTCGCGGTAGGTCAGCGTCCGGCCGTCCGGGTTCGCCGCGTCCAGGAGTGCGGGTGCGTCGGGTGTACGGCGCGCGCGCTCGGCGATCAGCTCGTGCAGCGGCGTTTCGGGCAGCGGGCGGGCGTCCGGGTTCCAGTCGGCGAGCACGCGCCGTTCCTGGTCGGCCGGCAGGATCGGCAGCCGTCCGATACTCAGGTCCGGCTCGGCGACCGCACGGGCCAGCACGGTACGGAACTGGTCCGCGAGGTCGCGGGCCGTCCCGTCAGTGAAAAGGTCGGTGGCGTACTCCAGCCGGGCGGAGAGCCGGTCCGCCGACCGCGTGATGCTCAGCGTCAGGTCGAATTTGGCGGTGGAGGTGTCGCCGGGCTCCATCCGCACGCGGCAGCCCGGCAGCGTGAGGCCCGGCGCGTCGCCGTCGTGATAGCTCAGCATCAGCTGGAAGATCGGGTTGTACGCGGGGTCGCGACCTGGCCGCAGCTCCTCGACCAGCTTCTCGAACGGCAGGTCCTGGTGCGCGACGGCCGCCCTGCTCTCGTCCCGGGCCTGGATCACCAGCTCCCGGAAGCTCGGCGCTCCCGAGACGCCGACGCGCTGGACGACCGTGTTGGCGAAGAAGCCGACGAGCCGCTCCAGGTCCTCGCGCGGGCGCCCGCTGACCGGCGAGCCGACGATCACCTCCTCGCCGCCGGTGTGCGCGTGGACGAGCGTCGCGAAGGCCGCGAGCAGCACCGCGTACGGCGTGGCTCCGCAGGCGCGGGCCAGCTCACCGACCTGGCGGTCCACCTCGGGATCGATGTCGAAGGTCAGGTGATCGCCCGCGTGGCTCTGCGCGGGTGGGCGCGGGTGGTCGGCCGGGAGGGAGGCAAGTGCGGGCGTCCCGGCCAGCCGGTCGCGCCAGTAGCCGAGCATCTCCTCGGGCGTCCGCCCGTCGCCGAGCAGTGCCGCCTGCTCGCGGGCGAAGTCGGTGTAGTGGGTCTCCAGTGGCGCTAGCCGGGGCTCCTCGCCCGCCAGGTACGCGCCGTAGGCGGCCGACAGCTCGCCGTCGAGGACGCCGAGCGACCAGCCGTCGCAGGCGATGTGATGCAGCGTCAGGCAGAGCCGGTGCTCCTCGTCGCCCATCCGGATCAGCAGTGGCCGGACCATGAGGTCGGTCTCCAGATCGAACGGCGCCCGCGCCTCCTCCGCCGCCAGCCGGTCGGCCTCGGCGCCGGGATCCGCCGCGCCCGCGACGTCCCGTACCCGAATCGGCACCGGACCGGCCGGCTGCACGAACTGCCGGGGCACCCCGTCGACCGGCCGGAACACCGTCCGCAGCGCCCGGTGCCGTCGGACGACCTCGGTGAGAGCGCGTTCCATCGCAGGTACGTCCAGCGGGCCGTCGATCCGGTAGGTCAGCGGAACGATGTAGACCGCGTTGGCCGGATCGAGCTGATCGAGGAACCACAATCGCTGCTGCGGGTACGAGAGCGGATGGCTCCGGGCGGCGGCGCGCTCCCTGAGCCGCTCGGCCAGCAGGGTGCGCCTGGCGCCGGGCATGGTGGGCAAGTTCTTGTCGTGCATGGTGGGCAGGCTCGTGTCTTCGGTCACCGTTCGACCTCGCCTTCGGCCTCGGGGCTGTCTTCCACGGACATGTCGCGCAGCAATGCGTCCACCTCGTCGTCGGACAGGTCGTCGAGCCGGTCCAGCAGGTCCTGATCGGTGTCGGCGAAGGGCGACGGCCCGGCCCGTTCCGGGACGGCGGCGCCACGCGTCGCGTCCGCCACGGCCGCCAGCCGCGCCACAGTCGGCGCGTGCAGGAAGTCGCGCAGCGGTACGGTCGCCGCGTACCGCTCGTTGGTCCTGGCCACCAGCCGCATCGCCAGCAGGGAGTGGCCGCCGAGCACGAAGAAGTCGTCGGTGACGCCCAGCTCGCGTACGCCGAGCATCCCGGCGGCCAGCTCCGCCAGCTCGCGTTCCGTTCCGGTACGCGGCGGCACTCGCTCGGCCTCGCCGGCCGGTCTGTCGTCCGGTACGGGTGGCAGCGCGGCGCGGTCGACCTTGCCGCTCGCGGTGAGCGGCAGGCCGGGCAGCCGGACGATCGCGCCCGGCAGCAGGTACGGCGGCAAGCGCTCGGCCAGATGCGCGCGGATCTCACCTTCGGCGACCGATCCGGCCGCGTCCGGGACCACGTAGGCCACCAGCCTGCGCCCGGACGGCGGCTCGTCCACGATCACCACGGCCTGCGCGACCCCGGAATGCGCGGTGAGCGCCGCCTCGACCTCGCCCGGCTCGATCCGGAATCCCCGGATCTTGACCTGGCCGTCGGCGCGGCCGAGGAACTCGATCGTGCCGTCCGGGAGGTAGCGGGCGATGTCGCCGGTCCGGTACATCCGTGCCCCGCCGCCCGCGAACGGGTCGGGCAGGAATCGTTCGGCCGTCAGCGCGGGCCGGTTCGCGTACCCGCGTGCCACGCCGGGGCCGCCGATGAACAGCTCGCCAGGTACCCCGGCCGGGACCGGCCGCAGCCACCGGTCGAGCACATGGCCGCTGGTGTTGGCGATCGGCCGCCCGATCGGGACCGACACCGCGTCCGGCGGGACCGACTCGATCAGCCCGCACACCGCGAACGTGGTCGTCTCGGTCGGCCCGTAGCCGTTGAGCAGGCGCGCCGGGCGCCGTTCGGGACCGCTCGCGGCCAGCGCCCGGACGCGCGTCACGTTCAGGACGTCCCCGCCGACCAGCAGGTTCGTCATCCCGGCGAAGCTGTCGGGGTGGCCGGTCATCACCTCGCTGAACAGCGCGGAGGTGAGGAACATGCTCGTCACGGCGTTCGCCTTGAGCGCGCGCCCGAGCCCGCCCTCGGTCAGCAGCTCCTCGGACGGGATCACGCAGAGCGCGCCGCCGTGCAGCAGCGCGCCCCACATCTCGAACGTGAACGCGTCGAACGAGGCGTCCGCGACCTGCGCGAAGCGCTCGCCGGGGCCGAAGTCGACGTAGTCCGCACCGCACACCAGCCGCAGCACCGAGCGGTGCTCGACCATGACGCCCTTGGGCCGCCCGGTCGATCCGGAGGTGAACAGAATGTAGGCGAGGCTGTCCGGACGGGCGGCGGCGGCCGGTCTGGGCGGGCGTTCCGCCACGACATCCGCAAGCTCCGCCTCCATCCGGTCGAGGTGGACGACCTGAGCCGACCCGGTGTCGACGCGGTCGGACAGCCCGTCCCGGGTGACGACGACCGGCGCGCCGACATCGGCGAGCATCCAGGCCAGCCGTTCGGACGGGTAGCCGGGATCGAGCGGAACGTAGGCGCCGCCCGCCTTGAGCACGGCGAGCAGCACCTTGATCATCTCGTCGCCGCGCCGCAGCAGGACCCCGACCGGGACGTCCCGGCCCACCCCGCGTGCCCGCAGCAGATGCGCGAGCCGATCCGTCTCGGCGTCGAGTTCGGCGTACGTGCGGGTGCGGTCGCCGTCCACCAGCGCCACCGCTTCGGGACGTTCCGCCACCCGTTCGGCGAAGAGTTCGGGGATCGTCCGGTCGGCCGGAAACGGGGTGGCCGGGCCGTGCGAGGCGGCGATGACCTGCGCGGACGCGTCGCCGGTCAGCAACGGCAGCCGGTCGAACGGAACGCCGTCCGGATCGGACAGCGCCGCGTCCAGCAGCGTCAGGTAGCGCTCGACCATCGCCCGCATGGTCCCGGCGTCGAACAGCGCGGTCGCGTACTCCCAGATCAGCGTGATCGGCGCGGCGTCGTCGCCGGCCCCGTGCCCGGCGCGCTGCTCGGCCCTCGGGAGCACCACCACGTTGATGTCGGTCTTGGCCGAGCGGTTGTGCCGTTCGAGAACGGTCCCGCGCAGCCCGGCGAAGTCCAGGTCCGGCAGCCGCGAGTCGTGGAAGCTGAACATCACCTGGAACAGCGGGTTGCGGGACGCGTCGCGCGGCGGTGCCAGCGCCTCGACCAGGCGGTCGAGCGGTACGTCCTGCCATTCGTGCGCGCGGGCCACGGCAGCGTGCGTCCTCCGCGTCAGCTCGCCGAACCAGGGATCGCCCGAGAGATCGATCCGCAGCGGCAGGGTGTTGACGACCATGCCCATCATGCGTTCGATCTCGGCGAGCCTCCGGTTGGCGACGCCGCTGCCCACCACCACGTCCGGTCCGCCGCCGTACCGCGACATCAGCGCGGCGAACCCGGCGAGCATGGTCGCGTAGAGCGTCACGCCGCGCGCCCGCCCGTACTCGCGCAGCCGCCGGCACAGGTCCGCCGGGATGTCGACGCGTACCGCCGAGCCGTCGAACGTCTGGACGGGTGGGCGCGGCCGGTCGGTCGGCAGTTCCAGGGCGGGCGGGGCTCCGGCCAGCTCGCCCGTCCAGTGCTCCAGGTGGGCTTTCAGGACGTCGCCGCTCATCCACTCCCGCTGCCAGCGCGCGAAGTCGGCGTACCGGACCTCAGGTTCGGGCAGCGGAGAGGGACGCCCGGCGGCGTACGCGGCGTAGATCTCGCGCAGCTCGCTCAGGAAGAGGGCGTACGACCAGCCGTCGTGGACCAGGTGGTGCTCGACGTGCACGAGCGAGTGGTCCCGCTCGGAGTGCTTGATCAGCGTCCAGCGCGCCAGCGGCGGCGCGCCCAGGTCGAACGGCTCGCGCATCGCCTCCGCAACGGCCTCCTCAGCGCGCTGCTCCCGTTCATCTCCAGGCAGCCCGGACACATCGACGACCGGCAGCGGGATCGGCATCGGAGCCCGCGTGACCTGCACCGGCGTGCCGCCGACCGACCGGAAGGCGGTACGGAAGATCTCCTGTCGGCGCACGATCTCGGTCAGCGTGCGGCGCAGCGCCTCCGCGTCGAGCGGACCTTCCAGCCGCAGCGTCGCCTGCGCGTTGTACGCGAGGTTGCCGGGCGACAGGTCCTCCAGGAACCAGATCCGTTCCTGCGGGAACGACAGCGGCGCGGGCTCGTCCCGTTCCGATCCTTCGGCGGGACGGATCGGCGGGACGGTGATCGCGGGCCCGGCGCCGTCGATCGACCTGGCCATGCCGGCGATGGTGGGACTGTCGTAGATCCGCCGCAGCGGCAGCTCCTTGCCCAGTTCCGTGCGGACGCGGGCCGCCAGCCGCCCGGCGAGCAGTGAATGGCCGCCGAGCGCGAAGAAGTCGTCGGTGGCTCCGAGCCGCTCGACCCCGAGGAGATCGGCGAGGATGGCCGCCAGCGCCCGCTCGGCAGGTGTCGCGGGCTCGACATGATCGGACCCGGCCGTGCCTGGCCAGCTCGTGCCTGGCCAGCCCGTATCAGGCTTGCCGGGCGCGGGGAGCGCGGCCCGATCGATCTTCCCGCTCGGGGTCAGCGGCATGGTCTCCAGCCGGACCAGCGCGGCCGGGACCATGTACGCGGGGAGCCGTTCGGCCAGGTGGGCGCGCAGCCGCGCCACGTCGAGCCCGGCGCCGGTCACGTACCCGGCAAGCTCCGTCCCCGCCCCCAGGTCGCGGGCGATCACGACGGCATCGGTGACGCCCGGGAACTCCGCGAGCCGGCGCGCGACCTCGTCCGGCTCGATCCGGAAGCCGCGGATCTTGACCTGGTGGTCGAGCCGGCCGAGGAACTCCAGGTTCCCGTCCGGCCGCCGTACGACCCGGTCGCCGGTCAGGTAGAGGCGGCCGCCGGGCCGGGCGGGATCGGGATCCGGTACGAAGCGTTCCGCCGTCAGCCCCGGCCTGCCGAGGTACCCGCGGCCGACCCCGGCACCACCGATGGCCAGCTCGCCTGGGGCCCCATCGGGGACCGGCCGCAGGCGCTCATCGAGCACAAGCGCCGTGGCGCCACGTATGGCGGTGCCGATCGAGGGCTTGCCGCCACCCGGCGACAGCTCCGCGACCGTGGCCCAGACCGTGGTCTCGGTGGGGCCGTACGCGTTGAACATCCGGCGCCCGGACAGCCACCGTTCGGCCAGCGGCTCGGGCAGGGCCTCACCCGCGCACACCAGCCCGCCGAGGTCTGGCAGTTCGGTGTACGGCAGGGTCGCCAGTACGGACGGCGGCAGCGTCAGCCGCGTGATCCGGCGTTCCTTGAGGAAGTCGGCCAGCCCGGGCCCCGGCGGGATGTCCTCTCGCGGCGCCAGGACCAGCGTGCCCCCCGCGTACAGGGCCATGACCATCTCGAACACCGAGGCGTCGAAGCTGATCGGAGCGAACTGCAGGACCCGGTCAGCAGGCGTGACCCCGAAGGCCTCGACCTGGGCGGCCGCCATGTTGGCCAGGCCGCCGTGGGTCAGCGCGACGCCCTTCGGACGGCCGGTGGAACCCGACGTGTAGATGACGTACGCGAGATCCTCGGCCACGAGGTCCGGCTCGGGCGCCCGCCCGCCCAGCGGAACGGTCGCGGGATCGAGCATCTCCAGCCGCCTCGTCCTGGCCGTGCCCGAATCACCGATGACGGCACCGATCGGCGAGTCCGGACCGGCCAGAACGAGACCGATCCCGGAATCGTCGATCATGTAACGCAGCCGGTCGGGCGGGTAGCCGGGATCCAGCGGCAGCCAGGCGGCCCCGGCGCGCAGGATCCCCAGCACCGCCACGGGCAGCTCCAGCGAGGGGCTCGCCGCGATGCCGACGAGGTCCCCGCGGCGCACGCCCCGCCGGGCCAGCTCGGCGGCCAGCCCGTCCGCGCGCGCCGACAGCGCGGCGTAGGACAGGCGCCGGTCGCGGAACTCCACCGCCACCGCGTCCGGCGCGGTGCCGATCCGGCGTTTCAGGGCAGGGCAGAACAAGGACGTGGTATCCATTCGTCTCCACCGAAAAAAGAGGTGCGCCAGGCCCTAAAAGCCATGGCGATGGCCGCGACCGCGGCCCGCACTCAGTTGAAGAACCAGCGCGCGGCGCCATTCGCCTCGATGACCAGACGGGAACCGCCGGAGAAATCGAATTCACCGGGCTCGGCGCGTTCCGGCGATATGCGCAACCGGATTTCCGTGATCCGCTCGCGCGCGGTTTCGTCGATCCGCAGGCGCAGGGTCAGATCCGGCCCGCGGACCTCGAGACCGCCGGCGTCCTCGGTGACGGTGAAGCCGAACACCGCCAGCGTCCGGGCCATCGCCCGGGCCCGTTCCGGACCGGTCAGCAGCGTCACGCCGACGATGTCGCGCATTGCCTGGGAGTCGGTCGGCCGGCCGCCGAGCACGGCGTCCAGGTAGTCGCTCCGGCGCAGCGTCCCGTCCGCGGCGGGCCGTCCGCCCGCCGCGGCGAAGTACTCGGGCGTCACCTCGTTGAGGAACAGCAGCAGCGGGCTGCCCTCCCCCAGACCGGCGCTGATCAGGTGGTACCAGGGCCGCTTCTCCGCTTCCCCGTCGATCCCGCGTTCGACCAGGTCATAGCGGTATTCGACACCCTCCGACCGGTCCAGCAGCGCCCGCGCGGCCAGCGACGAGCCGGGCACCTCGAACGAGAAGACCAGCCCTCCGGTCAGCGGCGCGGAGCCCGGCATCTCGGTACCGAACAGCTCGATGAGCGTGTTGTCCCCGGCCACCCCGAGGGTGGAGTAGGCGCCGGCCACCGAGCTGTCGGCGTGCTTCTCCTTGAGCCTGCCGAAACGCTCGCGGACGAACCGGCTCGCCGCCACCGCGTCGTACGCGGGACGGTCCACCAGCACCATGACGTGGTCGATGCGAGGCACCGGCCACGGTTCCGCGATCTCGGATTCACTCGTCACTCGCTCACTCCGATCCCCTGTCGGGCTGCCAGGTCGAGACTCGTCCAGTGTCACACCGGGCACCTTTCCGCGGCATTGGGGCAATCCCTAGGCACCCCCTGGGGTCCCCCTGGACGACCCCTGGTCCACCAACACTCGCCGGCCCGAAGGAAAAGCCTCGTCTTGACATCACCACCACCGCCCGGTAATCATCGAAAATCATCGCTGAACCGTTATTAGCGAACGCATCCCCGCGTCAATGTCCGTCGATGTTCATCGACATAGGAGTGACGTGCAGATCGGAATCCTTGGCACCGTGTCCCTCACGGTGAACGGAAGGCAACACGAGATCCGGGCCGGCAAAGTGCGTACCCTGGTCGCCGTCCTCGCACTGGAGGCGGGCCAGGCGATATCGCACGAGGAGCTGGCCGCCGAGCTGTGGTCGGGCCGGCCGCTGCGCAACGCGCGCAACGCCCTGCAGGCGCACGCCAGCCGGCTGCGGCGGCTGCTGGACGGGGCGGGCCACACGCCCCTGCGCTCGGTCCGCAACGGCTACCTGCTGGAGATCCCGCAGGACGGCGTGGACGGCAACAGGTTCCTCGACCTGGCCACCCAGGGCGCGGCGGCACTGCACGACCGTCCCGCGCACGCGGCCGAGCTGCTGACGGCCGCGCTGCGGCTATGGCGCGGCCCGGCCCTGCTCGACGCGGGCGAGGGGCTGCGCTGCCAGGCCGCCGCCGCGCTGTTCGACGAGCGCCGGCTGGCCGCGCAGGAGGACCTCATCAGCGCGCGGCTCGCCGTCGGCGACGAGCGCCAGGCGATCCCGGAACTGCGGCGGCTCGTGGCGCAGCATCCGCTGCGCGAGCGGCTCAGCGACCAGCTGATGCTCGCGCTCTACCGGTCGGGCCGGCAGGGCGAGGCACTGGAGCAGTTCCACCACACCCGCCGGTTCCTCGACCAGGAGCTCGGCCTGTCACCCGGCCTCCCGCTCCAGCGCCGCTACGCCGCGATCCTCGCCCACGACCCGGAGCTCACCCTCCCCGAAACCCACGCCGCCAGCTGACCGCGCCCGTTGACTCGTGGCGTGTTCGCCATCCCGGAACGTCCCGAGGGCGAACACGCCACGAGTCGACCGTTGGGGGCTCAGGCGGCGGTGAAGATCAGGACCGCGTTCTGGCCGCCGAAGCCGAAGGAGTTGCTCACCGCGACGTCCACCCGCCGGGCGCGCGGTGAGCCGGCGACGACGTCCAGGTCGATCTCGGGATCCTGGCGGGTGAGGTTGGCGGTCGGCGGCACTGTCCCGGTCTCCACGGCCAGTACGGTCAGCGCCGCCTCGATCGCCCCGGCGGCGCCCAGCGTGTGGCCGAGCACGCCCTTGGTGGAGGTGACCGCGGCGCCGCCGCCGACCGTACGGGCCAGCACCCTGGCCTCGGCGACGTCGTTCAGCGGAGTGGACGTACCGTGCGCGTTGACGTGGTCGACGTCCGACGGCCCGACGCCCGCCTCGGCCAATGCAGCATCCAGCGCGCGCAGCACTCCGGCGCCCGCCGGGTCGGGGGCGGTCATGTGGTGGGCGTCGGCGGAGGCGCCGTACCCGGCCGCGCGGGCCCGGACGCGTGCCCCGCGCGCCACCGCGTCGGCCTCCCGTTCCAGGACCAGGACGCCGGAGCCCTCGCCGATGACGAAGCCGTCCCGGTCCGCGTCGAACGGCCGGGACGCCGCCGCCGGGTCGGCCGTCCGCGTGGACAGCGCGCCCATCTGCGCGAACCCGGTGACGATCAGCGGGCTCACGCCCGCCTCGGCGCCGCCGGTGACGACCACGTCGCAGGCGCCGTCGCGCAGCAGGCCGAGCGCCGTCCCGATCGCGGTCGCCCCGGACGCGCACGCCGTCGCGGTGACCAGGTTGGGGCCGGTCGCGCCCAGCTCCATCGCCAGATGGCCCGCGACCATGTTCGGTACGAGCATCGGGATCAGCAGCGCCGAGACGGCGTCCGGTCCCTTGTCCAGCAGGAGCCGGTGCTGCCGCTCCCAGGTCGCGACCCCGCCGAGGCCGCATCCGATCACCACGCCGACCCGGGCACCGTCCCACGTCTCGGGGTCGAGTCCGGAGTCGGCCACGGCCTCGCGGGCCGCGACGATCGCGAGCTGGACGAACCGGTCGTGCACGAGCCTGCTGCGGCGGCCGACGAGCCTGCCCGCGTCGAAGTCCGGGACCGTACAGGAGAAGTCGACCGGCAGGCCCGCCAGGGCGGGGTCCCGGCGCGCGGCCGAGACCCCGCCGCAGACCCCGCTCCAGCTCGCCCCGGCGCCGACGCCGGCGGCGGTGACCAGGCCGATCCCGGTCACCGCGATGCCGGGCGCGGTCATGACGCGCGCGCCGCGATCGCCGCCTGCTCCTCGATCAGCTCGGCGGCCCGCTCGATGGTGTCGCGCGGCGAGGCGGCGTCCTCGCCGACCTTGACGCCGAGCTCGCTCTGCACCACCAGCAGCAGCTCGACCAGGAACAGCGAGTCCATCTCCAGATCCTCGAAGGTGACGCCCGGCTCGATCTCCGCGCGGTCCACCTCGAAGCGGTTGACCAGCAGATCGACGAGCGTGTCGTACATGGCTGCCATGACGGCTCCTGCCTTCCGGTGTGGGTGTGTGTGCTCGTTCAGGCCGTGCTCGTTCAGGAGGGGGCCAGGTCGGGCCAGGTCAGCAGCGCCGACCCCCAGGTGAGGCCGCCGCCGAAGGCGGTCAGCAGGACGCGGTCGCCGGCCGCGAGCGTGCCGGCGGCATGGGCGTCGGCGAGCGCCAGCGGGATGGACGCGGCGGCGGTGTTGCCGACCTCGGCGATGTTGCCGAGGTTGCGCTCGGCCGGGACGCCCAGCTCGGTGGCCAGGCTCCGCAGGATCCGGAGGTTGGCCTGGTGGCCGACCAGCCAGTCGATCCCGCCGGTGTCCAGCCCGGCCCGGCCGAGCACCGCCCGGGACGAGGCCGCCATCCGCACCACCGCGTTCCAGAAGACCTCCTTGCCCTCCATCGCGAAGTAGCGGTCCGCCGGCGCGGGCTCCCGGCCGGACAGCCGCTGCTCGGCGCCGCCGGCCCGGACGGTGATCAGGTCCCGGCCGCCGCCGTCGCTGCCGAGGTCGAACGGGCCGACGGCGCCGGGCTCGTCCGGCTCGCCCGCGCGCAGCACCACCGCGCCCGCCCCGTCCCCGAAGATCACCGAGGTGGACCGGTCGAGCGGGTCGAGGATGCCGGAGTAGGTCTCCGCCCCGATCACCAGCACGCGCTCGGCGACGCCGGTGGCGATCAGCCCGCTCGCGCTGGCGAGCGCGTAGACGAACCCGGTGCAGACCGCGCCGACGTCGTACGCCGCCGCGCCGGTGAGCCCCAGCCGGGCGGCCACGGCCGGCGCGGTGGCCGGGCAGGGCCGGTCCGGCGTGGTGGTGGCCACCACGACCGCGTCCGCCGTGCCTTCGCGGGACGACTTCAGCGCTCGTTCCCCGGCGGCCACGGCCAGATCGGACGTGGCCGTGCCGGGCGCCGCGAAGTGGCGGCGCTCGATGCCGGTACGCGACCGGATCCACTCGTCCGAGGTGTCCAGCCGCTCGGCCAGTTCCTCGTTCGAGACCGCCCGCCCCGGAACATGCCCGCCGACGCCCGACAGCACCGCCGCGCGCCCCATCAGGCGACCCGACCAGAAACCATGATCTGCGCTCCCCCGACGAACCGCTCCGACATCAGCCAGTCTGGCGAGCCCCGCTGACGTCCCCTTGACGCCCACCTGACCGCCCCCCCGGGTTAACTCGTGGCGTGTTCGCCTTTCGGGACGTCCCGAGCGGCCAACACGCCACGAGTCAACGGAGGAAGGCGGCGACGAGGTCGGTGAAGCGGTCGCGCTCCTCGATGTGGGGCATGTGGCTGGATTCCTCGAACAGCTCCCAGCGCGCGTCCGGCAGGCCGCGGCGCAGCGGCTCGACCGCGCCCGGCGTCACCTCGTCGTAGCGGCCCGAGATCAGCAGGACCGGCACGTCGACCAGATGCAGCCGGTCGGCGATGGTCCAGTCCTTCAACGGTCCCGTCATGTGGAACTCGCTGGGCCCGGCCATCGTGGTGTAGACGGTGGGATCGCCCGCGAGCGCGGCCATGGTCCGCATGACCTCGTCCGGTACGGGCCGCGCCCGGCAGACGTGCCGGCCGTAGAAGGCACGGACCGCACGCTGGTACTCGGGCGACTCCGTGGTGCCCGCGGCCTCGTGCTCCTCGATCGTGGACCGTACGTCGGCGGGCAGCCCGGCCACCAGCCCGGCCACACCGTCCAGGTAGTCGGCGCTGGACGCGAAGGCGTCCGCCACGACGATCGAGCGCAGGCCCTCCGGACGCCGCGCCGCCAGCTCCAGGGCGAGCATGCCGCCCCACGAGTGGCCGAGCAGGTGGTAGCCGTCCGGCGGCGACACGTGCTCGATCAGCGCCGCCAACTCGTCGACGAACAGCTCGACCGTCCAGAAATCGGCGGGCGCGTCCGGCCGGTGGCCCGAGCGCCCGTTGCCGAACTGGTCGTAGAACACGCAGGCGTGTCCCCGTCCCACCAGATCCGCGACCGGAAGGAGGTAGTCATGCGTCATTCCGGGACCGCCATGGCAGACGATCACCGGAGCCCGGTCCCCCGCCATCTCGCCCACCACACCGAACCAGGTCCGGCGGCCGCGCCTTTCCATGATCCCCTCAACGGCGGGGCCGATCTCGGGACCGATCTCCAAGGACGTCATCATGGGCCTCCGGGCCGGTGGGGGGCGAGTCACGCCATTGTGAAGCGCCGCTCCGACCGGACACTGATGCCGGAGTTACCGCGCCCTGACGCGACACTGACGGGGCACTGACGGCGGATTGACACGCCGCTCCGAGTGGAAATTCCAGGGGTACGGTGGCCATCCCCTCCGTACCGCCTGGGAGTGAATCGTGACCGCAGAGACCCGCCCCGCCGCCGTGACGGAATACGGCTACCACGACTCGCACTTCGTGCACTTCGACGATCTGGACTCGCTCGGAATGGTGCACAACGCCCGCTACCAGATCCTCGTCGAACGGACCCTGACGGACTTCTGGGAAAGCCGCGGCTACACGTTCGCCAACGGCGCCGCCACGCATCCCGACACCTTCGTCGCGGTCGCCTCGTACTCGATCGGCTTCATGGCCCCGGTGCTCGGGACCGGTACGGTCCGCGTCCACCTGTGGGTGGAGAAGTTCGGCAAGAGCAGCGTGACGTACGGGTTCCGCGTCCTGTCGGGCGACCACGCCACCGTCCACGCCGAGGGCACCCGGGTGCACATCCGGCTCGACCGCGACACGATGCGGTCGGCGCCCTGGGCCGAGGACACCCGGGCCATCTACGCCTCGATGCAGCCCGGGTGACCGCCGGCTAGGCGAGATCGGCCGCGGGCCGGTCGCGGGTGACCATGGACGCGACCGCGGCCCGGTTGGACACCCCGAGCTTGGCGAAGACCTTGGACAGGTGCATCTCCACCGTCTTCTCCGAGATGTGCAGCCGCCTGGCGATCAGGCGGTTGGTCAGTCCCTCCCCCACCAGGTCGGCGATCTGCCGCTCCCGCTCGGTGAGGACGGCGACGATCCCGAGCGCGGCGGAGGTGGCCGCCGTGGCCGCCGTCCTGGCCCGGGAGTTGCGCGCGGCGAGCCGCCGCCGCTCCTTGCGGGCCAGCCGGCTCAGCGTGACGGCGCCCAGCCGCTCCAGCCCGAGCTGGGCGTCCTTCAGCTCCCGCACGGCGTCGTCGTAGCGGTCGTGATGCCACAGGGCCGCGCCCAGCACGGCCTTGGCGCGCAGCGCGTCCACCGCCATCCCCGCCGCCGCCAGCCCCGACGCCGCCCGCTCGGCCGAGCACAGCGCCGCCTCCGGATCGGTGGCCAGCAGCGCCTGGGCCATCGCCAGGCTCGCCAGCGCGCCCCGTCCCGGCTGGTCCAGGATCTGCGCGGCGGCGGTGGCGGACTCGGCCCACTTGGTCGCCGCCTCCGGCCGGTCCAGCTCCAGCTCGGCGCGGGTCAGCAGCTCGTACCAGGCGACCCGGGAGCAGGCGTCGGCCGAGCCGAGATTGGGGCCGCCGACCGGGCCGACCAGCGCCAGGCAGCCCTCGGCGTCCCCGGTCATCAGCCGCGCCTCGGCCAGCATCCGCAGGGCGAGCGCCTCGAAGCCGCTGACCGTACCGCGGAACTGACCGGTCGCGACCGCGCCGCTCTCCTCCGCCCGGTCGAACCGGCCCATGATCGTGTCCGCCCACGCCAGCATCGAGTACGCGCTGACGAGCTGCTCGGGGCTGCCGGACCGCTGCGCCAAATACACCGCGTACTCGGCGGCGCGGCGCGCCTCGTCCAGCCGGCCCCGGTTGTAGAGGGCGAACACCTGGCCCACGAGCAGGTGCGGGAGCGCCAGCAGCCGCCCCGTCCGGCCGGCGAACTGGATCGCCTTGTCGAAGTGCCAGAGCGCCTCGTCCCAGCGTTCGAGCAGCGCGTCGCTCCAGCCCACCCAGACGACGGCGTCGAGGCTGTACGCGAAGTCGCCGTCCAGCATCCCGTCCAGGATCGCGGTCGCCGCCGCCAGGTGCCCGGAGGCGACCTCCAGCTCCCCGACGCTGACGTTCGCCTTCGCCATCAGCCCGAGGCAGGCCAGCTCCTGCGAGCGGTGGCCGTTGCGCCGCGCGAGCTCCAGCGCCTGCGCCGCCCAGCGCGAGCAGGACGACCAGTCCCCCTTGTTCAGCTCGCGCGAGGCGATCTCGAACACCAGCGCCGCCCGGCCCACCTCGTCGGCCTCGCCGAGCGCCTCGTACTCCGCGCGCAGCATCGCGTCGGTCTCCGCGTGGTTGCCCAGCATCCGCTGGATCATCGCGGTGAACGCGACCGCCTTGGCATGCTCGGACGCCGGCTCCCGCGACATGAAGCGCAGCGCCTCGTGCATGGTGTCCCGGCAGCCGCGCATGTCGCCGGCGGCACCGCGGGCCTTCGCCAGCCGTACGAGCAGGCGGGCCCGCCGCTGCACGTGCTCGGGGCCCCGCGGAAGCACCCGCAGCGCCGTGGCGAGCCACGACCCCGCCGTCACCGGCGCCGTCCCGGTGATCGCCCGCGCCGCCTCGTCCAGCACGTCGACGGCCTCCAGGTCGCCGTGCCTGGCGCGCTGCTCGACGTGGACGGCCCGCTCGGGCGCCGCCGCGCCGCGTTCCCTCAGCACCGCGTCGGCCCTGGAGTGCAGATGCATCCGCCGGCTCAGCTCGGCACCGAAGTAGACCGCGCGATGCACCAGCGGATGCCGGAACGCGAAGTACGGTCCCCTGGCCTCCGGCCGCACCACGCCCCGGCCGATCAGCTCACCGATCGCCGCCAGCGTGACCGAATCCGGCCGGTCCAGCATCCGCGCCACCAGCTCCGCGTCGAACTGCCCCCCGGCCACCGCCGCCGCGTCCGCCGCCGCCCGCGCCTCCTCGCTCACCCCGTCCAGCTCGCGCAGGAACACCGCGTAATGGCCCGGGCTCCCGCCCTGCTCGACCGACCCCGGCGACGCCAGCCGCTCGGAGATCAGCGCCTTGAGGTACGCCGGATTGCCCTGGCTGTCCTCGTACAGCTGCCGCTGCCAGCTCGCGATGCCCTGCTCCGCGAGGATCTCCCCGATCTCCTCCTCCGACAGGGCGTCCAGGGGCAGGTGCGCGGCCCCGACATGCGGGGACGCCCCGTCCAGCGCCGACCGCAGCGCCGTCCCCGCCTGCTGGTCGCGGTACGCCACCACGAACAGCACCGGGACCCGCGGCGGCCGCCGCAGCAGCCCCGCGAGCAGCGCCAGCGAGCCCGGATCGGCGGCGTGCAGATCATCGATGACCAGCACCAGCGCGGGCGCGGCCATCTCCTCCAGCAGCTCGCGGACGACCCGGTCCGGCGGGTGCCGCAGCGAGGCGTCCTCGGGGAAGAACTCCGCCAGCCGGCCGCGGATCTCCGGCGCCCCCTCGAAGAGCGACACGTCGTCGAACGCCCCGTACCGGGCGTCGCGCGGCCCCTCCGTCCCCCAGCTCGCCAGCACCAGCGCGCCCCTGGCCCGCGCCGCCTTGGAGAACTCGCTCAGCAGCGCCGTCTTGCCGATCCCCGCGTCCCCGGTCACCTCGATGAGCCGGCTCCCCGTACCGAGCCGCTCGAGGACCCCGAGCAGCTCGTCCAGCTCCGCCCGCCGGCCGACGAGGTTCCAGACCCGCCGTACCGCCAGCCGCCTGCGCTGCCGCACGGGCACGATCCCCGATATCCGCGGCCACTGGTCCGGATGTGTCAGCTTCGCGTTCGCCATCGTTCCCCCCGATGAGCCGTACCGTCGCCCCGGCCGTAGCGAGAGGCACCTGTCGAAAGCGGAGCGGTGCATCCCCGGCGACCACCCGGCCACGATATTCAATCCGTTGGAGCCTGAACAAGAGAACCATCCGCGACCACTACGCACGCTAGGTAGATAAGTGCTCCTGGACCATCAGGAATACGTCGACCGAAAGTCGCGGCAATTGTGCGCCGCTCCTCCTCCCTGACGCATTCCGGCCCTCCCTCGCTCCCCACTAGGCCCCGGCGTCATCAGCGTCCCCAAGAACTATCGCCCGCGACAAAACAGGAACGCACCAATCCACACCCCTCACAACCCTGCGAAGTCGACACACCAGGACTTCGCCCGCCTTCGGCCACGGATGAATTCCGCGCGCACTTTCCGGGAACAGGCCCGACCCGCGCGGTCCCGTCCCAGGTCGATAGGCTTCCCGGATGGAGACCGGACCGGAAGGCGTGGACCCGCTGCGGGCCCACACAGCGCTCAGCCTGCTGGCGGACGGCCGCTGGTGGACGCTCGCCGACCTGGTCCGCGAGACGGCGACCCCCAGGCGATCGATCGAGGCGATCCTGGCGGACCTCTCCCTAGAACGCTCCAAGGACAGGTTCCGCCCGACCCCGGAGCAGCGGAAGGACCTTACCGCGCGGCTCGACGCCCACCGGCCCTTCACCCCGGCGGACCCCGTCGAGCACCTCCTCGCCCAGCACACCGAGACCATCGAGCGCCTCGGCGACCTCATCGCCCACGCCCCCCGAGGCCGGCACGCGCTCGACCACGTGTCCGCGACCCCCGAAACGGTCGTACGGCGGGCACTGCTCCTGGGCGCCAGGTTCTGGCTGCCGGGCACGCGCCTGCTCTGCGTGGGCGACCACGACCTGACCTCGCTCGCGGTCGCGATGATCCACCCCCACGTCGAGACGACGGTCGTCGACATCGACGAACGGATCCTGGCCTACATCGACGCCACGGCCGGAGACCTCGGCCTGAACGTCCACACCAGGTGGGCCGACCTGCGCCTGGGCCTCCCGCCCTCCACCCGCGAGTACGCCGACCTGGCGATCACCGACCCGCCGTACACGCCCGACGGCGTCGGCCTGTTCGTGGCCCGGGCGATCGAGGGCCTGCGCGACCCCGCCCAGGGCCGGATCCTGCTGGCGTACGGCGCCAGCGACCGCACCCCCGCGCTCGCCCTCAAGGTGCAGAACGCCCTGAGCGACCTCAACCTCGTGTCCGAGGCCATCTACCCGGACTTCAACCGCTACTTCGGCGCCGAGGCCATCGGCTCGGCCGCCGACCTCTACATCCTGCGCCCCACCACCAAGAGCGTGCCCGCCGCCACGGCAAGGGCCGAACGCTTCAGCGCCGCCATCTACACCCAGGGCCCGCAGTCGATCGAGTCCCACACGACCCTCGGCCTCACCGCACAGGGCCTCGCCGACCTCAGCCCCAACGTCCTGGTCGGCGACTGGCCCAAGGACATCCTCCCCGGTGTCCCCCGCGTCCGCCTGACGACCTGGCTCGCCAAGCCCTACGCCGCGACCCTCCGCCACGTCGCCATCGCCCTGCCGGCCGGCCTGGAGCCCGCCCTCCTCCGCGTCCTGCTGGCCACCCGCGCCGATCACGTCCGCGTCTTCCTCGCCGAACCCACCGAACCGCCGGCCATCCTGGACCACGTCTACGACATCGCGTCCAAGGGCCCGGTCCTCGACGCCGTCCGCCGCCCTCCGGAACACGACCCGGAACGCCGCCTGCTCCGTACCCTCATGGACCGAGCCCACGGCAAGGTCGCCAACGCCTGGCGCGACGCCCTGATCAAGCTCGACCCCGCCCTCACCAAGCGCCAGGCCCGAGCCCTGGTCGCCGAGGCCGCCCCCTGGTCCGAGAACACGACCCTCCTGGAACTCCCGGCCCACCGCCTCCAGTCCCTCCCCGAAGCGGCCCGCACCACAATTTGCCCCGGTTAGGACGTACCGATCCCTTCCGTGGGTTCGTCAGACCGAGGCGCGGCAGTACGTTGACCGGGAATCCGGTCCAGAGACCTCACGGGAGGGATTGGCCATGGCCACGTTCATGGACGTACACCACGGACTCAACGGCATCACCGCCGAGCAACTGAAGGAAGCGCACGACGCCGACCTGGCGATCCAGGCGGAGGAAGGCGTGACCTTCGAGCACGCCTGGGCGGACCCGGAAGCGGGCCTGGTCTACTGCCTGTCCGAAGCACCCTCCGCCGAGGCGGTGCAGCGCGTCCACGAGCGGGCGGGCCACCGGGCCGACGAGGTCCACAAGGTCCCGCTCACAGTGTGATCGCGACCTTGCCACGGGCGTGGCCGCGCTCGATGTACCGCAGCGCCTCAGGGGTCTCGGCGAACGGGTAGGTCCGGTCGATGACAGGCACGAGCCGTTCCTTCTCCATCGACTCCGCCAGGAACCGCAGGTCCGCGGAGTTGGGCTTCCACCCCACGTTGACGATGCGCTGGCTGACGAACGGCGAGGCCAGGGCCCCGCGGAGAATCTGCGCCGCCGGGCCGAGCAACGCGCCGCGGCCCGAGGCGATGCCGCCCACGATCACCAGAGTCCCCCGGGACGTCAGCGGGCGCCGTAGCGCCGCCAGCGACCGGTCGCCCACGATGTCCATGAGCAGGTCGTAACGCCCCTCCCGTTCGGTGAAATCCTCGCGGGTGTAGTCAACGACCTCGTCCGCGCCCAGGGAACGGACCAGCCCGACGTTCCGGGTGCTGCACACACCGGTGACCTCGGCTCCGAACGTCTTGGCGAGCTGAACGGCGAACGTACCGATACCGCCGGAGGCCCCGTTGACCAGCACCCGCTGCCCAGCGGAGATCTTCCCTTCGTCCCGCAGCCCTTGCAGCGCGGTGTGCGCGGCCATCGAAACCGACGCCGCCTGCTCGAACGTGAGGCGAGCGGGCTTGACGGCCAGCCGGTTCTCCGCGACGGCGACGGCCTCGGCGAACGAGCCCAGCCGGACCTCCCCGAAGACCTCGTCACCCGGCTGGAGACCGGTCACATCGTCGCCCACCCGCTCGACCACGCCGGCCAGGTCGGCGCCGAGGATCAGGCCCGGCCTGGGCCGCCGCAGGCCGATGCTCAGCCGCACCAGCTTCGGGTCGGCCCGCAGGTGGCGCCAGTCGTAAGGGTTGACGGACGCCGCCCGCACCCGCACGAGCACCTCGTCCCGGGCGATGTCCGGCTCAGCGACATCCTTGAGAGTCAGCACGTCAGGCGAGCCGTAACGGTCCCAGCCCCAAGCTTTCATGGCGTCTCCCCTTCGATGCCTCGGCGCAGTCGTACGGCGTAAGGTTGTCATACGCCGTAAGGTATCCATACGACGTAAGGGAGTCAATGGCCACGACAGAAGGGATCAACCGGTCACCAAAGGTGCCCAAAGCACTCAGGAGAGGGTCACGAACCAGCGGCGCGGCGCCGCTCCAGCCCTTCGAGGATCAGGTCGAGCGCGAACTCGAACTCGAACTGGTCGTCGCAGAAGCCCAGGGTGCCGTCCGGATCGTCATGGACGGCGTCCGCCAGCATCCCGACGATGTTCGGAAACCGGTCGGCCATCTGCTCCATGACCGCGCCGGCCTCGTCCGCGCTCTGCGCGCCGTCGGGCTGGAACAACTCCTGAGTGAACCCCAGGGCGCGGCTGCCCAGAACGTGCAGCGCACGGTGGGCCAGGTCGAAGGAGAACCCGCCCGCCCGGAGGATGGCGACGACCTGGTCGTAGTAAGCGATGAAGACCGGGCTCGCGGTGGCCCGGTTCTCAAGTACCGGCGGGGCCCAGCGGTGGCGCAGGAAGACCTCCCGCGCGGCAAGGATCCGCGCACGCAGCGCCGCCTGCCAGTCCTCCTCCGGGGACGGGGCCTCGACCTCGTCCACCGCCGCCATGACCTCCCCGAGGACCACCTCGACGACACCGTCGAAGACGGCCTCCTTGTTGGCGACGTGGTGGTACAGCGACATCGCCTCGACCCCGACCTCCTGCGCGAGCCGGCGCATGGTCAGCGAGTCGAGGCCGTCACGGTCGGCCAACCCCACGGCCGCGCGCAGCACCCGCCTCCGGCTCAGCGGGATACGGGGCAGCTCGTCGGCGTCGGTCGCTGGAATCACTCGTACAGGGTAAGGCTGCCGCCGACAGCAGAACAGCCCGCCCGAAACGCATGTTTCGGACGGGCTGTTCTTCATGGTGGAGGTGGCGGGAATCGAACCCGCGTCCTTCGATGATGAGTCAGGGCTTCTCCGGGTGCAGCCTGCTTAACGCTTTCTCAGCCCCGGCGCTCGCGCAGGCGCGTCGCCGACAGGCTCAGTCGCTGTTAGATGTTCCCACTCACCCCGCGACCGGGTGGGCAGGTGAAGTCTCCTGATGATGTCAGACCCCGGGGCGGAGACTCACCCGGGCTGACAGAGTCGCTACTCGCCTCAGGCGGCGAGAGCGAACTCGGACTGCTTCTTGTTGGCAGTTATTGGTTTGCTGTCACAGGATTAACGAGGTCACGACAGCAACCCTCGACCCGCTTCCCCTGGCTCGACCTACCGAAGTCGAAGCCGGTCACCCCCATGTTGAGTTGTCAACGCGGACACCGAAGCATCCACAGCAGACGCTACATGGTTAACACACCCCACGCCAACGGGATTCCCGCCCCAGCAGTGTTTCCAAGCCCAGGCCCCACCCGCCCGCGAGCCGGAGGCGCCGCAAAAAGCAAGACCAGAGCCTCCCCCGAGACGAGGCTCTGGTCTCATTCACGACGACCGGGTCCGCAACCCCCCGAGCGGAGCCTCGGTCACCCGTAAAGACGAGCAAGGGGGCGTCCCGGGTTCCGGCCGGGCCGTAAAGAGATCACAAAACCGCTGGCGGCTCGACCGCTAGCGGCTCGCGGGGACCGCCGGGGTGCCGGTGAGGAAGCCGGCGGCGACCTTGGCGGCGTTGACCTTGCCCTCCACGGCGATCGCGAAGGCCAGGTCGCTGCGGGAGCCGACGAACCAGGAGACGGTCTTGCCGTTCTGCTCGATGGTGTCGACCACGCCGGAGACCTTGCCGGCGCCGCCGATGTTGGCGTCGCTGGCGGTACCGGAGTGGACGGCGCGGCGATACAGCATCTGCATGTCCGAGATCGACCGCCCGGGAAGGGGCTGGGCCGTGATGCCCGGCTGGAGGTCGCTGGGGTCCCGCAGGAGGTACGGGGGGCGCCAGGTGCCGTTCTCGACGGCGGCGGCCGCCATGGCCATGGACAGCGGGCTCACCTGGATCCCGCCCTGGCCGATCATCATGGCGGCCTTCTCGGCGTCGTTGGCCGGGGTGGGGACGGTGCCGGAGAAGGTCGGGACGGACAGGGCCCAGCCCGTGCCGAGGCCGAGCCGCTGGGCCTCGGCGACCAGTGTCTTGGCGTCCAGGCGGGTGCTCAGGCCCGCGAGGGTGGTGGCGCAGGAGAAGGCGAAGTGCATCTGGAGGGTGGACGCCGGGCGCGCCTTGCCACCGGGGTTGCTGAACGTACGGCCGCCGACGCTGGTGGTGGCCGGGCACTCGGTCTTGGTGTCCTGCGTCATCCCGCCGTTCAGCAGCGCCTGCGCGGAGACGAGCCCGAACGTGAGCCCGGGCGTGTAGCGGCCCTCCATCGCCAGGTTCTTGCCCTGGGTGCGGTGGTTGGCGGCGGCCATCACCTCGCCGGTGCTGGGGCGGACGACGACCAGGGAGGCCGGCACGTTCAGGCCGCTCAGGGCCAGCTCGGCGCGGGGCTGGATCCGGCGGTCCAGGGTGGTGCGGACCGGCTGCGGGTCCTGGCCGGGCCAGGCGCGCAGCTCCTGGCGCGACTTGCCGCTCGGGTCCTGGGCGACCACCCGTACGGTCGGGGTGCCCGCCAGGCGGCGCTGTTGGAGCAGCTGGAGGCCGCTGACGCCGATCGTGTCACCGGGCTGGTACGGGGCGCCGACCTGCTGCAGGCGGTCGGCCGTGGCCGGGCCGAGGGCGCCGACGACCTCGGGGGCGAACGCGGGGGCGATCGGCTCCTGGACCGCCTGGAAGTGCAGGCCCTGGACCTGCTGGAGCCGCAGGATGAGGTTGTCGTGGTCGGGCCGCTGCAGGGTCATCAGGGACAGGAACGCGTTCGGCGGCGCGGCCTTGACCCGGCCGACCAGCCGCTCGGTGTCCAGCTGCTTGCCGCTGGCGGCCTTGGTGGCCTTGGCGAGCTGCGCGAGGGTCTTGGCGGGATCGCGGACCTGGCCGGGGTAGACGCCGACGTCCACGACGTCGACCTTGCGCAGGACGGAGCGGGCGGCCGAGTCCTGGATCGGGGAGCGCTCGGGGACCTCGGTCACCACGGCGAGGCGCTGCCCGGCCTTGAGGCTGGGGTGGATGATCGACGGGTCCCACTGGACCTTCCACTTGCCGCCGATCCGCTTGAGGTCCATCAGGCCGAGGTAGGTCCAGGGCTCGCCGTTCTCACCCAGGTCGACCTTGACCGAGAAGCGCGCCTCGGCCGAGTCGCCCTGCTTGACGATCGCCTTGGCCCGTTCCTGGCCGTTGCCCGGGGGGACGCCCAGCGCCAGCTTCATCGACGCGGCGTCGAGCTGGGCGCTCACCTGGCCGAGCGCCGCGGCGACCTCCGCGCGGTCGGCGCCGGTGGTCAGGCGGGCGGCGGCCTTGTGGTTGCCGACCTCCCAGGCGATCAGGAAGTCCCGCATGGTGGGCAGTGCGGACGGCTCGGCGAAACAGGCGCCCGCGCCGCCGCCGACCAGGACCGCGCAGGTCGTGGCCGCGATCACCCTCCGGGCTCGGTTCCTCATCGGTACCCTTCACCGTCTCCTGAACCGGGCCGACGCGGCGCGCTGCATCTCCCGGTCGGCCTCGCGCTTGGCGAGGGCCTGGCGCTTGTCGTACGACTTCTTACCACGGGCCAGGCCGATCTCGATTTTGGCCTTACCGTCCTTGAAGTAGAGCGCGAGCGGGATCAGCGTCCAGCCGGGCTCGGACGACTTGTCGATGATCTTCAGGATCTCGCGCTTGTTGAGCAGCAGCTTGCGCCGCCGGCGCGGGGCGTGGTTGGTCCAGGTGCCCTGGGTGTACTCGGGAATGTGCACGTTCTCCAGCCACACCTCCCCGTCCATGACGTGGGCGTAGCCGTCGGCGAGCGAGGCGCGGCCGGCGCGCAGCGCCTTGACCTCGGTGCCCATCAGCACCAGGCCCGCCTCCCACTCGTCGTCGATGTGGTAGTCGTAGCGGGCCCGTTTGTTCTGGGCGATGAGCTTGCGCCCTGTCTCACGTGACACTGGTCGATCCTTGTCCGGCGGCGAGGCTAGGCCGCCCAGTCTAGAGGCGGCAACGACCGCACCCGGATACCGCGGGCGCGAGGTATCCGGGTGCGATGGTACGGACCGTGTCCGGTTCAGATCTTCAGGTAGCGGCGCAGCGTGAGGAACGAGGCCACGGCGCACAGCAGCACGCCGAAGCAGATCGACAGCACGATGACGGCGATCACCGTCCCCCAGCCCAGCGTGCTCGCGAACCCGACGTTGCCGGCGAGCCTGTCGATCAGCAGCACCTTGCTGGGTATCAGCAGGACCGATGCGAAGATCCCGCCGATCAGTCCCGCGATCGCTCCCTCCAGGATGAAGGGCAGCTGGATATAGGTGTTGGACGCGCCGACCAGTCTCATGATCCCGGTCTCCCGCCGCCGGTTGAACGCCGACAGCCGGACCGTGTTGCCGACCAGCAGGACCGAGGCGATCACCTGCACCAGCGCGATGAACAGCGCGGCCCATTGCAGCCCGTTGAGGATCGTGAAGAACTTCTTCAGGATCTCCTGCTCGTTGATCACCTGATCGACCCCGGGTCTGCCGAGCGCCGCCTGCGCGACGTCCTTGTACTGCTCGGGGTTCTTCAGCCTGATCCGGAACGAGTCGGGGATGTCCCCCTCCTTCGCGCTCTGCACGAAGCCCGGGGTACTGGCGAAGCGGTCCTTGAAGCGCGCCCACGCCTGCTGCTTGCTCTCGTACTCGACCTTGGCGACCTGGGGCAGCTTCTCCAGCTCGGCCTTCAGTTCGGCCTTCTGTGGCTCGGTGGCGTCCGCCTTCTGGCAGGACGGGTTGGAGCTGGTCTTGGCGCACAGGAAGATCGAGACCTCGACCTTGTCGTACCAGTAGGTCTTGGACGAGTTGACCTGCTGCCTGATGAGCAGACCGGTGCCGAAGAGCGCCATGGCGATGGCGACGGTGATGACGAGAGAGATCGTCATCGTCAGGTTCCGGCGGAGACCGATCCAGATCTCCTGGAGAACGAACTGTACGCGCATGCCTCGCTGTCCTTGATCGCCTTAGCCCCGCCTGGGAGCGTGAGTCCGGTGCGGGCTTGTGGTACGCCCGCCGCGGACCGTCGGTTCAGATGGCCGGTGGCCGGGTCTCAGTAGGCCTGGCCGTAGACGCCGCGCGACTGGTCGCGGACGACCCGGCCGTCCTCCAGTTCGACGACGCGCTTACGGAACGCGTCGACGATCGCGGCGTCGTGGGTGGCCATGACCACGGTGGTGCCGGTCCGGTTGATCCGGTCCAGCACCTTCATGATGCCGATCGAGGTGGCCGGGTCGATGTTCCCGGTCGGCTCGTCGGCCAGCAGGATCATCGGGCGGTTGACGAACGCGCGCGCGATGGCGACACGCTGCTGCTCACCGCCGGAGAGCTCGTCGGGCATCCGGTGCCCCTTGCCCTCCAGGCCGACCAGGTCGATGACCTCCGGGACGACCTTGCCGATGAAGCGCCGCGGCTTGCCGATCACCTCGAGCGCGAACGCGACGTTCTCGAACACGTTCTTGTTGGGCAGCAACCGGAAGTCCTGGAACACGCAGCCGATCCTGCGGCGCAGGTGCGGCACCTTCCAGTTGCTCAGCCTGCTCAGGTCCTTGCCCGCCACGTGGACGTGCCCCTGCGAGGGGCGCTCCTCCTTGAGGATGAGGCGGAGAAAGGTGGACTTTCCGGAGCCGGAGGGCCCGACCAGGAACAGGAACTCGCCCTTTTCGATGGCGACGTTCACGTGCTGGAGGGCAGGCCGGTTCTGGGTCGGATAGGCCTTGGTGACGTTGTCGAAGTGGATCACGGCTGCATCACGGCGGTTCAGCACCATTCTTGCGAAGGACCCCGCGCGGTCACGTACGGGAGGAATCGCGTCTATATCTCTTGTCGTCCCTGAGATGCGGACTGTAGTTTTCCTGTAGCGGTTCGTGACCTCTCCGCCGGGGACCGGCCCGGGGGCGGGGGCCGTGGACGAGGGCGGTACTCCGGGCGCCTTGCTTGCGCGGGCCCGTGCCCAGGTCCGTCAACCTGCCTGAGGCGGCATCATACAGCCGCCGTTCCGGCTGATAGGTCACCTCCAGTGGCGGGTGCCAGCTACATCTCCGGGCCTATCGGCCGCGGACGGTCGACTCTAAGGGCTCAGGCCCCGGCCCCGGTAACCCGGCGACCATGTGGCCCCGAGCAGTGTAGGGGCGGCGAACCACCGCCTCGAACCGGCCGGGCCCCAGCCTGGTCCAGGACTTTACATCCCGGTCATGCGGAATGCTGTGGAATCGCGCCTAAAGTTCTTAGTGACAGCTAGTTCCCGATCCAGAGAGACGGCCATATGAGCTGCGAACATCTGATCTGTGCCCGGTGCTCGGGTCCGGTGGTCGAGGGCCGCTGCCCGACCTGCCGGAACGCCCGGGACCAGGTGCACAGGGACGGCCCGTCCATCCCGCCCGCGCTGATTCTGGCCGCGCTCGTCGCGCTGCTCTTCGTCGCGCTGATCCTCCAGCGCGCCTACTGACGGGCCGCCGTCAGGGATTCTTCGCCGGCGGCGTGACGGCCTTGTAGATCCCGCCCGCGTCGGCGATCACATCCGCCTTGGCCCGCGGCGCCCCGTCCTTGTCCTCGTCCTCGTCCTCCTTGGGACGGGCCGGATCGAACGCGGCGAACTGCAGGGTCTCGGAGACATGGATCTCGTCGCCCTCGACCGTCCCGTCCAGCAGATGCGCGATCTCCGGCGGGATCGGCGGCTTCGCGGCCGGGTTCTTCTCCTTGTCCTTGACCCCCGTGACGCTGTTGCGGTACAGCGTGTACAGCACCAGCCCGGCGGCGTTCTCGGTCCGCAGCGCGAAGATCGGGTACGGGGTGGCGGTCAGCACCGTCTGCAGCGTCAGGTCCTTCTGCCTGGCCTTCCGCTTGGCCTTGCGGCTCTTCGCGTAGTAACCGGTGGTGACCGGCCCGGACTTCATCACCTTGGCGGCCACGCTGTCGGGCCCCTCGTAGGCCACCGTCGCCTGGATCCCCGGCATCTCCCGCGGCCTGATCAGCACCGAGGTGTCCGCGGTCGTCAGGGCCGTCGCGTACCCCTCGGCGTCGAGCACGACCTTGGGCAGCTTGGCCTTGGGCGCCATCGTCGTCTTCAGGCTCAGCGTCCAGCGATCCTCGGGCGAGCGCAGGATGAACGCCATCAGCACGTTCTCCTTGCTCTTCTCCTCCCCCGGGACGCTCCGCGACACCGACGCCACGAACCACTGCGGGAACACGTCGGGCTTGAGCTTGGGGACGTACAGCTTCGGCTCGGCGTACGCGTAGCGCCGTACCGGATCACCGTCGAACGCGGCCTTGCGGTACTCGGCCGCCGTCAGCGGCGACTCGCCGTCCGACACCCACGTCAGCGCCAGCCGCTCGTCACCGGCGGCACGCGCCACATCGTCGTTGGTGACGAAGGTACGGAACTCCCGCTCGGCCACGGCGAGCGTCAGCGGCTCGGGCTCGGGCTTCTCGGTGGTGGCGGCGACCGTCGTCGGCCGTACCTCCGGTTCGCTTCCGGCGCAGCCGGACGCCGCGAACGGCACCAGCACCAGCAGTGCCACCACAAGCAGTGACGAGGTCCTTCGCGCAGTAGCCATGACGCCGCCCGAACCCACCTCTCCCTCGGCCCTGTGCCAACGAATCCCCCGAAATGGATCCGCTCCGCCGCGGTGACCCGAGATTCTGCCACCCACAGCGTATTGGTCAGGCGGGAATGCGGTGTCGCGCACTGCTCGGGGCAGTACCGGGACGGCGATAAGCTCGGAGTGTGGCAGGCATCGACCCGGAAGAACAGCTCAAGGAACTCGGCGCGACCCTGTCCAGCATCGAGCAGGTGCTGGACATCGACGCCATGCGGCGCGACATCTCCGAGCTGCGCGAGCAGGCCGCCGATCCTGAACTGTGGAACGACCAGGAGCGTGCCCAGTCGGTGACCCGCCGCCTGTCGTACCTCGAAAGCGAGCTGGGCAGGGTCGAGAGCCTGCGCCAGCGCATCGACGACGCCGGAACGCTCTACGAGCTGGCCCGCGAGATGGAGGACGAGGACACCCGCAAGGAGGCCGACGACGAGCTGGCAGGCCTGGTCAAGGCCGTCCAGCTGCTCGAGGTCCGCACGCTGATGTCCGGCGAGTACGACGAGCGCGAGGCCCTCGTCACCATCAACGCCCAGGCCGGCGGCATCGACGCCGCCGACTGGGCCCTCCAGCTCCAGCGGATGTACCTGCGCTGGGCCGAGCGCCACGGCTACCCCACCGAGGTGTACGAGACGTCCTACGCCGAAGAGGCCGGGATCAAGTCCACCACCTTCGCGGTGAAGGCCCCCTACGCCTACGGCACCCTCCGTGGCGAGCACGGCACCCACCGCCTGGTCCGCATCTCCCCGTTCGACAACGCCAGCCGCCGCCAGACCTCCTTCGCCGGCCTGGACGTCGTCCCCGTCGTCGAGCGCAGCGACCACGTCGACATCGACGAGAGCGAACTGCGCATCGACGTCTACCGCTCCTCCGGCCCCGGCGGCCAGGGCGTCAACACCACCGACTCCGCCGTACGCATCACCCACCTCCCCAGCGGCATCGTGGTCTCCTGCCAGAACGAGCGCAGCCAGCTCCAGAACCGCGCCAGCGCGATGAACGTCCTCCAGGCCAAACTGCTAGAGCGCAAGCGCAAGCAGGAAGCCGAGACGATGTCCCAACTCCGCGGCGAGGGCACCAGCAGCTGGGGCACCCAGATCCGCAACTACGTCCTGCACCCGTACCAGATCGTCAAGGACCTCCGCACCGGCGTAGAGGTAGGCAACCCCACCGCCGTCCTGGACGGCGACATCGACGACTTCATCGAGGCCGAAATCCGCTGGATGCGGCAGGCTGAATCAGGCGGGCAGTAACCCCTGGGGGGACCACCCCCAGACCCCCAGGCGGACCGGCCACGCCCCCTGCGCTCGCTGGCGCTCGCTCCGGGAACGCGTCCAGTCCGGGTGGTGGGCTCCCGCCCCCCACGCCCCCTGGCTGGGGGCTCCGCCCCCTAGTCCCCAACTCCTGGGGCTTCGCCCCTTGCCCCCATGTCACGGGCTGAGGGCAGCGGTTCTGTGGGGCGGACATGGCCGACATTCGCCAGATAAGCATTTTCCCTGAGTGACCGGTCGGTCACGCTGCGAGGATGGTTCGCGGTTCGGTCGGGTGCCGGGACGTCCTGCTTTAGTTGACCGCTGCGGCGGGCCGTACCGGCACCCGGCGGCACCGATGACCTCTTGTCGCTACTTCCACCCCAGCCCGTCAGAGACGGGGGCCAGGGGGTCTCCCCCGGCGGGGGGCGTGGGGGGCGGAGCCCCCCGCACGGATCCGAGCGCGGCCCCTTCGCGAGCGCAGCGAGCGAAGGGGCCGCGAACGGTCCGCCTGGGGGTCTGGGGGTGGTCCCCCAGGTAAATACAGCTAGTTCGGCAAATTACTCGCTGTTACCAGGGTGCGGATTGCTCCTAGGGCCACTGACAGGGTTGCCAGGTCGAAGCTGTCGCTCTCCCAGATCTCCGACAGGGTCTGCTGGGCTCTGGCGACCGCGGTGCTGTTCTTGTCCGACCAGTGGGCCATCCGGTGTTCGGGCAGGGTGCCCGGTTCGCTGGTGACCAGGACGTCGCGGGTGAGGGCCGCGTGGGCGGCGTACAGGTCGTCGCGGAGGGCGGAGCGGGCCATGGAGCGCCAGCGGTCGTCGCGGGGCAGGGTGATGATGCGCTCGCGCAGGCGGGACAACTGGAGGCGGTCGGCGAGGTCGAAGTAGACCTCGGCGGCCTCCTCGACCGGGCGACCGGTGTCGTGCGCGATCCCCACCAGGTCGAACGTGGAGTAGGCGGGGACGAGCATCGCGCACTGCTCGGCCAGCTCGTCGGGTACGCCGCGTTCGGCGAACTCGTCGCGGCGCTGCTCGAACGAGGCCAGGTCGAGGCCGACGAGGAGCTTGGGCAGCCGGGCGCCGAGGGTGACGGCGCCGCCGGAGAAGAAGTCGATGTTCTCCCGGATGTCGAACGGGGGGCGCCGGTTGTGCAGCAGCCAGCGGGCGCCGCGTTCGGTCAGCTTGCGGGCCTCCAGCAGCATCTTGATCTGGGTGGACTCGTCGACCTGGTGGGACAGGCCCTCGACGGAGCGCCAGAACCGGGGCATGTCGAAGACCTCGCGGGCGACCAGGTAGGCGCGCGCGATGTCGGGCGAGGACGCCCCGGTCTCCTCGTTGAGGCGGAAGCCGAACGTGATGCCGCTGTTGTTGACCACGTCGTTCACCACCGCGGTGGTGATGATCTCGCGGCGCAGCGGGTGCCGGTCCATGTAGGGGCGGAACCGTTCGCGCAGCGGGCTCGGGAAGTAGTCGACGAGCCAGGACTCCAGGTACGGGTCGTCGGCGAGGTTGGACTCGATCAGCTCGGCGTCCAGGGTCAGCTTGGAGTAGGCGAGCAGGACCGAGAACTCGGGACCGGTGAGGCCGAGGCCGGCCTGGCGGCGTTCGGCGAGGGCCTTGTCGTCGGGCAGGGCCTCCAGCTTGCGGCTGATCTTGCCGTCGCGTTCCAGCTTGCGCAGGTAGCGGGCGTGTACGTGCAGCATGGACGGCGCCTGCGTGCGGGTGGCGGCCAGCACGACGTTCTGCGCGTAGTTGTCGGCCAGGACGAGGTCGGCGACCTCGTCGGTCATCTCGGTCAGCAGCTGGTCGCGCTGCTTGCCGGTCAGCTCGCCGTCCCGGACGACCTGGTCGAGCAGGATCTTGATGTTGACCTCGTGGTCGGAGGTGTCGACCCCGGCCGAGTTGTCGATGAAGTCGGTGTTGACGAGGCCGCCGCCCCGGGAGTACTCGATCCGGCCGAGCTGGGTGAGGCCGAGGTTGCCGCCCTCGCCGATCACCCGGCAGCGCAGCTCGGCGCCGTCGGCGCGGACCTGGTCGTTGGCCTTGTCGCCGACGTCGGCGTTGTTCTCGGTGGACGCCTTGACGTAGGTGCCGATGCCGCCGTTCCAGAGCAGATCGACCGGGGCGCACAGGGCCGCGTGGATCAGCTGGAACGGGGTCATCGCCTTGACGTCGGGGGCGATGCCGAGAGCGGCCCGCATCTCCGGGGTGAGCCGGATCGACTTGACCGTACGGGGGAAGACGCCGCCGCCCTTGGAGATCAGCTTGGCGTCGTAGTCGCCCCAGGTGCTGCGCGGCAGGGCGAAGAGCCGCTCGCGCTCGGCGAACGAGGCCTCGGGGTCGGGATCGGGGTCGAGGAAGATGTGCCGGTGGTCGAACGCGGCGACCAGCTTGGTGTGCTTGGACAGCAGCATCCCGTTGCCGAACACGTCGCCCGACATGTCGCCGATGCCGACGGTGGTGAAGTCCTCGCTCTGGACGTCCTTGCCGAGCGAGCGGAACAGGTACTTCACCGACTCCCAGGCGCCGCGCGCGGTGATGCCCATCGCCTTGTGGTCGTAGCCGACCGAGCCACCGGAGGCGAACGCGTCGCCCAGCCAGAAGCCGTACGAGGCGGCGACCTCGTTGGCGATGTCGGAGAACGTCGCGGTGCCCTTGTCGGCGGCGACCACGAGGTAGGTGTCGTCGCCGTCGTGCCGGACGACGTTGGGCGGCGGTACGACCTTGCCGTCGACGAGGTTGTCGGTGACGTCCAGGAGCCCGGAGATGAAGTCCTTGTAGCAGGCGATGCCGGCCTTCATGAAGGCCTCGCGGTCGGTGGCCGGGTCGGGCAGCTGCTTGCCGACGAAGCCGCCCTTGGCACCGGCCGGAACGATCACGGTGTTCTTGACGGCCTGCGCCTTGACCAGGCCGAGGACCTCGGTACGGAAGTCCTCGCGCCGGTCGGACCAGCGCAGCCCGCCGCGCGCCACCGAGCCGAACCGCAGGTGCACGCCCTCCACCCGGGGCGAGTACACGAAGATCTCGAACGTGGGCCGCGGCTGCGGCAGTTCGGGGATCCCGGACGGGTCGAACTTCAGCGACAGGTACGGCTTGCGCTGGTAGTGGTTGGTGCGCAGGGTGGCCTGGATCAGGTCGAGGTAGGCCCGCAGGATGCGGTCCTCGTCGAGGCTGGCGACCTCGTCCAGGTCGCCGTTCAGCTCCTCGGAGATCCCGGCGCTGCGCTCCTGCTCGCCGCCGGCCAGCCCGGGGTCGAGCCGGCTCTCCCAGAGCCGGATCAGCAGCCGGGTGATCGACGGGTTGCGCAGCAGCACCTGCTCGACGTAGCGCTTGGAGAACGTGATCCCGGTCTGCCGCAGGTAGAGCGCGTACGCCCGCATGATCATCGCTTGCCGGAAGGTGAGCCCGACGTGCAGCACCAGCGCGTTGAAGCCGTCGTTCTCGATCTCGCCCCGCCACAGCGCGGTGAACGCCTCCTGGAAGAGGTCCTTGATGGCCTCCTCGGCCACGCCCGCCGGCGGGACGTAGCGCAGCCCGAGATCGTAGATCCAGGACCGTCCCGCGGCCGTGCCGTTCCCAGGCCCCCCGGCGTTCTTGGGCAGGATCTCGTACGGCCGCTCGTCGATCACCTCGACGCCCATGTTCTGCAGCAGCGGCAGCACCCGCGACAGCGAGATCGGCTCGCCCAGCCGGTAGATCTTGAGCCGGCGCTCGCCCGGACCGGCACCGTACGGCTCGTACAGGTTGATCGAGGTGTCGCGGGACTCGTCCAGCTCGTCCAGCCGCTTGAGGTCGGCCACGGCGGTACGGGCCGGGAAGTCGGCCTTGTAGCCCTCGGGGAACGCGTCGCCGTACCGGCGGGCCAGGACGCCCGAGCGCTCCTCGCCGCACTGCTCGACGATCGCGTCGGACAGGTCGTCGGCCCAGGAGCGGGTGGCCGCCGCCAGCCGGGCCTCCAGGTCCTCCACGTCCACGTCAGGGAGCGGACGGCCGCGCTCGCCGCGTACGACCACGTGCAGGCGCGCCAGGATCGACTCGGTCACGTTGGCGCTGTAGTCGACGCTGACGCCGTCGAACGCGCTGCGCAGTATCTCCTGGATCCGCAGCCGGACCTTGGTGGTGTAGCGGTCCCGGGGCAGGTAGACCATGCAGGACATGAACCGGCCGTACAGGTCCTTGCGCAGGAAGAGCTTGAGCCGGCGGCGCTCGCGCAGCCGCAGCACGCCCAGCGCGATCGGCTCCAGGTCGTCGACCGAGATCTGGAACAGCTCGTCGCGCGGGTAGCTCTCCAGTATCTCGATCAGGTCCTGGCCGTCGTAGCTGTCGGCGGTGAACTCGGCGCGGTCCAAGACCTCCGAGAGCTTGCGCTTGAGCACCGGGACGTTGGCGATCGACTCGCTGTAGGCGACGTGCGTGAACAGGCCGAGGAAGCGCCGCTCGCCCGCCACCTTCCCGGCGGCGTCGAACTTCTTGACGCCGATGTAGTCCAGGTAGGCGGGGCGGTGCACGGTCGCGCGCGAGTTGGCCTTGGTGAGCACCAGCAGGTGCATCTCGGTGGCCTTGTCGCGGACCTCCGGCGGCAGCGCGGCGAAGCTGTCGGACTCGGGCTTGTCGTTGCGCAGCACGCCCAGCCCGGTGCCCGGGACCGGCCGCAGCGCGGTGCCGTCGTCGGTGAGGGTGTAGTCGCGGTAGCCGAGGAACGTGAAGTGGCCGTCGGCCAGCCAGTCGAGCAGCTCGACGCCCTCGTCCAGCTCCTTCTCCGCCAGCGGCGGCGGCTCGTCCCGGATGCCGAGCGCGATCTCGCCGGCCCGGGAGCGCATCTTGGGCTCGTCCTCGACCGCGACCCGCACGTCCTGCAGCACGCGGATGAGATCGCGCTCCAGCTCGTCGAGCCGGGCCCGGTCGCTGGTGCGGTCCACCTCGATGTGGATCCACGACTCGTCGATGTCGGTGTCGCTGGCCAGCTTCCTGCGGAACGCCAGGAGCCGGCCCGCCACGTCACGGTCCACCCCGAGCAGCGGGTGCACGATCAGGTGGGTGGTGAGCTGGTGCCGGGACAGCTCCATCGTGACCGAGTCCACCAGGAACGGCATGTCGTCGGTCACCACCTGGACCACGGTGTGCCCGGGGTCCCAGCCGTTCTCCTCCAGCGTGGGCGTGAAGACCCGTACCTTCGCGCGCCCCTGGGGACGCTCCTCGCCCAGCAGCCGGTGGGCCATCGCGGGCCCGCAGATGTCGGCCGGATCCCGGGACAGCAGATCCTCCGGGGCCACGTTGCGGTAGTAGAGCCGGAGGTACTCGACCGCCTCCTCAACGTCCCCCACGCTGCGGGCCCCCGGCCGCTGCGCGCACGTTTCCGCCGCCCGCCGGAGCAGGTCGTGCTTGGCCTGGTCGAGCTTGCCGCCCATCAAACAACAACTCCCCTGAAGACCTCTCGCCACTCCGTTGTGGCGCCGCTCACTGCGCCAGCGTAGCCAGGAATTCCCCCAAAGCCGACTCGCGGGGATGTGCGGCCACCATGGCCTTCCTTAGGGTCAGGCTCACCAAACCTGTCGCCGGTGAACATTGACCCGGTTTTACCGCCCGTTCAGGCGCCGGTGTCCGCACCACCACCGGCACCCGGGTCAGGGTCCGGCGGCGGGTCCTCGGGATCCGTCGGCGGGTCCTCGGGATCCGTCGGCGGGTCCTCCGGGTCGGTCGGCGGGTCCACCGGCGGCGTGGTCGCCGGGCCGCCGCTCACCGTCGGGGACGGGGACGTCGTGGGCGAGAGCGTCTCCGACGGCGAGGGCTGCGCCGTGCCCTGCCCGGTGTCCGTCGGCCGTGGCGCGTTGCGGGCCGACTCGGTGGGCGTGGTGCTCGGGACCGAACTCGCGGGCGGCATCGGCCGGTTGGAGTTGCTGATGGGCTGGCCGGTCTTGTCCTTGCCGTCGCCGCCGAGCAGCAGCATCGCCGACGCGACGGTCACCGCGACGACGAGCGCCGCGGCGCCGGCGAGGGCGGCCACCCGGTTGCGGTCGCCGAGCGCCTGGCGCAGGCCCTGCCCGCGCCCTTCGATCAGCTCGGGGGGCAGCGTGTTCTGTGCCGCCCACTCCGAGGGCGACGGCAGCCGCTCCTCGTGGCTCTCGCGGCGCGGACCGCCCGCCCAGTCGTCGGCTTCGTCCTGGACGTCGTCGTACGCCTCGTCGGCGTCGTAGGCGGCCTCAGGGCCGTACGCGTCGTCGGGGTCGTACGGATCGTCGGGGCCGTACACGTCCTCGCGGCCGTACAGCTCCTTGCGGCCGAGGCCGATGGACTGGGTGGTCCCGGCGGTCGCGATGCCGGCGGCGCCCAGCGGTGACCGGGACGGGACGGCGGTCGCGGCGGCGCGCGCCTCCTCCTGGTCGAGCTCGGCGGCCAGCTCGCTGCCCTCGGCCAGGATCGCGTCCGCGTCCTCGTCGTCGGCCTCGCCGGCGGCGACGGGGACCGATGCGGGCACCTGGGCGGGCTCCTGGTGGCCGAGCAGCCGCATCAGCAGCTGGCGGGCGTTGGGCCGGTCGGCCGGATCCTTGCTGAGGCAGTCGGTGACCAGCACGCGCAGCGTGCCGTCCAGCTCGCCCAGCTCGGGCTCGTGGTGCAGGATCCGGTTGATCACCGCGGGGATGGTGTCCTGGCCGAACGGGGGCTCGCCGGTGGCCGCGAAGGCCAGCGTCGCGGCCCAGCAGAACACGTCGGCCGGGGTACCGATCTCGTCGCCCTGCAGCTGCTCGGGCGCCATGTAGGAGGGCGTCCCGATCACCTTGCTGGTGAGCGTGGTGGAGCCGCTGATCGCCCGGGCCACCCCGAAGTCGATCACGCGCGGCCCGTCGGCGCCGATCAGCACGTTGTGCGGCTTGAAGTCGCGGTGGATGATCTTCGCCTGGTGGATCGCCGCCAGCGCGGTGGCGGTACCGACCGCGAGCCGGTCCAGCGCGGCGCCGCCCAGCGGGCCCTGCTCGGTCACCAGCTGGTTGAGCGAGGGCCCGGGGACGTACTCGCTGACGATGTACGGCCGCTCGCCGCCGGCGTCGGCGTCGATGACCTGGGCCGTGCAGAACGGGGCCACCCGCTTGGCGACCTCCAGCTCGCGCAGGAACCGGGCGCGGGCCTTCTCGTCGGCGGTCAGCTCGCTGTGCAGCAGCTTGAGCGCCACCTGGGCGCCGTCCTCGGCGGCGGCGAGGAACACGGTGCCCTGACCGCCCTCGCCGACCCGGCCGATGAGAGCGTAAGGCCCCAGCCGCTCCGGGTCACCGGAACGCAGCGCCCCAACCTCCATGCGCCGAACCGCCCTCTCTGGATCGACCGGACCCGAGGGACCCGCCGGCCGCGTGTGCGCAGACCGATCCCATGATTGTGTGACGCCCCAAAGCCAAGGGAAGTTCACCCGGACCTGAGACCTTACGTCGCGATGTGACGCTGCGCCGCCCCTGGGGACACTTTGAGTTGATCTTGAGATCTTTGCCGGCCGCGCAGGGGAACCGCCCAGACCCGGCGACGCCCGACATTATGCCAGCTCAGCGTCGCCCCGTCCGGAACATTCGCGGGCGTGCCGACGCGGCGGCGACAATAGGGCCATGACCAGCCTCGATGGACGCCGCGCCTACACCAGGGCCGACCTCATGGACGCGTACGGGCTGGGCCTCAGCACGCTGGAGAAGTGGTTCCGCGAGCGGGCCCGCAACGGCCATCCGGAGCCCGCCGGAACGGTCGGTTCCCAGCTCGCGTGGGATGCCGAGGCCTGGGACCGCTGGTACGCGGCGCGCCGTACGGCCCCTGGAGTCCCGCCCGGACTGGCGACCCGCGACGAACTGGCGGCCGAGCACGGACTCACCCGGCACGCCATGAAAACGCTCTGGGCCGAACGGGCCGGTAACGGCCATCCGGAAGTGGCCCATCGGGCAGGCAAGTCCCTCTACTGGGACAGGGCGGAGTGGGCCGCCTGGTACGCCGCGTACGAGAAGGACCAGGGCTCGGCCCGCGAGGGCGAGGGCGACCCCGAGGAGCTGATCACGCTCGCCGACGCCGCCCGCGTCCTCGGCCTGGCCCAGACGAGCGTCACCGTCTATCCGAAGCGGCCACCGGCCGGCTGGCCCGAGCCCGCCCGGACCGAGCCGCTCGGCGGTGGCCGCGTCCGCCGCCTCTACCGGCGCGGCGACATCCTGGACTACGCCCGCCTCAGGACGGAGGGATGAAGTGCTCCAGGACCTCCGGGTTGGCCAGCGAGTCGCGGTTGGCGGCCTGGTCGACCGGGGTGCCCTGGAGGATCTTGCGGACCGGGACCTCCAGCTTCTTGCCCGACAGCGTCCGCGGGATGCCCGGGACCGCGTGGATCTCGTCCGGGACGTGCCGCGGCGACAGCGCCGAGCGCAGCTCGCGGGCCAGGCGCCCGATCAGGTCGTCCGACAGCTCGCCGCCCTCGGCCGGCTGGACGTACAGGATCAGCCGGCCCTCCTGGCCCAGCCGGCCGGTGTCGATCACCAGGCTGTCGGCGATCTCCGGGAACGCCTCGACCACCCGGTAGAAGTCGGCGGTGCCCATCCGGATCCCGCCCCGGTTGAGGGTGGAGTCGGACCGGCCGTAGATCACGCAGCCGCCGTCCGGCCGGATCTTGATCCAGTCGCCGTGCCGCCAGATGCCGGGGTACATCTCGAAGTAGGACTCGCGGTAGCGCGCCCCGTCCGGGTCGTTCCAGAAGGAGACCGGCATGGACGGCATCGGCTCGGTGATGACCAGCTCGCCCACCTCGTCGCTGACGGCCTTGCCCGCGTCGTCGTACGCCTCGACCTTGGCGCCGAGGCTGCGGCACTGCAGGACGCCCGCGTACAGGGGCAGCAGTACGGACGGCCCCACGAAGCCGGTGCACAGGTCGGTGCCACCCGACAGCGAGCCCAGCAGCAGGTCCTTGCCGATCGCCTCGTACACCCAGGAGAAGCCCTCGGGCGGTAGGGGCGAGCCGGTGGAACCGATGCCGCGCAGGCCGGAGAGGTCGTACTGCTCGCCCGGCTTCTCGCCCTGCTTCGCGCAAGAGGTGATGTAGGGAGCGCCTACGCCCATGTAGGTGATGCCGGTGTCGGCGGCCATCTTCCATAGGTCGATGGGGGCGCCGTCGTACAGCACCACGGTCGAGCCCACCAGCAGGCCACCGACCAGGTAGTTCCACATCATCCAGCCGGTGGTGGTGTACCAGAAGAACACGTCGCCGGGGCCGAGGTCCTGGTGGAACGACAGCGCCTTGAGGTGTTCGAGGACCACGCCGCCGTGGCCGTGCACGATCGGCTTGGGCAGGCCGGTGGTCCCGGACGAGTAGACGACCCACAGCGGATGGTCGAACGGGACGTCCTCGAACTCCAGCGTGTCGTGGTCGGTGGCGGGCAGGTCCGCGTACGAGATCCCGGCCCGCAGGCCCTCCGGCGTGGAGGCGGGGTCCAGGTACGGGATCAGCACGGTCGCGGCCAGCGTGGGCAGCTCCGCCTCGATCTCGCTGACGACCCCGCGCCGGTCGAACCGCTTGCCGTTGTAGGCGTAGCCGTCCACCGCGATCATGACCTTGGGCTCGATCTGGGCGAACCGGTCGATCACCGACGAGGCCCCGAAGTCCGGCGAGCACGACGACCAGATCGCGCCGAGCGAGGCGGTCGCCAGGAAGCAGATCAGCGCCTCGGGGATGTTGGGCACGTACCCGACCACCCGGTCGCCCCGGCCGACGCCCAGCCGGGCCAGCCCGGCGCGCACCTCCGCGACCTGCATGCACAGCTCGCGGCCGTTGATCACCCGGTGCCCGCCCGCCTCTGAGCGGAAGATCACCATCGGCTCGTCGGGTGCCTCGGCGGCCCGCCGCAGCGCGTTGGCGGCGTAGTTGACGGTCGTCCCGGGGAACCAGCTCAGCCCGTCCACCGGCATGCCGCCGCCAGCACGGACAGGCCCGTCGCCGCGCTCCCCGACGACCTTGAAGTACGACCAGATCGCGTCCCAGAACGCGTCCACCTCGGTGACCGACCAGCGCCACAGATCGTCGTACGACTCCGCCGTCACGCCGCGGTCCCACAGCCAATGCAGGAAATGGGTCACCCGCGCGTTGGCGACGACCTCCTCAGACGGCTCCCACAACAGCGCACCTTCGGATACCTCTGTGTCGCGCGACATGTCTCTCCCCTCGCCCCAGCCGTACGTTCCCAGGATCGGGCGTGCCGAACGACCTGCGCAAGCTGAGCGATCTTGAGACCGCCGGAGGTGCCACCACGGGTCCTTCAACCACGGGGTCAGTGCGCGGTGAGCTCCAGTACGGCCCGGACGACCGCGTCGGTGTCGGCCAGCGTGGACAGCACCACCTCGGCCCCGGCGGCGCGCAGTTCGGCCTCGGTCGCGCTGCCGGAGGCCACCGCGATGATCGGCGACCCGGCGATGTGCGCGGCCTGGATGTCGCGCGGCGAGTCGGCGACGTAGACGGTCGCCCGCTCGCCATAGCGGACACCGTGCTTGTCCCCGGCGTTCGTACGGGCCACCTCCAGCAGCGCGGCCTTGCTGTAGACGCCGTTCTCGTAGCCGCCGACCTCGAGCTCGAGTCGCCCGGCCAGGCCGAGCTCGGTCACCTTCAGCACCGCGTTCGGCTCGATCGAGCCGGTGAGCACCGACTGCGCGGTGTCAGGGAGGCGGGCGATCGCGCCCACCGCCTCGCCGGCGCCGGCCAGCACCCTGCCGTGCGCCTTCAGGTCGCCCCGCCGGGCCGCGAACGACTCGGCGAGCGCGGTCATGAACGCGGGCAGGTGGTCATCGGTGGTGACGACGTCGTTGAACGCCAGCGTCTCGAAGATGATCTCGGACTCGGTACGGCCCGGGGTCGGCGCCAGCCGCACCAGCGGGCGCCCGCAGGTTCGCTGGAACGCCTCGGCGTACGCCTCGCGGGTGACCCGTCCGACGTCCACGAGCGTGTGATCGATGTTCCACAGCACCAGACGGTTCAGCGTCGTCATCCCGTTCCCAAGCACGTTCGCGGTGGCGCCGTTCGGCGCGCGGGGTCCGCCCGTACGCGTGCGTACGGGCGGACTCATCGTCGAGCCTGGCGACGGATACCGCAACTGCCCGCAAGGCCATGGTCAGGGGCCCATGTGGGGGTAGCGGTGGTCGGTGGGAGCCACGAAGGTCTCCTTGATCACGCGCATGCTGGCCCAGCGGGTCAGGTTGAAGATCGAACCGGCCTTGTCGTTGGTGCCGCTGGCCCGGGCGCCGCCGAACGGCTGCTGGCCAACGATCGAGCCGGTCGGCTTGTCGTTGACGTAGAAGTTGCCCGCCGCGAACCGCAGCCGCTCGCTCGCGGCCTCGACCGCGGCCCGGTCCCGGGCGATGATCGCGCCGGTCAGCGCGTACGCGGCGACGCGTTCCATCTGGGTCAGCATCGTGTCGTAGTCGCCGTCGTCGTAGACGTGCACGCCCACGATGGGACCGAAGTACTCCTGGACGAAGATCTCGTCCTCGGGGTCGGACGACTCCAGCACGGTCGGCCGGACGAAGTAGCCCTGGGAGTCGTCCAGCATGCCGCCCGCCAGGACCTTCATCGTGTCGATCCCGCGGGCCCGTTCGAGGGCGGCCTTGTGCTTGGCGAACGCGCGCTCGTCGATCACGGCGCCCATGAACAGCGACAGGTCCTCGGCCACGTTCCCCATGGTCAGCGCCTCGACCTCATCGCAGAACCCGTCCCGGATGCGCGTCCAGATCGAGCGCGGGACGTAGGCGCGGGAGGCGGCCGAGCATTTCTGGCCCTGGTACTCGAACGCGCCCCGTACCAGCGCGGTCTTCAGTACGGCGGGGTCGGCCGAGGGGTGCGCGACGACGAAGTCCTTGCCGCCGGTCTCGCCGACCACGCGCGGATAGCCGTGGTACGTGGAGATGTGCTCGCCGACCGTACGCCAGAGGTGCTGGAACGTGCCGGTGCTGCCGGTGAAGTGGATCCCGGCCAGGTCCGGGTGCGGGATCGCCACCTCCGACAGGGCCCGGCCGTCCCCGGTGACCAGGTTGATCACGCCGGGCGGCAGTCCGGCGGCCTCCAGCAGCCGCATCGTGTGGTGCGCGGCGAGCTGCTGGGTGGGCGACGGCTTCCAGATCACCACGTTTCCCATCAGCGCGGGCGCGGTCGGCAGGTTGCCGGCGATCGCGGTGAAGTTGAACGGGGTGATCGCGACCACGAACCCCTCCAGCGGCCGGTAGTCCATCCGGTTCCACACGCCGGGCGAGGAGATCGGCTGCTGGGCGTACAGCCGGCGCGCGTAGTCGACGTTGAACCGCCAGAAGTCGATCAGCTCGCAGGCCGCGTCGATCTCGGCCTGCTGGACCGACTTGGACTGGCCGAGGATCGTTGCGGCGTTGATCGTGGCGCGCCACGGGCCGGCGAGCAGGTCGGCGGCGCGCAGCAGGATCGCGGCCCGCTCGTCGAACGGCATCGCCCGCCAGGCCGGCGCCGCCGCGCGCGCGGCCGCGATCGCGGCCTGCACGTCGACGGCGGTCGCGTTGCCCATCGTGCCGAGCACGTGGCCGTGGTTGTGCGGCTCCACCACGTCGATCGGGGTACCGCCGCCGAGCCGCCGCTCGGCACCGATCGTCATGGTGAGCTCGGTCCGCTCGCCGGCCAGTTCCTTGATCCTGGCCTCCAGCGCGGCCCGCTCGGGGCTGCCGGGCGCGTACCCCTTGACGGGCTCGTTCACCGGTACGGGGACGTTCGTGACGGCGTCCATCGCCTGCTCCCTGGAAGTCCGACATCGTCGTCGATGCCAGCAGGTCTACCCAGCCCCGTGAAGGGGAAGCAGGAGGGATCCAGGTCAGGAGATCAGGTCGCGCAGTTCCTGGGTGGCGAACCACATCAGCTCGTGGCCTTCGGCGCCGGCCACGGTGAAGGCCGCGTCGTCGTCGCCCGCGCGGGCGGCCGGGAGCGCCCCGGCGGCGGCCCGTACGTCGTCGGCGGCGCCGGGATCGTCCAGATGCCCGGCCGCGATCTTGCGCCACGGGATCGGGACGGTCACCCGGACGAGGGCGCGGTCGTCGTCGCTGAATGGGCCTCGGGCAGCGCCGATCTGGTCGACGCTCTGGTCGGGGACCTCGGCGGCCAGCACGACCCGGCGCGGCGGGGCCTCGGGATCGTCGGCCAGCAGGCCCAGCGAGGCGCGGGCGGCGGCGGTCAGCGCCGCGTACTCCAGCTCCTCGGTGTCGCCTTCGGCGTACCACTCGCGCAGCGCCGGTGTCACCGCGTAGGCGGCGAGGGGCGCTGGCCCGGCCTCCCGCGCTTCGTGGACGCGGGCGAGACCGGTGAGTGTGGACGGAACGTAGACGCGCATGACGATCAGCAAGTCTGCCAGATCGTCAGACGGCGAGTCCCATCGCCCGCAGCTCGCCGAGTGTCGTGTCGACGTCGGTGTGGTGGACGGTCTTCATGCCGACGGCGGCGGCGGCCGTGATGTTGTGCTCGATGTCGTCGATGAACACGCACTCGGCGGCGGGCAGGCCGACCAGCTCGACGGCATGATGGAAGATGCGCTCGTCGGGCTTGCGCATGCCGACCTCGCAGGAGATCACCACGGCGTCGAAGAGATCGGCGAACAGGTCGCGCGGGTAGTCGTTGCCCCAGGAGTTGGACAGCAGCGCGGTACGGGTGCCCGAGGCGCGGGCGGCGCGCAGCGCGTCGTACATCGGCTCGACCGGATGGAACGCGCCGAACATCCGCTGGATCAGGCCTTCGGCGACGACCGGGCCGCCGTCCACGGTACGCAGCTCGGCGGCCAGCAGCCGTTCGAACTCGGCCACGTCGAGGGTGCCGTCCTCCAGGCCGTGGATGGGGTTGACGCCCGACCCGTCGTAGGCCTGCTTCACCCAGCCGCGCATCACGGTCTTGTAGCCGGCGACGTCGATGCCGTCGGCGGCGAGCCAGACGGCGACGTCGATGCCGTCGGCGGCGAGCCAGACGGCGACGGCATCGTTCAGGGGGGAGGTCAGCACGCCGCCCCAGTCGGTGATCACAGCGTTGACGGTCACGGCCCGATGGTAGGCGATCCCGGCAAGACCGACCGAATCGCGTTCTGCGAAACTGCGGTCATGGACTTCGAACTGAGCCCCAAGGCGCGGGACCACCAGACGAGACTGCTGGAGTTCATGGACGAGCACGTATACCCGGCCGAGCCGGTGTACGCGGCCTGGCGGGCCGCGAACGATCCGCACGCGCTGCCGCCGGTCGTCCAGGAGCTCAAGGCCGAGGCGCGCAGGCGCGGTCTGTGGAACCTCTTCCTGCCGGACGTGTCGGGGCTCACGAACCTGGAGTACGCGACGCTCGCCGAGGTGACCGGGCGCTCCCCCGACCTGGCGCCGGAGGCGGTCAACTGCGCCGCCCCGGACACCGGGAACATGGAGGTCCTGCACATGTTCGGGACCGACGAGCAGCGGAAGCGCTGGCTGGAGCCGCTGCTGGACGGCGAGATCCGGTCCGCGTTCGCGATGACCGAGCCGGACGTGGCCTCCTCGGACGCGACCAACATCACCACGTCGATCGTCCGGGACGGCGACGAGTACGTGATCAACGGCCGCAAGTGGTGGATCACCGGTGCCGCCGACGAGCGCTGCAAGATCTTCATCGTGATGGGCAAGTCGGACCCGGACGGGCCCGCGCACCGGCGGCAGTCGCAGATCCTCGTGCCACGCGACACCCCCGGGCTGACGATCGTCCGGCACCTGCCCGTCTTCGGCTACCAGGACCAGCACGGGCACTCGGAGCTGCGGTTCGACAACGTCCGGGTGCCGGCTTCGAACCTGATCGCGGGCGAGGGCGACGGGTTCATGATCGCTCAGGCCCGCCTCGGGCCCGGCCGCATCCACCACTGCATGCGGGCGCTGGGCATGGCCGAGCGCGCCCTTGAGCTGATGTGCCGGCGCGCCGTCGACCGGGTGGCGTTCGGTGCCCCGCTGGCCACGCAGGGCGTCGTCCAGCAGCAGATCGCCGAGTCCCGGATGGCGATCGAGCAGGCCCGGCTGATGACGCTCAAGACGGCCTGGCTGATCGACAAGCACGGCGCGAAGGGGGCCCGTACCGAGATCGCGGCGATCAAGGTGATCGTGCCCCGGATCACGCACGAGGTCATCGACCGCGCGATCCAGGTACACGGCGGCGCGGGCGTCAGCGACGACACGCCGCTGGCCCAGATGTACACCTGGGTCCGCGCCATGCGGCTGTTCGACGGCCCGGACGAGGTACACGTCCGGACCGTCGCCCGCCAGGAGCTGCGCCCCTACCTGAAGTAGGAGGTCGACTCGTGGCGTGTTCGCCCTTCCGGGGCCGTTTTCGGGGCGAACACGCCACGAGTCAACGAGAGGTCAGGCGGATCTGAGGCGTTGCAGGGCCTCTCTCACTCCGCCATCGGATTCCTCCAGGACCCTTGTCGCGCGTGCTGCGGGTACCTCGCCCAGCAGCGAGACCAGCGCCACCCGGGTGTCGCCGCCCGCCTCGACCAGGGCGTTCTCACACGAGACCGGGTCCATCCCGGTCGCCTCGGTGAGGATCCGCACCAGCCGGGCGCGCAGCTTGGAGTTGAGCGCGTTCACGCTGACCATCAGGTTGGAGTAGGTCCGGCCCATCCTGATCATCAGCGTGGTGGAGAAGGAGTTCAGCACCAGCTTCGTCGCGGTGCCGGCCTTCATCCGGGTGGAGCCGCTGATCACCTCGGGTCCGGTGGCCAGCGCGATATGGACCTCGACCTCCTCACCGTGCGGGGTGTGCGGATTGCAGCTGATCAGCGCCGTCCGCGCGCCGGCCGCCGCGGCCGCCCGCAGCGCGCCCAGCACGTACGGGGTACGGCCGCTGGCGGCGATGCCGATCGCGACGTCGCCGTCCCGGACCTCGCTCGCGTCCCTGGCGCCGAGCTCGTGGTCGTCCTCGACCTCCGAGACCGCCTGGGACAGCGCGCCGAAACCGCCGGCGTTGTGCGCCACGACCCGGCCCCAGATACCGAACGTGGGCGGCAGTTCCGCCGCGTCCAGTACCGCGAGCCGGCCCGAGGTACCGGCGCCGAAGTAGTGCACCCGGCCGCCGTCGCGCAGCGAGCCGACGGCCATGTCGACCAGCTCGGCGATCTCCGGCAGCACGGACGCCACCACCAGTGGCACCGTCGCGTCCTCGGCGTTGATGCGGCGCAGCACCTCGAGGGTGGGCAGCGTGTCGACGTCGAGGGTGCGCGGGTTGCGCCCCTCGGTGGGCAGTTCGCAATCGATCACCGACGCCTCCGGTCGGGTCGTACGGTTCGGCCACGGACTGCCTCGAACGTGGCCTCGAGGGCCTTTCGGGTGGAGCCGTACGTGCGCTGGGCCACGCCGACGAACAGGCAGTCGACCACTGTCAGCTGCGCCAGCCTGCTGGCGGTCGCGCCCGAGCGGAACGTGGTCTCCCGGGCCGCCGTGGTGAGGACGAGATCGGCCACCTCGGCGATGGGCGACTTGGGGAAATTGGTCAGGGCTACGGTCGTCACCCCCTTGCTCTTTGCGACTTCGAGCGCGTCGATGGTCTCCACCGTCGCGCCCGTGTGCGAGATCCCGATCGAGACGTCGCCGCTCCCCAGCACCGCGGCGCTGGTGAGCATGATGTGCGCGTCCGACCAGGCGGAGCAGACCCTGCCGATGCGGTGCAGTTTCTGCTGGAAGTCCGCGGCGACGAAGGCGCTGGCGCCGACGCCGTAGACGTCGACCCGGTCCGCGGCGACCACCGCGTCCACGACCTGCTCGAGCGTCTTGATGTCGAGCTGGGCCGCGGTCTCCTCGACGGCCCTGGCATCGGCGAACGTCACCTTCTCCACGATCTGTTCGAGCGAGTCGTCGGGACTGATGTCGCTGCCGATGACCCGGCCGCCGGTGGCGCTCTGCGCCCGGCCCGCTTCGGTGGCCAGGGTCAGCCGCAGCTCTGGATAACCATGAAACCCGATCGCCCGGCAGAACCTGATGACCGTGGTCTCAGAGGTACCGCAGGTCTGGGCGAGTTCGGTGATGGTGGAGTTGGCGACCCCTTCGGGGTCGTCGATGACGCGTTGAGCGACTCGGCGCTCAGCGGGGGGCAGTGAAGGCAGCAGGGAACGCACCCTGACCACGGTGCTCAGCGGCGTCGCGTCCCTGGTCACGCCCTCACGCGACGCCGGTGTCCTGAGCGCGCCGGCCTCCCCGGTGCTGCCCGGCTCGGAGCCGGTGGGTTTCCTCATGGAAGAAATTTTCTTACTTGCAGGATGTCACGTCAACGGTAGAAAGGGCTACGGTCGCCATGTGTTGACCCATTTGGCCGGTCCGTACGTGATCGGTATAGACGCGGGTGGCACGAAGACCCGCTGTGTCGTACTAACGCTCGGGGGAGCTCCGGCCGGTTTCGGAACCGGCCCCGGTGCCAACCCCAATTCCGGGGGCGACACCGCGGGGGCGCTCACCATGGCCCTCCGGGAAGCGCTCGCCGATGTGGATCGTTCCCACGTGATCGGCGGCGTGTTCGGGATCGCCGGGGCCGGCTCGGCGGGACGTCCCGCTGCGGTCGCGGCCGCACGGCGCGCCTGGAACATCGCCGGGCTGCGCGGCTCGCCCGCCGTCGTGACCGACATCGCGGTCGCCTTCGCCGCCGGGACCACCGCCCCCAAGGGCATCGTGGTGTTCTCCGGTACCGGCGCGGGCGCCGCGGTGATCAGCGACGGGACGATCCTGCAGCGCGCCGACGGCTACGGCTGGCTGGTCGGCGACGAGGGTTCGGCCGTCTGGCTCGGGAGGGAGGCGGTCCGCGCGGCCCTGGCGGCCTACGACGGACGCGGCTCCCCGACGCTGCTGACCGAGTCGGTGCCGCGCGCGCTGCTCGGCGCGGCGGCGCCGGCGGCGAAGGAGTACGAGCCGGCCCGGCGCCGCGCGCGGCACCATCGCGCGCCGGCGATGGCGGGACCGGCCCCGTCCCCTTCCGCCGATCACGGCCCGGCACCGCCCGGCAACGGTCCCCCGGGGAACGGCAGCGGCCCGCTGCCCGGCACGCGCCCCCGCCTCGCCGCCCTCGCCCAGGGAACGACCGCGGTCCTGGTCGTCGACGGGCCCGACCGTGGTGACCAGCACCGTGGCGAACAGCACCGTGGTGACCAGCACCGTGCGGAACAGCACCGTGGCGAACAGCACCGTGGTGACCAGCACGGGCGTCCGCCCGATCCGCGGCCGGTGCCCGTACCGCGCTTCCAGCCCGGCCCGCCGCCCAATCCCCAGCTGGCCCAAGCGATCATCAAAGAGGTGTACGGCCGCCCGCCCGCGGCCCTGGGCCGGCTCGGCCCGGTGGTCGCGGCCGCCGCGGCCGCCGGCGATCCGGTGGCCAGGCGCATCACCGCCGAGGCCGCCGAGTGGCTGCTGCGGGACGTCGACGCCGTACGGCCGGCGCTGAACGACCCGTACGCGCCGGTGGTCATGCACGGTTCGGTGCTGCGCGACGGCCCCGTCGCCGACGCGGTACGGGACGGGCTGCGCGACCGCTTCGCCGCCGAGCCCCGCCGGGCCGGCGACGGGGCCGTGGGCGCCGCCGCCCTCGCGCTGCGCAGACTCGGCCACCCCCTCCCCTGATCCTCGGCCCCTGGCCCACGGCGCGCCGCGCGTCGACACGGCGCGAATCGACGCAGCGTGAATCGACACGGGACGCCCGACCGGTTAGCGTCACCCGGGTCCGATCACGAACGAGTAACAGCGACCATGTCGGGGAGTCTTCTCCCGTGCGTGCCTCACCTATGATCGCGCTGGCCGCGGTGGCCGCGGTCGCGGTACCGCTCGCCGGTTGCGGCGGCGGCTCCGCGCCTGACGGCGGCCCCCGTACCGGCGACCCCGCGTCACGTACCGGCGCGGCCACGTCCTCGCCGAGCGCCTCGCCCACACCGGACGGCAAATGGATCCCCGGGTACGTGGCGGACATGACCCTGGAAGAGAAGGTCGGGCAGCTGTTCGTGCCGACCTTCTCCAGCGCCGCCGACGCCAGGTCGATGATCAAGCGCTACCACGTGGGCGGCCTGATCTACTTCCCCGGCAACATGGCCGGCGGGCCCGAGGGCACCGCACGGCTGTCCAACTCCCTGCAGAAGGCCGCCAAGCTGCCGCTGCTGCTGGCCGTGGACGAGGAGCAGGGGCTGGTCACGCGTACCCCGTTCCTCACCAAGTTCCCCGGCAACATGGCGCTCGGCGCGACCCGCCGGACCGACGACGCGCGCGCCGCCGCCCAGGTCACCGGCACCGAGCTGCGCGCCGTCGGGATCAACCAGAACTACGCGCCGGTCGCCGACGTCAACATCAACCCGGCCAATCCGGTGATCGGGCTGCGGTCGTTCGGCTCCGATCCCGCGCTGGTGTCGCAGCTGCTCGGCGCGGCCATCGGCGGCTACCAGGCGGCCGGCGTCGCGGCCACCGCCAAGCACTTCCCCGGCCATGGCGACACCGACACCGACAGCCACACCGGGCTGCCGGTGATCAAGCACACCCGGGCCCAGTGGGAACGGCTGGACGCGCCCCCGTTCAAGGCCGCGATCACCGCCGGGGTGGACGCGATCATGTCGGCGCACATCGTCGTCCCGGGGCTCGACAAGTCGGGCGACCCGTCCACGCTGTCCAAGACCGTGCTGACCGGCCTGCTGCGGCAGCATCTCGGCTACCAGGGCGTCATCGTCACCGACTCGCTGCAGATGGCCGGGGCGCGCGAGAAGTACGGCGACGCGGCCACCCCGGTCCGGGCGATCAACGCCGGGGCCGACCAGCTGCTCATGCCGCCGAGCCTGCCGACGGCCCACAAGGCGGTCGTACGCGCCGTACGCGACGGGAAGATCCCGCCCAAGCGCCTGGACGAGTCGGTCGGCCGGATCCTGCGGCTCAAGGAGCTGCGCGGCCTGTTCGCCGGCACCATGGCCGACCCCGCACGCGCGGACGCGGTGGTCGGGGCGGAATCCCACAAGTCCACCGCTTCACGGGTCGCCGAGCACGCCGTCACGCTCGTCCGCAATGACGACCGGGTCCTGCCTCTCGGCAAGGACAAGACCGTCCACGTCACCGGCCCCCGCAGCGAAAGCCTGGCGAAGGCGCTGCGCCGCGCCGGGATCCCCATCGCGGGCTCGCCCGCCTCGGCCGACGTCACGGTCCTGACCACGGAGAACGCCGGCGCGTCCGCGACCGCCGCCCGGATCCGCGCCCTCGGGGGCAAGCCGGTCGTGGTCGCCGCGCTGGGCCGCCCGTACGACCTGGACAAGTCGGGACGGGCCAAGGCCGCCCTGGCCACCTACTCCGGCGGCGCCGTCTCGATCGCGGCGCTGGCCAGGGTCCTGGCGGGCTCGGTCGATCCGATCGGCAGGCTCCCGGTGAAGGCGGGCGGGCAGCCCCCCGGTCACGGACTGTCGTACGGGTAGACCCGCGCGTATGGACGGGCGGGCCGCAGCCTGGGAAGATCGCGCGAGCCAGCCCCCAGGAGGTTCCGTGCACCCCGCGTCCATGCCCTGGTCCCGTAGGGCCCGTACGGCACTCGTTCCGCTTCTGGCCGTACCGATCCTCGCCATGGCGCTCAGCGCGTGCGGCGAGGGTGAGGCGACGATGCCGCCGCTCACGCCCGAGCCGGGCGACCAGCGGCCCAGCACGCAGACCGCCGTCCCCGCCGCGCAGAGCCTCGCGGCCAGGAAGGTGCTCTACCAGTACCTGCGCGGGATCGCGGCGGGTGACGCCAAGGTGTGCTCCCACCTCACGCCCGGGTACGAGAGCGCCACGTTCGGTGCGGCCGGCGACTGCCGCAAGGGACTTGACGAGGCCAAGGGCAAGCTGCGGCCCCAGGACGTCACCGCCCTGCGCGGCGTGACCGTGCCCACGGCCGAGGCCGGGCCCGAGAACGGGGACATCACGGTCGGGTTCGAGGATCTCAAGTGGAAGGGCGAACCGGCCCGTCCCGGCGGGATCCTCGCGGCGCGCTACACCCTCCGCCAAACCGGCGGCCGCTGGCTCATCACCGGCTGAGCGCTGTGTTTCAAAGTCCCGGCCCACGGTGCTCGCCTGGCGGCTCGCACCGTGACCGTGCCTTGTGCGAGCGCGGCATCGCTTCGCGATCTGCCCGGTGAGGCTCGCCTTCGGCGTCGCCTCACCGGGCAGAAAACGCACTCGCGCGGTGGTCTAGGTCGGCTGTCAGAGGCCTAGGTCGCTCAGGTACGGCAGGAGGACTCGGGCGAATTCCTTTGCGTCCTTGGCCGTACGGGCGGCGCGCGCGGCGGCGGCCGCCTGGCGGCATTCGGCCAGGGTGTGCCGGGCCAGCGCGGCCCGTACGAGCGGCAGCGACGGCGCGCTCATCGACAGCGAGGTCACGCCGAGTCCGACCAGCACGCAGGCCAGGACCGCGTCACCGGCCGCCTCGCCGCAGACACCGCAGCTCTTGCCGGCCTCGGCGGCGGGACCGGCGGTCATCGCGACCAGGTCCAGGACCGCGGGGCGCCACGGGTCCTGGAACGCGGCCAGCCCGCCGATCTGCCGGTCGGCGGCGCACGCGTACTGGGTCAGGTCGTTGGTGCCGATGCTGAAGAACTCCACCTCGGCCGCCAGATCGGCGGCGCGCAGCGCGGCGGCCGGCACCTCGATCATGACGCCGGGATGCTCGATCCCGGCCGTACGGCACTCGGCGGCGAACGAGGCGGCCTCGTCGGCGTCGGTCACCATCGGCGCCATGACCTCGAGCTTCGCCGTCGTTCCGGCGGCGGCACGGGCCAGCGCCGCGAGCTGGGCGCGCAGGACGTCCGGGTAGGAACGCGCCATCCGCAGGCCGCGCTCGCCGAGCGCCGGGTTGGGCTCGTCTCCGGGCGGCGGCAGGAACGCCAGCGGCTTGTCCGCGCCGGCGTCCAGGGTCCGGACGACGACGCGGCCCTCGGGGAAGGCTTCGAGAACGGTCCGGTACGCCGCTTCCTGCTCGGCGTCGGTCGGCGGCTCGGAACGGTCGAGGAACAGGAACTCGGTGCGGTAGAGCCCGACGCCCTCGGCGCCGTTGGCGAGCGCCCCTTCGATGTCGCGCGGCCCGCCGATGTTGGCCAGCAGCGGGACCTGGTGCCCGTCCTTGGTGGCGCCGGGGCCGGCGGCCTCGGTCAGCAGCGAGGCGCGGGCCGTCGCCGCGCCGCGCGCCGCCGCGACCTCCGCCTCGTCCGGGTCGACCTGGACGGTGCCCGCACCGCCGTCCACCAGGACCCGGGTGCCGTCGGCCAGCGCGGTCGCGCCGGGCAGCGCCACCACGGCGGGGACACCCATCGTCCGGGCCAGGATCGCGGTGTGGCTGGTCGGCCCGCCCTGCTCGGTCACGAACGCGACCACCTTGGCGGGATCGAGCAGCGCCGTGTCGGCGGGCGCGAGATCCCGCGCGACCAGCACGAACGGCTCGTCCGATTCGGGGATCCCGGGCATCGGCAGGCCCAGCAGCCGGGCGACGGCCCGGTCGCGGATGTCGTCGAGGTCGCTCACCCGGGCGGCGAGGTACTCCCCCGCACTGGCGAGCATCTCGCGGTAGACACCGAACGCCTCGTACACGGCCCGGGCAGCGGCGACGCCTTCGTCGACCTTGGCGGACACGCCGTCGGCGAGGCCCGGGTCGCGGGCCATCATCGCCTGCGCGCCGAGCACCTCCATACCGCTGGTGTTGCCGAGCTCGCCCGCTTGAGCGCCGCGGGCCTCCAGGTCGGCGGCCACCGCTTCGAGCGCGGCCAGCGCGGACGCCTTCTCGGCCGCGGCGTCACCACCGTGCCGGGCGCCGGCGTCCGGCTCCGGCACGGCCCCCGCCACGGTACGGACGGGGCCCGCTCCGATTCCGGGGCTGACGCCCGCGCCCTGCAGCCGCTCAGGCACCCTCGGGCTCCGGCTTTGCGAGCAGGGCCTCCAGATCGTCCAGCAGCTCGTCGGCGCCGTCGCCGTCGGCGGCGATGACGACGTCCTCGCCGTGGCGGGCGTCCAGGCCGAGAACGGCCAGGATGCTCTTGGCGTTCACGGGAGCGCCCCCGCGCTTGGCCACGGTGACGTCCATCGGAGCCTTGGCGGCGGTCTGCACGAACAGCGCGGCCGGCCGGGCGTGCAGCCCCACCTTGGACTCGATCTTGACGTTACGCTCGGTCACAGCAACTCCTCGTATGTCGCCCCTGCAGGCCGGTCCCGGCGGGGGGTCGTCTCTCTCAGCCGCCGAGGACCCGCAGCGCGGGCCCCGGCAGGACGTCCAGTTCCTTCAGGTTCGCCACCACATGATCGGCTTCGATCAGGGCGGCGGCCGGCAGCGTGGTGGTCACCCCGATGCAGGTCATACCCGCGGCCTTCACCGCGGCCACCCCGGCCGGGGCGTCCTCGAAGCCCACCGACCGCTGCGGCGCGACGCCGAGCCCTGCGCACGCGGCGAGGAAACCCTCCGGGTGCGGCTTGCCCGTCCTGACGTCGTCGGCGGTCACCACGGCGCCGAAGCACTCCCGCACGCCCAGCTCTTCCAGCAGGCCCTCGGCGTACGAGCGCTGCCCGGAGGTCGCCACGCCCAGCGGGACGCCCGCCTCGTGCAGCGCCCTGATCAGCTCGACCGCGCCGGGGACCACGCCGATGGGGGGCGCGTCGGGACCGTGCTCGTAGGCGATGGCCTGCTCGAACAGCTCCTCGACCGTACGGCCGGGGAACAGGTGCATGAGCTCGGCGAGGACCTCGCGGCCGCGCCGCCCGACGAACGAAGAGATCAGGTCGTGGTCGTACGCGGCCCCGTGCGCCTCGAACAGCCGGGACCACATCACCCGGTTGCGCGGCTCGGTGTCGATCAGCGTGCCGTCCAGGTCGAAGACCGCGGCACTCAGGTCCACGTGAAAAGCTCGGCCCCCCTCTCGATCTCGCCGGTCTCCCGCACGCCCGTCAGCGCGTCGGCGCCGGCGTCCAGTGCCACCACGGCGGTGACCGGGGAACGGCCGCCCGCCTCGATGTCGGCCGGGTTCCAGCCGACCAGCGGCTGCCCCGCGGTCACCTGGTCGCCCTCGGCGGCCAGCAGCTCGAAGCCCGCGCCCTTGAGCTGGACGGTGTCCACGCCCAGGTGGACGAGCACGCCGTGGCCCTCGGCGTCGACGACCACGAACGCGTGCGGATGCAGTTTGACGATCTTGCCGTCCACCGGGGACAGTGCCCGGCCGGGCGCCCGCTCGGGGTCGATCGCGGTGCCCGGCCCGACCATGGCCTGGGCGAACACCGGATCGGGTACCCCGGCGAGCCCGACCACGCGGCCGTCCACCGGTGCCAGTACTCGCGTCATTGCCTTGCCTTCCAGGGGTCCGCCTTCCAGGGGTTCCTACTCGAGGATGTCCTCGATGTCGCTGGCGATGGTGTCGGCCTCGGGGCCCACGACCACCTGGACGACGGTGCCGCTGCGCATGACGCCGAACGCGCCGGCCTTCTTGAGCGCCGCCTCGTCGACCTTGCCCGCATCGGAGACCTCGGTCCGCAGCCGGGTGGCGCAGGGCTCGATCTCGATGATGTTCCCGGCGCCGCCCAGCGCCGCCACGATGGCTTCGGCCTTGTCCATGTGCACTCCTGTTTTTCGTCCCGTTCCGGCCGTCAGCCGGTCTGGGTGACCTTGTTGAGCCCGCGCGGGACGTCGGGGTCCACGCCGAGCCTGCGGGCCAGTGCCTCGACGAGGAGCTGGCCCGCCACGATGAGCCCCAGGGGGGCGACCCACTCGGGCAGCGCCGGGCCGGGCAGCGCCCGCGAGCACGCGCGTTCCAGTCCGGTACCGCCACCGATACCGTACGCGCGGGCACCCGCTCCGCGGACCCGCTCGGCGAGCGCGATCGTCCCGGGCAGGGTGGGGCCGGAGTCGGCCGCCACCAGGATGGCCGGGGTCTGGTCGTCGACCACCGCGATCGGCCCGTGCAGCAGGTCGGCGTACGACAGGCCCATGGCGTGCAGGTAGCACGCCTCCTTGATCTTGAGCGCGAGCTCCAGCGCCGTGCCGAACGCGATCCCGCGTCCCGACACCACCGCGCCGGGCACCGCGGCCAGCTCCTCGACGATCGCGGGCAGCTCCGCGGACGCCTCGGTCAGCTCGACCATCCGCGCCACCTCGTCCGGGACCCGGCGCAGGTCGCCGGGCTCGACGTCGGCGCCGAGGCCGAGGCCCAGCACCGACAGCGCGGCCAGCTGGGTGGTGTAGGTCTTGGTCGCCGGTACGGCGATCTCGTCGCCCGCCTCGGTGATCAGCGCGACCTCGGCGGCCTCGGCCAGCGGCGAGCCCGCGCCGTTGGTGACCGCCACGGTCCGGGCGCCGCAGGCGGCCGCCCAGTCCAGGGTCTCCACGATCTCCTCGGTCTTGCCCGACTGGCTGATCGCCACGGCCAGCACCCCGGACAGGTCCAGCCTGCTGCGGTAGGTGGTGGCGATGGACGGCGCCGCCATGGTGGCGAGCCTCCCGGCGTGCGACTCCACCAGGTAGCGCCCGTACATCGCGGCGTTGTCGGACGACCCGCGCGCGATGAACAGGACCTGGCGGGTCTCCCGCGCCAGCAGCCCCACTTCGGCCATCCTCGGCAGCAGGGCGTCGATCGTACGGCGCAGCGCGTCGGGCTGTTCGCCGATCTCCGCGCGCATCCGGCTGGTGCTAGTCATGATCCCCTCCGAAGACGTTCTCCCCGGCGATCCACGTCGCATGCGCCCGGTGGTCGGGGCCGAGCCAGACCAGGTCGGCCTTGGCGCCGGGGGCGATGCGGCCCAGGTCGGTACGGCCGATGAGGCCGGCCGGAACGCGGGTGGCGGCGTCGATCGCGGTCACCGGGTCGATCCCGATCGCGATCGCGTTGGCGATGGCCTCGTCCAGCCGCAGGCCGGATCCGGCGATGGTGCCGTCGGCGCGCAGCGGCGGCCCTTCGGCCGGCATCTCGATCGGCTCGCCGCCCAGGTCGTACGTCCCGGGCGGCATCCCGGCGGACGAGGCGGCGTCGGTGACCAGCACGACCCGTCCGGGCGCGGACATGAAGACCAGCCGGGCGGCCGGCGCCGTCACGTGGTGCAGGTCGAGGATCAGGCCGGGGCTCAGCCGGGGGTCGGTCAGCGCCTGGGTGGCGACGCCCGGAGTGCGGTGATGGACACCGGACTGGGCGTTGAAGATGTGGGTGACCTTGCGGGCCCCCGCGTCGGCGGCGGCCGAGACCTGGTCGGCGGTCGCGTCACTGTGGCCGACGCTGACCAGCACGCCGTTCTCGGTGAGGGTACGGATCGCGTCCAGGGCGCCGTCCCGTTCGGGGGCCAGCGTGACCAGCGTGACCAGGCCGGTCTCCAGCAGCGTGGCGATCGCCTCGGGCGTCGGGTCGGTCAGGTGCACGGCGTTGTGGGCGCCCTTGCGCTTCTCGGAGAGGAACGGCCCCTCCAGATGTACGCCGAGCACGCGGCTGCCGCCGTCCGGGAGCCCCGGCAGCAGGTCGCGGGTCCGGCGCAGCGCCTCGGCGTGCTCCCGTACGGGAGCGGTGATGAACGTGGGCAGGAACGCGGTCACGCCGGTCTCGGGCAGGCGTCTGGTCACGGTGTGCCAGCCGGTCTCGTCGACGTCCGCCATGTCGTACCCGAAGAACCCGTTGACCTGCAGGTCCACCAGCCCGGGAGCGAGGATCCCGCCGTCCAGATCGACCCCGGGCGCGCCCGCCGGCCGGCCCTCGCCGACCTCGGTGATCACTCCGTCCTCGACCCGGACGTATCCCGGGGTCAGGACGCGGGTAGAGGCCCCCTCAGGGGAAGCGATCATGCTGCTGGCGGTGATCAGAAGTGATGCCATCGGTGCGCACTCTCTGTGACGCCACCATCACGGGGCGATGCCGACCGGGTCAACTGGTCTAGTCCGGCCTAGACCAGTAGGCACCATATCCCACCAATCAGTCAAAGCGACAGACGCCGGGTCTCGGGGGAGGCGACCGCTCATGAGTTCGTTGACCGCCACGTCCGGCGGGAACGCCGGCGACGGCTCGGGCGGCCTCTGGCCGGCCATGTTCGCCGTCCTGCAGCGGATCGGCCGCAGCCTGATGCTGCCGATCGCCGTGCTGCCCGCCGCCGGCATCCTGCTCCGGCTCGGCCAGGACGACCTGCTCGGCGCCGACGGGCTCGGCTGGAACCGGGTCGCCGAGATCTTCGCCGCCGCCGGCGGCGCGCTGCTGGACAACCTGGCGATCCTGTTCGCGGTCGGCGTGGCGATCGGCTTCGCCCGCCGCTCCGACGGCTCCACCGCGCTCGCCGCCGTGGCCGCCTACCTGGTCTTCGACCGCGTCACCAAGGTGATGTTCGCCGACTCCGAGCAGCTCAAGGGCGGCGTGGTGGCCAACGTCCAGCAGGAGGACGGGACGGTCAAGGAGGTGATCGACTTCGGCGTCAAGAACCCCACCCAGGTGCTCGGCGGCATCATGGTCGGCCTCATGGTGGCGCTGCTCTACCAGCGCTTCTACCGGATCAAGCTGCCCGCCTGGCTGGCCTTCTTCGGCGGCCGCAGGTTCGTCCCGATCGTCAGCTCGGCGGCGGCGCTGCTGCTGGGCGTGCTGTTCGGGTTGATCTGGCCCGCGCTGGGCGGCTGGATCGACTCGTTCGGCGAATGGATCACCGGGCTGGGCGCGATCGGCGCCGGCGTGTACGGCATCGCCAACCGGCTGCTGCTGCCGTTCGGCCTGCACCACATCCTCAACTCGCTGATCTGGTTCGTGTTCGGCAGCTACGAGGGCCCGGACGGGGTGACGCACGGCGAGATCAACCGCTACCTGGCCGGCGACCCGCACGCCGGGACGTTCCTCGCCGGGTTCTTCCCGGTGCTGATGTTCGGCCTGCCCGGCGCCGCGCTGGCGATCTGGCGCGCCGCGCCACCGCACCGCCGCAAGGCCGTCGGCGGCATCATGATCTCCGCCGCGCTCACCGCGTTCGTCACCGGCGTCACCGAGCCGATCGAGTTCTCGTTCATGTTCGTGGCCCCGGTGCTGTACGGCATCCACGTCCTGCTGACCGGGGTGTCGATGTACCTGCTGGCCGCGATCGACGCCCAGCTCGGCTTCAGCTTCTCGGCCGGCCTGATCGACATGCTGCTGAACGCCACCAAGAGCAACACCCGGCACCTGTTCCTGATCATCGGCCTGGGCGTCATCTACTTCGTCCTCTACTACCTGATCTTCACCTTCGTGATCAGGCGCTTCAACCTCCCCACCCCAGGCCGAGAGCCGGAAGAAGATGCGCCCCCGGAAACAGAGCCTTCCGGTCGCCCCTCCGGGCCGCCTTAAGGCGCCGCCTTCCCTCCTCACTCCGGTCGCTCGTTCCTCGCTCCCTGCGTTCGTCAGTCCAGGCGCCGCCGCGGCCCTACGGAGCTCCCTTTGACCAGGGCACGCTCCTCGCGCAGCGTTCTGACCTGGGAGTTCATTCGATCTTGGGCGGCCTTGGCGTGATCCGGTCGTTATCCGTTCGTGCATTGACAGTGGTTCCAATGCTGTGGTCTAGTCCGGCCTAGACCAGTTAGGAACTGTGGCAAATCGGCCGGTTTGCCGCGGACCTGGACCCGGCCCCCGAGGACGCCCGTGACGACGATCGACCCGCACAGCCCGGTGCCCAAGTACTTCCAGCTCCGGGCCATCCTGCTCGACCTGATCGAGGGCTCGGAGCTGCCCGTCGATGCTCCGATCCCCTCGGAGCGCGAGCTGTGCGGTACGTACGGGGTGTCCCGGATGACGGTCCGGCAGGGCGTCGACCAGCTGGTGTCGGAGGGACGGCTGTACCGCGTCCCGGGCAAGGGCACGTTCGTGGCCCGGCCCAAGATCGAGATGCCGCTCCGGCTGGTCTCGTTCACCGAGGACATGCTGGCGCGCGGGATGCGGCCGGGCTCGGTCGATCTGGACCGCCGGACCATGCCCGCCGACACCAGGCTGGCCCGGATCTTCGAGGTACCGCCCGGCACCGGAGTGCACGTGATCGAGCGGCTGCGGACCGCCGACGGCGAGCCGATGGCGCTGGAACGTTCGCACATCCTGGCCTCGCTGGCCCCCGACCTGCTCGACCGCCGGCTGGCGGACCGTTCGCTGTACGGCGTGCTGGAGGCGGTCTACGGACTGGTCTTCGACGCCGGTGACCAGACCATCGACGCCGGGCTGGCCGACTCCACGGAGGCCAGGCACCTGCAGATATCCCGGGGCAGCGCCGTGCTGCTCCTGCAACGCCGCTCCTACTCCGGAGGAGTCTGCGCGGAGCTGGGCGTTTCGACCTACCGGGCCGATCGCTACCAGGTTCACACAGCCCTCGGGAACCCCCCATCCCCCGCGTAGAACCCCTTCCGTTTCGAGGAGGAACCCCCTGATGAGTTCGACAACCGCAGTGGGCGGGACCACTGCACCGCGCCGAGGGTCGAAGACCCTCGCCGTGCTCCAGCGGATCGGCCGCAGCCTGATGCTGCCGATCGCCGTCCTGCCGGCCGCGGCACTGCTGCTGCGGCTGGGCCAGGCCGACATGCTGGGCAAGGACGGCCTGGGCTGGATCGAGGTCGCCAACGTCGTCGGCAACGCCGGCGACGCGCTGTTCGCCGCGCTGCCGCTGCTGTTCGCCGTCGGTGTGGCGATCGGCTTCGCCCGCAAGGCCGACGGCTCCACCGCGCTGGCCGCCGTGGTCGGCTACCTGGTCTACGACCGGGTGTCCAAGGTGATGTTCTCCTACAGCGATGAGCTGAAGGACCGCGTCATGATCACCAAGGTGGTCGACGGGGCCCCGGCGCAGGTCATCGACTGGGGTGCCAAGAACCCCACCGACGTGCTCGGCGGCATCCTCATCGGTGTGATCGCCGCCCTGCTCTACCAGCGGTACTACCGGATCAAGCTGCCGACCTGGCTGGCCTTCTTCGGTGGCCGCCGGTTCGTGCCGATCATCACCGCGGTCGCCGCGCTCGCGCTCGGCGTGCTCATCGGCCTCCTGTGGCCGGTCCTCGGCGGCCTGCTGGACAGCTTCGGCGACTGGGTGACCGGTGCGGGGGCGCTGGGAGCCGGCGTGTACGGCGTCGTCAACCGGCTGCTGCTGCCGTTCGGCCTGCACCACATCCCGAACTCGCTCATCTGGTTCGTGTTCGGCGACTTCCAGGCCGAGGGCGGCGTGGTGCACGGCGAGATCAACCGCTACCTGGCCGGCGACCCCAACGCGGGTGGCTACCTGGCCGGATTCTTCCCGGTGCTGATGTTCGGCCTGCCCGGCGCGGCGATGGCGATCTGGCGCGCGGCGCCGCCGCACCGCCGCAAGGCCGTCGGCGGCATCATGATCTCCGCCGCGCTGACCGCGTTCGTCACCGGCGTCACCGAGCCGATCGAGTTCGCGTTCATGTTCGTCGCACCGGTGCTGTACGCGGTGCATGTGGTGCTCACCGGCATCTCGATGGCGGTACTGGAGGCCGCCGGGGCCCAGCTCGGGTTCGGCTTCTCCGCGGGCGGGATCGACTTCCTGCTCAACATGACCAAGGACAACACCAAGGGACTGGGGTTGATCCTGGGGATGGGAGTGCTCTACTTCTTCCTCTACTACGTGATCTTCAAGTTCCTGATCGAGAAGTTCAACTTCGCGACGCCCGGACGGGAACCGGAGGGCGAGGAGTCGGTGGCCGCCGACCCTGCCGTGTCCCCTGAGCTGGCCGCGGCCGACGCGGGAGCGTCCGAGAAGAAGGCCGGCGCGGACAAGGAGAAGGCGGCGAAGCCGGAGGACACCGCCTGACCTGGGAACAGGTAAGCCACCCCTGAGAGTCCTCCCCTCCTCCCTCCTCCCGGAGGACTCGCCCGGACGGCGGCGCGCGTCGAATGCGACGTGCGCCGCCGTTCGGCTTTTCCGGTGAGCTTTCTTCGGCGGGCCTGTATCAACCGGCCTTCTGGTGCCTCTGGTGTACGTCGCCGATCCGCCAGGAGGCCGCCATGTCCCACGGGCACACGCTCGTACGCATCGTCCCGAACACCGCCGGCTGCAAGACGAACGGTTCGCTGGCCCTCCAACGGGACGTCCCGCTCCCTGCGGCCAGGCGAAAATCGCATCTGTCGCTGGTCGGTACGCCGCCGCGAGGGCACGCTGAGGCCACCGTACGGATCGTCATCGAGATCCTGGCCGGGACGCGTCCGCCACGGCATCTCTCAGGTACGGCGGACCCGGAGGTCTGGCAGGGCTTGGCCGTCCACCGCGTTCCGGTCCCGGGCGGCAAGGCCTTCATCGCGCCACCCCGTGTCCTGCGAACGTGGGTGCAAGCGCCCGTACCAGGGGTGATGGAGACCGGCGCCGTCGTCGTCCTGCGTGGACGCGTGCACGCCCTGGCCCTGCGCCTGGAGCACCACCGTGGCCGCTGGCGCTGCACCGCCATCGAGACCACCGTCCCGACCTAGCCGGTGCGGTCACCGCACAGAGTCGGGGGGGGGGGGGGGGGGGGGGGGGGGGGGGGGGGGGGGGGGGGGGGGGGGGGG